>NZ_QEWR01000002.1:342507-685014 GCF_003121925.1 Ignatzschineria indica | reverse complement strand
TGAGTGGTCAATAGAGAAGGCATTAGCGCTCTTTGAAAAACCACTTTTTGAGTTACTTTTTGAAGCACAGACAGTTCATCGTCAAAATTTTGATCCTACCAAGGTTCAGGTGAGTACATTGCTCTCAATTAAGACCGGCAACTGCTCGGAGGATTGTAAATATTGCGCACAGAGCGTTCGTTACGATACTGGGTTAGAGCCAGAAAAACTCTTAGAAGTTGAAAAGGTTATTAATGAAGCGAAAGCGGCAAAAGAGACGGGCGCAAGTCGTTTCTGTATGGGGGCAGCTTGGCGTAATCCTAAAGCGCGTGATATGCCGATGATTAAGATGATGATTGAAGGGGTGAAATCTCTTGGATTAGAGACCTGTATGACGCTTGGGCATCTCAATGCTGAGCAAGCGGAAGAGTTAGCGGATGCCGGATTAGATTACTACAATCATAACCTCGATACCTCTCCTGAATATTATGCGAGCGTAGTAACAACACATAGCTATCAACATCGTCTTGATACGCTCGATTATGTGCGTGATGCCGGCATTAAGGTCTGTTCAGGGGGAATTATCGGGTTAGGTGAGTCTGTCCGTGATAGAGCTTCACTTTTAGTCCAGTTAGCGAACATGGGAACGCCACCAGAGAGTGTTCCGATCAATCGCCTTATTCCGATTGCCGGAACGCCTTTTGAAGAGAATCAGCGAGTCGATGATTTTGATTTTTTAAGAACGATCGCAGTAGCACGTATTATGATGCCGAAATCGATGGTGCGCCTCTCGGCTGGTCGCGAAACGATGAGCGAAGAGTTACAAGCGCTCTGCTTCATGGCGGGTGCTAACTCCATTTTTTATGGTGATAAGCTCTTAACAACGCCTAATGCGGACCAGATTACCGATAAGGAGCTCTTTGAGAAGCTCGATATTACGGCAACACATGACCCTTACAAGCCAGGGCATAATCCTCATACGGCAAAAAATGATCTAGAAGAGTCGGTCAAAAAAGCTGCTGTAACTGCTTAATATCATGGTCGTTAAGTTGCGTGATATTATCGATTGATACTGAAAACCCCCTTTAAGTGATTACTTAAAGGGGGTTCTTTATAAAGCCTCTCTACTTCTTATTTTCTTCTGATCTCAATTCTAATCTTAAGGATCAATGAGAATTATGATCATTGAGAATTTTAGATGAGAGCTCTATTGGTGAGTTTTTTGTGACTTCTATTACTTTTCACGCTCACTTTTCACACTCAACAGGTTCACCTGTTAAAGCATCTTCTTCTGCTTCAACAAACTCTTGTGCCATAAAGCCGCGATAGGAGTCATCCATAATCTCCATCCAAGGCTTTGGTAGGGCAGAGGCTAATGTGCCGGTAATTGTTGAGCTATAGCTCTTATTACGGAAGCCCATAATATCTTCCTTCTTATCTTCCTGCCATGATTTGAGGATTAATCCCTGCTCATGAACATGGAAGTCAGGATAGTCTGTACCTTTAAGTAATTCTTCAATATAGGATGCTTGATAATCGATGAACTCATGATCTGTTGAGAGCTTCTCTAAACGATCGATCCATTTCTGGCTATCTTTGCGCATCTCTTCTTTTGAAGGAAGTTTCTGCGTTCCCATAATCATGTCGCGTACAGTCCATGCTTGTGTATCAAACATGTTGAAGGTGTAGTACTGATTCTGCATTCCCACATAGAACATCTTCGGATTATCGATCAGGCAGACACCTTTATAGAGATTCTCAGGATAGATACTCTCTTTTGCAACTAAGCGAACATTATCGTGTAGGAATGGGAAGTTAAACTTAAATCCTGTACAGAGAATGACAGAGTCGATCTTCTTCTTTGTACCATCTTTAAAGTGTGCAACATCATCATCCATTCTCTCAAGAAGGGGTACTTCAGTAAAACCTTCAGGCCAATCATGACCTATAGGATTGGTACGATAACTAAAAGTGATCGATTTAGCACCATATTTGTAACATTGTGTTCCGATATCTTCAGCAGAGTAGCTACTACCGATAATTAAGACATCTTGGCCTTTAAATTCACGGGCATCTCTAAACTCATGAGAGTGAAGGACACGACCAGAACTCATCGATAAACCATCAAATCTTGGGATATTCGGCGTAGAGAAGTGACCTGTTGCACAGACAACATAATCAAACTCTTCTGTAATTAACTTATTCTGATTATGGTCCATGACAGAAACAGTAAACTTCTCTGTCTCTTCATTATATTCAACCCAACGCACCGCATGGTTGAAACGGATATATTGACGAACATTGTTCTTCTCAACACGTGAGATTACATACTCTTTCAATACCGCTCTTGGGACATAGGATGGAATCGGCTCTTTGAAATGATCATCAAATGTGTAGTCACCAAACTCGAGTGCTTCTTTAGGTGCGTTGATCCACAAGAATCGATACATACTGCCATGTACGGGCTCTCCGTTACGGTCTGTACAGGTTTCCCAATTGTAGCGCCACATGCCGCCCCAATCTTCCTGTTTTTCATAACAGACAATTTCAGGAATCTCTTTTCCTTGGTCACGTAATGTTTGGAAAGCTCTTAATTGTGCAAGTCCGCTTGGGCCTGCGCCTAATACTGCAATTCTAGTTTGTTGATTCATAAATACCTTTCTACGTTTGCCAATAACGCTTATAACAGTATCGAAAAATAAAACCTGATACAATATTGACACTTTTTTGAAAATGGTGTATGTGAATCCGCTCTTGAGCACCCACCTTAAAAGTAACCATTTTTATTAGCTTCTGTTCGCTCAGCGCCTACTTAAAATGCTTTTCGACCATTTTAAGAGGAAGAGTCATAGGGGCTTTAAGGCGATAGCTATGGGGAGTGAGCCTCTATTGAGAAAAGAGAAGAGATCTTTGTGTAGTTATATTGTAGTTTTCAGCTATAAAAAATAAAAGAGAGGCTTCAATCAGGGGAAAAACGGCAATTGATCAAATATTGATCAATAGTGATTTTTTTATCATTTAGTGAAGATTAAGAAGATCTCAAATGGCGATTTATCAGCCTTTTGCCAAAATTATTTGCAATCAGTTGAGTGCTGAAAGGGAAAAAAGAGGTCGGAGAGAGGAAGAAAAGTGATTGAAATGTATCTAGGAGATAAAAGGTAGTGAGCCATTTTCTCTCAATCGTGGGAGGTTAACCTCCTATAAATATTGCTATGTGTTGAAATTGTAGGAAAATTTTAGGAGGGCATTGCAGGTATGATAACCGCTCTATCGCTATAAAATGCTATAGAGCGGTATTGATTGCTTCAGCGCTTATTATATATTCTCTGTTAAGAGGATTGGCCAGCCATTTTTACGGGCATTAGTAATAATCGCACGATTGAGGGCAGTTCTTGCAAGAAGATAATATTTAGCAGCATTTGGGGCCATCTCTACAACAACTTGATAACTTGTTGTTGTGCCGGAGAGCAGCTGTCGTAGATAGAAGGTGATATTTTTAACGCCATTGGGTAATCCTTCTTCATAATGTTTAAATTCAGATTTGATGGCATTGACCATACTCTCTTCAATTTCAACGAATGTGAGAGGGGATTCAGGATTAGGCTCTTCCATCGTAAAGTTGAGCGTTAAGCTATAACCTCGGGAGAGATTGCTAAATTTAAGCTTATAGAACTCTGCTGTTGGCATCACAATGGTAGAGCCATCATGATCGAGATAGATCGATTCTGGAGTCTGTCTTAATACTTTGATGATACGTTTATCAGGAAGAAGCAAGATGTCATTTTTCCGACTCGGGAACCAGAGTTCATCGGTGATTGTTTCGCGAGAATAGAATTTATCGAGGAGATCGATGGTGACACGTACCGTGCCATTATCGAGAAGTGGGTTGGTGAGATAGACATAATTGAGGCTGATCTTTTTAATCTCCCATGGAATGTCGCCATAGATAATTCTTTCTCCTTCTCGCGCCTGACCGAGGTTGAGGAAGATCCGTAACTTTTGTAGATAGAGTGGGAATTTCGCTCTAAAGCTGACAACAAGCATCAAGAGAGCGAAGACCACAATCCCAAAGAGCATGAGATTGCCACTCGTATGGAGAATAACAAGAAAGATCGTTAAGGTAAGGAGGAAGTTTGCCGCTTGCAGTAAAAGCATCACAAAGCGCCATTTGAAATCGAGGGTTCGCTTTCGATCGCGCTGTTGATAGTTTGAGTAGAGAAGGATGATCTGTCTAAAGAGATAGTAGAAGATAAGTGATGCGGCCGAAGCAATAACAATGGTGATTCCCTCTTCTGTAATAAAGTGCCAGAGGTTGTCCCAAAGTTTGACCAGAAATGGACGATTATCGGTGAGGTCTTGCAGCTTTAGATCTACAATATTCTTCTGATGTTCTAAAGATTTAATCTTATCGGTCCATTGCTCTTCGATCTTAGTAATCGCAGCGAGTGATTTAGGATTGAGATCTTCCCGATCGATACTCTGTAGGGTATTGAGCCCAAATTGAGCAAGTTCAATCTTTTTTGCCAGCTCACGTGTATCTTCAATTAAGAGATCTTTAGTTCGCGCTTTTTCAGTTGCCCGTTGCATCTGTGCAAAGAAGGGTTGCAAAATCTGTAATACTTCCTGTTGCCAATCATAATTGATTTGCGCTTCTGCTTCCGGCGCTATCTCAGGTTCATTAAAGAGGGAGAGGTCAATTCCTCCAAGAGCTGTCTGCTCGAAGAGTGCATTAAATTCTTTCTGTTGATGCATTAAGGTTTGGAGGCGTTGATTGAGATCTGCTACCTCCTCTTCAGAGAGCGCTTTATCTTTAAGCTGCTTTTGGAGAGCTTTCTTACGCTCAATAATATCATCGAGTTTGAGCTCAATATCGTTGAGTTTTTCTGTCCGCTCTTCTAAGGGGGTATCTTCCGCCATCGAGAGGGAGGTCGCCATTGAAAAGAGGAGAAGAAGGGTGAAGAAGAGGGTGCGGATTTTAAAATGGATGGTCATATATTTATCCCTATTGCATAATCTTTGCGAACTGCGCACTTCCACATTAAGTGAAGGGGCTCATCAGGTCAATAGCCCCATCTTATCAGCCTTATGATTATGTTGTTGTGAATAATATATTAAGGATTGATTTTGCACTCTTTTAATTGATGGTAATGATATTTTTATTGGAGTTATTATCTTAACTGTTTTGACTTTATCGATAGCTTTTGTTGATCCTCTATTTAATATATTAATTATTTTTAACTTAAAGAGCATATTGAAATAGATCATATATTGAATGAATTACTTAAATAGTAGTTAACAGCAATAGTTGCGTTCTTGTAAGCTCGTAAAATTTTTGGCATATTCTCGTAATTTGATTGGCATAGCCAATTTATGAAGATTGTAACAGATTTGGCACAAATTAAGCCCTGAATGCAGGGCTTTTTTATTGTGTTTAAACAGTGGTTAAATGCTGTTTAAAGTTTGGAGAAGTCGAGGACGATTTGTCTATATTTACCTAATTCATCTTTTTTATAGATACGAATGTATTCACTGGAACCAATAATTTTGATTGAATCGTTAATAGCATCCATTGCTTTAAGCCACTTCTCATCTTTAATATCGAGCGATCTTAAGCTTAAGACGTTACGAACGTTAATAGATCCAGCTTTATCGACACTGAATGCTCGATTAATAAGCGCCATGATCTCATCAGATGCACCATTAGACCAACTGAGAATACACTTATCAATGAGCTCTTTAGCGATCATGAGACGATTATTAAAGTTAATATGATCAGCAACTGAATACTGAATGCGATACTCGCCATTAAATGCATATAGGGATGCACCACCTTTAGAACCTTGAATAACCGTGTCATACTCGGTAGCGCTGAGTTCGATGAACTCTCTAACTTCATTGAAGATCTTCTCTTTAAACTCAATCCCTGCCTGCTGGTACTCTTCAGCCAATACGACGAGCTTGCGAACGGTCTGATCTTCAAACTTATCGAGCTCTTTTACTGCTGGTTCTGGAACAAGGTTCCCTTTGGGATCTTTCCAATATCTTTTACCGTCTAAAATAACGATATGATTCATAATTATTTCCTTTTTATCTATTAACTGATAATATAAAGTTGGATTTTTATTTAACTTTTATAAGTGATCTATAGAGGCGTAGCTTTAGGCGCTTTTTCTTGCTATTAATTCTTTAAGTGCAGCACTATTCTTTTTCGCCATATCGCGCTTAATAATGGGATCTATAGGCCGCTTTCCAGTTGTTAATGTTGTTAGACTATTAATCCAAGAGCCTAGCTCCATCAGCGCTAAATTAGAAATGAACTCTGTATCCAGCCCTGATTTTGCTAAGGTGAAGATAGCTATTTGAGTCCATTCCCGACGCTCTCTTAATGTTGATTGATGGGTACTACTCTTTGTTATTGGGTAGGCTCTGAGCGCTTTTTTCTTAAATTCATCTCCGCATCTAATAAGATCGTAAACTCTTCAGAGGCTAGATTTAAAATCTCATCTACGGTAAGTTTCTGGCCACCCACTCTTAATGTTTCCGATAGTGTTACAGCTCTTTCAATTGTAAAACGCTCTGTTTCGGGTAATTCATCGAGATTGGGATATTCACTTAAGAGGATATTGAGAGTATTCATTTCTCCTCTGATCGTTAACAAGCGCAACTCAAAGTCATAATGAAGATTGCCATCTTTATCTGCATAGCCGTAGAGTAGCTTTCCTGTTTCTTTTAAATTACTCATTGATCTCTCCAAATGCGAAACCTGTGACTGATACTGTTGCCTCACCTTCTGCACTGGATGATTCTGCGGTTGTTTCTACTGCAAAATCCCGCAATGTTTTACGGCGTGAAGGATTATCTAATGGCCAATAAGTAAATTTGCTTGCTGTAATTTTTGCCCAATCAATATCTTGGCTACCATCGATGAGGATAGGAACATCAAAGTTCAAATCAAACGTTGCAATACCCTTTGCGTATCCGAGAGAACGGCCTTTCGAGTTCATCGTATTGACTCTTCTTCGACCTGTGTTTACATCATATTTGAAATTGATCGCTTCAATCTCAACTCCATCAATCTCTATAACAACCGAGCCCACGTAACGTGCGTTCTTAGACATCTTTAATCTCCTCTTGATTACAATTCAATAACGCCATCATAGATAGATATAAGAAGCACGAGAGCCTGCGGGGCTTCAGGATTTTAGGAGGGCTTGTCAGATTCTCCAGTAGGTGTTGGATGCGTATGATTATTAAAGCTTTTACCGGCAACGATCACATCCTCATCTGCGGTTACTTTCGATTTCACTTCTAACGGCATATTAATCGTGGCTGTTGCGCCTGAAGCACTGCCCCCACCTGCATTTAATGCACCATTAAGATTGATCACAGGTGCTGTAATCGTTGTAGATTGAGTTGCGTTAATCTCGATATCATCAGCAGTTCCAGTGATCTTTGTTGCTTTGAGATTGATCTCTTTGGCATTAATATCGATAATGTTTCCTTCCTTTAACACAATGGTTGATCCATGTGAGCTATATAACGCCACTTCACCAGGTTTCAGTGCTGCAAGCCTGTAATTGCCGTTTTCAGTCGCAATAATGACTGAATGACTTGTAAGCCCATTGAGCGGCACAACAATCACATTGGTGCCTGCGGGTGGATTAGAAGTAAAGCCAAAGTGTTGGTAGAGCTCAACATCTTGCAGCGTTTCATCCGATAAGCCTGATACTTGATGTCTTTGAATATCGGCACTGCTATCGCTACTATTGAGAATCCCACGGAACGGAGATCTGATATTATTAAGAAGCTTCTGTACTTCCTGTTTCATTCTATTAAGCATAATTACCTCTTCGTTGGCGTAATCACTGCCAGCTCTTTCTTCTGTTTTTTACCTTTTCTTGAGCGAGCTTTTGATGCTCCTGGTGAGTCGGGTAACCAGACACCATCTTCTTTAAGTTCTAAAATAGTGATCCTTCCTTGGCTTCGGGATGATTGAAACCTCCGAGATATCAGAAAAAAGACGCGATCGATACCGAATACATCACTCTCTAAATGAACTCTCTGGCCATTCTCCCAAAGAATTCCAAAATCTGTATAATGTCCGGGAACTGTTGCTCTGATCGTTAAGCCTTCCAATTGCACATCTGCAAGCCATTTCTTTGCCGCTTTCTCTAGTGCTTTTTGATTTTCAACATTCCCGAGAATGATCGTTCTTTTCTTCTCAAATTGAGCCGTTTCATCTTTATGAACATACTTAAGATCATGTTTAGCACTATCTGTTTTACGGCCGTGAGATTGTCCTAAGAATGTCACTTCACTATAACGATTCGCAGCAGATTGCTGCATTATTAGTTCCGTTACATTATTAAGATGACCGCTATAATTTAAGATCAGCTTAGCCACAGGTGGCGTAGTATAGTCGGCTTCTCCCACAACTAAAGTGCCATCCGCTTTAAACCAGGCGTGCATGCCGGCGCTATTAACTAAGCGTTTTACTGCTTCCCAAGCATTCATTCCGGGTTCGAGCTCTGTCTTATCAAAAGCAATATCTTCCTTGCCTTTGAACTCAATCTTGTCAATTCCTAAGGGATTAACGATCTTTTCAATCGATTCTTTAAGTGTTAAGCCAACAAAACTCGTGATCTCCGCATCGCAATCGACTAAGATCGCACCTTTATCGCGGCCATTGATGCTAAAAGAGTGATTAAATTTTGTCAGGGAGTGTTCGATACGATCGATAAATCCTGTAAGAATGAGCTTTCCATCAATCCTTACTGTGCAAGTCGCACCCTCATTAATGAGTGGAACAATCGTGCCATCTGGGATACCAATGCGCATACTGAAAGCATCTGCCGGCGTTTCAAAGCTATTTTCAATATCGTACTCTTGCCATTTATCGTGTGTTAAACCATCGATTTCTACGGCGATGACACTATCTTTAATCATCCAATTCGGCATATTATTCAGAATAGGCATTTAATAGCGCTCCTTGTCGAATAAAACTAGAATGAATAATCTGAGGATTAAGCTGCAATAGCTCTTTAAAACGATAACGATCTTGATAAAGATCAAAAGCAATCTGTTGCAATGTTCCACTGATTGGTGCAGGGATTACGATTAATGGTGGTTTCTTGGCGATATAACTGATCGCTAAACGTTTTAAATCGTGCTGAATATCTCTTAAAGATTGCACCATGATATAAACCTCATCGGGATTATTCACAGCTCCACGAATAGCTTCAATTGTTGATGCAGTGAGAATTCTTGCATGATTAACGATATTCTCGATCTCAATTACAGATAGACGATCTTCAGAGATAATCTCCGTAATCTTAATAATGTAAACAGCGTTTAATAGCGCCTTAAACATGATATTAATCTCAGTAACATCTCCAATGGCAATCGGCACACCGAGATCTAAACGGCTATCACCTTTCCCGATTTTGATCGGGAGAGCCTCAAGCACATCGATCGATGTTTGCAATGCATTAAGCTCCACATTAGGTAGAGCACTATTGCGGATCGTACTGTTATCAATGTAAGTCGTGATGCCTTCTGATAGCTTGGTGACGATCTCATTATCAATGCCTGATTCTGCATATTTACCGCTATTTGAAGCGAAAAGAAGTTCGTTATCTCCACGCGCTAATCTCTGAATCTCATAGTTAAGATTAATAAGGGATGCTTCAATCGCTCGAGCACGGGCACGATATGATTTAATTTCATTGATTGAGGTTCTAAAAGCGCTAAAGTAGTCTGTTGCCAATGCAATGAGGTTTTCTGCTTGATTGAATAGACTATCAATTACAGAGAAGATTGAGCTTAGCGAGAAGATCGGTAATTCGTTGATCGATTTACGAAAAGTGATTGAGAAGCGAACATAGTCAATATTCTCCGCTTCGTGTGTAAAGTGATAACTTGATGGGTGCATGTTTGGTATTCTGCCACGTACTGGATGCACCAATGTTCCACCACCTTTGGTGGCCAGAGCTTTGAGAAGTTGATTAAAGCGAAACTCATAATCATTACCCCAAAAGACCGCTGTAAGTGTTACTTCTTCCGCATCATTGCCGAGATCTTCGATATCTGCACCATCTTTATAGGCATATTGATGCAGTACGAGTGCTTTCGTATTTGAATCATCGATATCTTTCACGTCAAAGGGGATACCGCGATAAGATGCTGTTTGTAAGTTATTTCGCCAGGACATTAGTAGTTACTCCCTCGATTCATTCGATCAATCGTATGCTGTTCAACAATCTCCATCACCTGCCGACCATCAATTTCACCGTTTACGTGAAGCTCAATAATGGTTGGTCGACTATTGATCTCATTATGCTGTTGCTTAATTTGCTCCAGATTCTGTTTTACAAGGTTCATGATTTCACCACCAATAATTAGAGGCTGATAATCGGGATTCTTTGCTACTTTAGGCAGTGAAGAAATAACAGGCATAGATTGCTCTTTTATTAATTTGTTATAATTATCCATTACCTGTCCAATAGGTAAGTGATCCCAATTTACGCCCTGATTTTCATCTTTTGTAAAGTGATGATATTCATGAGTTTGTATTCCTTCATGAATTTGGTTAATGGTTGTTTCTGATTTATCAATATTTTGGGTTTCTTCAATCGACTCTAAATAAGTATCATGATTTTCTATGTGGTTATCGATACTCTTTGTAATAGCTTCTTCAGGCAAATCCTCCCATCGCTGCTCTCTATCAGGAGTAGGCTTATCTGTTACAAGAGCTTCTGAATAGTGATATTCAGAGTTTTGATTAATCACTGTTTTTGAATTATCAATATCATTTTTTTTAATTAGCTCTGAATATGGGGCAGATTTATCTTCACGATTATCGGTATTGCTTGTAAAATCTTCTTCCGTCCGCTCTTTTAATAGTGGCTCTCTAAAATAAAGTTCACCAATTACAGGTACCTCACCGGGATGAAATGGAGCTTCTGTAGATTCTGCCGGTTTTTCATCACCAAGCCCAAAAGCATTCACGAAGCTTTTAAAAGCCTCAGAAAATGGTGTTAAAGCAGTATCAACAATCGGTTTGATTGTTTTTTCATAACCTGTTTCAGTAATCTCTTTTGCTGCACCCGGTGTAAAACCATCATGCTTATCGACAATATTGCCGATATCATCTTTTGAGCCTTCATAGAGTGCGTATGCTTCACCGGCAACGGGTGCCCACCGTAATGCACCTAATGCCGCAGTTGCTAGTTTTGATTTTCCACCAACATTGGCCGGATTTGCGGTTGGTCTTGCAGTCTGTGATCCTGGTACAGTTGTTTGGGGCCGTCCCCAAGGAGTACCTATCCCACCTCCACCTTTACCTAAGACTTTACTGAGTAGCGCCATTCCAGCGGCAGCTGTTCCGAGCGTAATCAACGCATCTCTTGCTAAAATGATCGACTTCGTTAATTCTGGATATTCAGAACCATAAGCTTCTAATTTTTCTAATAAAGAAGCATAAGCATCTGCAACAGGACGGTAAGCCTCCATCTCACGCCATTCTTGGTTGTTTACTGCCATATCAGTCTTAAATTTATTTTGCGATGAAACTACTTCGTGTGAAATATCTACTGCACCTGATGCATCCTCCAGCTCTTTTGTTAACTCTTCTCCATATTCCTGATTCAATCTAACAGCAAGGAAGCCCATAAGAGCCTGTTTATTCCCAAGTATTTGAGATATCTTTGAAGATTCAAGAATGGTCATTAACTGCTGTAATTTAGCTTCTCTTTCTGCACCAGAGGCCGATAAGATCTCTTTCTCGAGTTTTTGATATTCCGCATCTTGAGCAATATATTTATCCATAATCCCCATAAAGGCTTGAACAGGGCTTAGTCCTGCATCCACACCTGCCATCATGCTTTTAGCGAGATCAATCCCTTTTTTATTTCCCTCTTTATAATCGCTATTAGCAAGGGCATTGTTGGTACTTGAATCAAGCAGTGCGAGTAAGAAAGAATCCACATAGTTACCTGCTTGGTCATTCGTACCGGCTACTACAGCGGCTTGCTCATTCATCACCAGTATTTCCCGGTAATGGTCCATTCCGCGCATACCTCGAGATGATGCTGAAGCTAATTGTTGCGGAAGCCATTTAGACATATCTCCAAGCTCAAAAGAACCGCCTTGACCGGCTTTCAACGCCATATCAAGTGCTAATGGGATCTCATCAATCGCTAACTTCATACTCTGCATAAGCGCATTGACTACCATCGAGATATCCTCAGTTGATGAACCAGTTGCTACCGCTGTTTTTTGGATCGTTGGCATTAATTCGGCGACTTCGTCATAACTTAAAGTACCGAAAGAGAGCATTTTATTAATACCGGCCAAAGCATCTTCTTTACTACCACCTTGCTGAATTGTTTGAAATACTAATTCTCGGATATCTTTAGCGCCTTCCATTCGCCCTTCAGTATCTCGATCGGAGAAAGCAGTATTAGCGGCATTAGCCACTTCATAATCAAAATCTAAAGTCTTTTTCACAGGCTCTTTTGCGAGGTTATAACCGACCGTAGCACCGGCGGCAATTCCTCCACCAATCCTGGCAAGATTATTAAAAGTTCCTGCTAATTTACTGGTTTTACCCATTTCTGCATTGAGTTCCCGGACTCGATTGGTCATGGCTTGGTAAGCCCGGCGTTGTTCATTGGCACTAGAGAAGCCTGCACGTGCTAAACGATTATATGATGCCTCTGTTCGTTTAATTTCGCGCTGTATATCGCTTTCTGCGCGAATACTTAAGTTTCTCCGGGCATCGGAAAAGCGCTTATAGCTCTGAGCCCGTTTTGTTTCACCACGCTCCATCTCCGCCATTGCTTTTTTAATTCCGCTAGTAGCTTGATCTTTGACAGTGAGCGCAACATGATATTTAAGATTTTTAGACATATAAAAAGCCCTAATAAATGGATATTAGGGCTAGTTTAAACACTGTTTAAATGGTGTTAATGATGCGGTGTTTCAGTGATATTACTTTGAAGGAGTTATTACTACACCTTTATATTCATCTTTAGGACCTTCAAAGATTTCGCGCAAACATGCAGGAAGGCTTTTATCGTACTGGTCTCTATATGACATCCAGGTCTCATGTAATCTACCTATTTTATTGAGTGTCCCCATATCATCTTTACCATTCTTACGGGCATTATAGATATCATAAACCATATCAAATCGCGCACCATATTGGTTAGATAACATCTGTATCGTAGCGTAACAAGAAGCGAATGGAGATCCTAAAGGACTACCAATAATTTCATCAGATTGATTGCTTAACTTATTAAGCTCTCTTCTCAGTGCTATTGCACTTTGCATATCTACGCTATTCTCATAATCATTTAGCACTTGAGTTGATGTAGCTAACTTCTCTTGGGCTGTTACTAATATGGTGTAAATCTCAACTTTTTTACGATCATACTCATTCTTTTGACTTTCATTCGCTAAAGCCAAAGCAGTAATGATCAATATTATGGAAAGAAATAGCCTCTTCATTAATCCACCTCTGTTTTATGAAAGTATATTTTGATAATATTTAAATTTTAATAGAGAAATAAATATAACATTTTGAAAGTGAGGTGAATATGGAAATTAAAGGTAGTGGTGATATTAAAGTTGCTGATGAAGTCAATGTATCAGCAGTCAATATTTCTGGGATTAAACTAAGTGACTTAATAAACCCTACAGCAAAAGGGTTCAATAAAGTTTTTAATATTTTGTTTGGGAAAAAGTACGCCAAACAAATAAGACATATTTTATTATCACAAGCACAAACAGAACAAGATATTAAGTTAATTGAAGCAGGACAAGCATTCTATAATCTCGAAGACAAAAAAATTGAGGTAAAAAATAGCTCTCAGGAAGAAATTAAAGAATTAATAGTTGCTTCATTTCAAGAAGAAGAGGTTATCAATACAATTAAATGTTTGGCAGCAGCTACAGAGCATGTTCATAGTGATATTGATGATGAAACTACAATCTCACAAACTTTTGTTAATAAATGGAGAGATGAGGCAAAGCTTCTTGCTGATGAAGATCTTCAACATATTTGGGGGAGAATACTAGCTGAAGAGGTAAACTCGCCTAATACTGTTAGCCTAAGAACTTTAGATGTTATTAAGAACATTTCTCCAGAAGAAGCCAAATTTATCAGCCATATTTCTAATTATGTCGCATTTGGGCAATATTTAATGGTTCCTCAACATGACAATGAATGGCTTGCAGATCCCCAGCAACTGCTGTTATCTAGTGATGCTAACTATGTTGATATTTCTAATTTATATATGTCGAGTGGTTTTCAGTGGCCGACACAAACGTGTATTTTTGATGATAAAGAACGAGAGTGCTACATTCTAGATACGCCCCTATATACTTTTGTTATTCTTGTAGATGATGCTTCCGAACCACCTGTAACATCAGTCTGGAATGTGAGCCTTGCAGGTCAGAATCTAAGTAATATCATAGAGCATGAAGATAACGAACAGAAGATATTACGTAATCTTTTAAAGATAATTGCCCCAACCGTTAAAAAATCTGGTCTTGATACTATCCATTTCAGTTGTAAAAAACCAACATATGGACCACTTATGAGTTATAGTTATCAATAGACTAAAGCTCCCAACTGGGAGCTTTCTTATATCTTGGCATTATCTAAAAATTATTCAGTTTCTTCGAGAACTTGAATATCACGATATAACTGTGTTGATTCGTCATATAACTGCTGAAGTTTGGTTTCCTCATCTTCATTACGATCCCTGATTCGTTCTAAGCGAGAGATATCTCGCTCTAGCGTTTCGAGGTCATCGTGTAACGATTGAATTTTGCGTTGTTTTTCTTCTTTTAAATGCTCTTGATAAAGCTCATCATCAACAATCCAAGATTCTGATTCACGATCCCAAATCTCATAAGATTTCCCCTGATCGACATTGATCGGAAAACCTTTTTTGTTCGGCTTAATCGCTTTACCCTCTGATTGACCGTTGAACAGTTCAGTGTGCTTTTCTTCTGTGATCTGAACAGCATCTGCTGGTGCAGAAACAGGATAAAATGAGTTAGTTGTTGCTGAATATAGATAAAATTGTTTCATTATTTTTCCTTTTATTAATAACCGATTGCGAACCATTGAAGCGTCCCCGCCGATTCAAATATATTGTGTGAAAAAGATGAGCTTGATAGCGCTTTTATGACAAAATTATTTTGAGTAGGCCCAAAGTTACTTTGTCCTCCTGTTATATTTAAACAGGCGTTTGGAAACGAGATTGGAAAACTAGATTCTTGCGGGTCTTTATTAGAACCGACCGTTCCCCATTGAAAAATTAATCCTGTATATCCACATTTCCACCAGCCATTTTTTGATATTGAAGCAATATTAGGTTTAATTCTTGAGTCAACTTCTGTGACAAGATTTTGACTTGCAACAAAATATTTTGAATTACCAAGACTGTTCACAATGTCAGATTCTATTAATGCATTTTGAGATCCAAACTTTCTAAGAAAACCAGATTTGTCCCATGTTGTATTATTTTCTGTATATAGTTCATCAAAAGCCTTTGTAGCGGTGTTAAATAACCAGGCTCTATTTCCTGTAGGTGTTTGCAATATTCCGCTCATACGATCTCTTTGATATCCGTGCAATATGATGTTTGCACGCATCGTTGTCGGGAATAAATCATTAGTTTGTTGCAAAAAAGAAGTTTTATAGTTAAATATGTCGATGTTTTGATCGATATTTCCGTCACCGAGTCCAAATGCTCCGGTTTTCATTACATCGGGGCCTTCTCCAACAAATGTCAATTTGTCTTGCTTCGTTTGTGCTAAAGCATGAGCATTGTTTGCTGTCTTCTGCGCTGTTGATGCAGTACGATTAACGTTATTTACAGATTTTGGTGTTGCGGCACGATCTTCCGCATCAGATAGTGAAGAATCTAATCGTGTAATACCTTGCTTTGACGTAGTTGCTAAGTCAGTTGTTGTAATAGCATCGCTGGAACCAGATATTCTAAGAAAACCAGATTTGTCCCATGTTGTATTATTTTCTGTATATAGTTCATCAAAAGCCTTTGTAGCGGTGTTAAATAACCAGGCTCTATTTCCTGTAGGTGTTTGCAATATTCCGCTCATACGATCTCTTTGATATCCGTGCAATATGATGTTTGCACGCATCGTTGTCGGGAATAAATCATTAGTTTGTTGCAAAAAAGAAGTTTTATAGTTAAATATGTCGATGTTTTGATCGATATTTCCGTCACCGAGTCCAAAAGCCCCAGTTTTCATAACATCAGGGCCTTCACCGACGAATGGTAATTTATCTTGCTTTGATTGCGCTAAAGCATGTGCATTGTTTGCTGTTTTCTGTGCTGTTGATGCTGCACGATTGACATCATTGACGGCTTTGATCGTTGCAGTTTGATCTGTTCGATCAGATAGTGTTGATGTTGCGTTATTAAGTATTATTTTTTTTATAGCATCTCTTACTTGGGTGTTATTGAGTTCGTTAGGATTGATGCCGGCGGCTTTTAGGACTTCTAGCATCTCTAGTGTGAGTGACTTTAGAGAGTCTTCTGTTGTTTGAAGCCATTCGGCAGGAACTCTTGTACCGAGTTTACCGGTGGCTGGATCGGGATTTTGCCACTTTTCGCCTTCCAGCTTTAAAATATCAGGATACTCTTTTTTCATGTTACTCCTCTTGTAAAGCTTGTTTTAACGCTGTTTAAACAGGGTTTAAGTGATTATGAATAGTTGAAGATACAGAGCGTATGCGCTGGTTTTAGATCGTTGAAGATCTCTTCAATAATGGGATCTCGTATTGTTAGGAGCCTTTCGCCGGCTCTCGCGCTACCTGCTCGGAAGTAATATTGCTCGGTATAGCTGCTCTGGACATTGACATACCAAACCCACATCTGATCGAATCTTCCAATGCGGTCACCCACGCGATTCTCCCCGGCGCGAAAGATATAATCATCTCCTTCGATGATTGTGATCTCGTATCCCATATTTTTTGCGAGGTTGATGAAGTATGGAATAGATAGACCACCTACTTCAGCAAGCTTCTGCAATACTCGATTAACGCGGAACTGATAGTTCTCTTCAAAATCTATTGGGATTCCGAGCAGACGTTCCCAGTCTGCTATCAGTTCATTGGAATCATGTGGTGTAATGGCATTAAGGACTCTTTGCCCGTGGGCATTGATACGATTGAATAATCGAGCTTCAACCGTTAATGTCTGCACCATCTGCTCACCATTTCGATCGTATGAAACAGGGGGTAGAAGGCTCTGTAAGCGCTCTAAATATGCTTGTTCACTGTAGATATGATTACGCTTATTCATTTCATCTCTCTCACTGTAATCGTGCCTAAGCGATACCATTCAATCAGTAATGCATCTGGCGTGAGGTTTTGGCTTGGTGCAATGAGCTTTCTATCCACGACACCTACTTGGTCACTGATCAAAGCCTCAATCTGAGAGATAATCAGTGTCTCTGCCGGCGCAATACGGGAGAAGTGGTCTTCCAGGACTCTTTTGAGTGTCTTGGTAATATCATCTAAGGCGATCCCTTTAAGCTGTACTTCGACAACCACATCAATGCGCTTAATGAGCGGAGCAACTACATAAGAGTGCTTTGCTGTTACTGGTCTTACATCATCAATGTATGCTTGGCAGGCGTTAATCACTGATTCACTCGGTAGATCATCACCCGAGGTAATCGCGATATCCACTGTTCCAAGCCCACGCCGAAGCGGATAGACATAAGCATTGGTCACGCCGGGCACTTCTAGCGCCCATCGCTTATAGTCGTAGCGGTTACCTCCTGCTGGAGGTCGTCTGAGGATTTCCAGATATCGGGCTAAAAGATCACCATCTGACTCAATATCGGTGCCACCTTTGGTGCTAACGATACACTCTGATCGAATGCCGGCAGGTGCTGCGGTTAAGATACCATTCACCTTTACAAAGTTGCTCTTTGTGCCGGGCTCTTTGGCACTGATCTTGAGTTCTGCCTGATTGCTTTCTAGCGTTGTATCACTTAGCGTTAGAAAGTAGCAATCATTCGCTTTGATCTCTGTTCCAGCCGGAATCTTACGTCCTTTTTCCCCAGTGATCGTTGCGATACCTTCCGCTTTAACGGCATTTTTACGATAGATTGCACGAGTTGAAGCGTGTTTCTCTAAAAACTCACTGTCGGCACTATCAGCAAAAATTTGACGCGCAATCCAAGCGTGATGGGCATAGAGTCCTTCTGTAAGAGCAGCCAGACTTGAAGCGCGAATATAGTTATCGCTATCTGAATGAATTGCGGCACTTTGATCGAGAGAAGTAATGTCGTTGAGGATCATCTCTCTGATCTCATCAAAGCTCGGCACCATTAACGGCATATTCTCTCCTTATATAATCGGTACAAGGTGGTTAAAACTGTTGCGCTTACCTTCGATATCGACAACAGTGATATGTAATAAAAGGGAGCCGTTCGCTTGCGTTGCTTCTACATCGATACTTTTTGCACGTTCCTCATCTAAGATGGGCTGTAGTGCCTCTTCTGCATACTGAATCGCTAACAAGCGAACACGGCTCACATTCTTTTCACGCTGCAATGTATGCAGCAATGATCCAAGCTCGGGATCTGCCCAGTAAGTTCCCTTGGGTGTTTCAAGGCGAACATAAACAGCATTCCCTAAGCTGTTTCCGACTCGTTGGTCTTGATAGTAGTCTCCCGTTCTCGGGTCAATTAATCTGTCCATAGGCGTATCTTAAGCAATAAAAAAGCCCACACGAGCGTGCAGGCTTTCAGGGTTTAATCGAGGTTAAGAGTGATTAGAGTGGTTTAGAGGTAGAGATCAATTCTTGCTGCTAAAACATGTAGACCGTTCACCACATCCGCCGGAATGATAAGATTTAGGCGGTTGGCATCTTGTAGATCACGTTCTACGACTAAGAGTGATTTATTCTCTTCCACCTGCTCCAAGATCTCTAAGTCTTCTAGCTTCATCAAGACATCGAGGGTTTCAGATCTAACCTTGGGTGGTGTCTTGTCAGAGAGTTTTTCGCGTGGGAATCTAAGCGCATAACGTTGATCTAAAGCATCACGCGTATAATCGAGCGTTCTGATGGTTGTTACATCGAGTAATGCAGGATCATCTGTTCCAGTAGCGTTCTTTGTGTAGGTAGTAATCGCACGCATGATCTGAACTCGATTATTCACCACTTGAAGCGGTGACAAACCGTTATAGAGTGCATTGTTAAACTCCGCAAAGGTTGGCCACTCGGATTCCGGCGTAATATCTAAGCCCTTAATTTCAAGTGTATTGAGCGGCCTTGCGGGATCTTCTTCTGAAGCCATCACTGCTGCAAAGCCTGCGGCGATCAGAGCATTACCTGAAATCGAACCTTTATACCATTGTAAAATCATGCGTCCTGAATTGAGCTTACTTGCCTTGGTGATCCCTTGTGCAAGCGTGCCATTCCAACCAGCAACACCAATTCCACCACGCTTTTCAATCGCATTAGACACTGCTTCGATATGCTCATTTAAGCGCACTAAGTTCTCATCATCAGAGAAGGCACTCACATAGATGTGGTAACGTTTACCGGCCACTTCTGACAATGCTTCAGAGATATCGGCATTACCTTGGCCATTCTCCATATTGCCGACTTTTAATGTCACACCTGGCGCATTGCTTTGGCCATCGAGATAGATCTCATTGCCGATCTCCCCACCATTTTTGGCAGTCAATGTAATACCAGCATCTTCCGCTTCAGCCGTTACTAAAACTGATTCATTGGCATTAATCACAGCGGTTAGGCGTTCCGCCAACTCTTTCGCGCTTTCGCTACGGGTTGCTGCGATCTTAAGCGATTCTTTCCCAATATTGAGAATAATTTGACCCTCTCGAGTTGCAGAGCCTTCGATTTCAATCTTACCGACTGCTTTTACTGATGCAGGATCATCCGGTAAACCGATGATGGATAGATTGATATATTGGTTATTACGGATCGCTTGTTGCGCCATCAAATGCGCCCAGGAACCGTAGCCAAACTTTTCACCGGCTTCAACATCAGAGAAGACCATGACTGCCTCAAGGGGCTTCTGTGTGCCTGAATCAAGCATAGGCGCGACAATTAGTACGTGCTGTGGATTGACCGGGAGGTTACGCACAGCAAGCTTTGTATTAAACTCAATATAACGTCCAGGAACACGGATGGAGCTTGGGATCGTTTCAAAACTAACGTTAGGACTTGCCATTATTGATCTCCTTTTTCTGTTTTGGTTGTTGTCTTGCGGACTGCTTTAGGCTCTGGCACCTCAATGAGATCGCCGTCACTAATACGCCGGCGATAGTAGAGCGTATTCGGCACTTCTACGGCAGTATCTGTAATGTAGCGATTGGCGCGATTTTCATAAGGGACTTTTAAGCCGGGAGAGGCTTTTACAAATAGTGGTTTACTCATCTTTCTTTCCTTTCAACATATCTAAGATATTGTTCTGAAGCGCACTATCACGGGTGATATGCTTCATTTCTACTTTTGCGGTTGAGTCTGGGTCAAAGGTTGGATCTTTAATCTCGGCATTGATCTCATGCAGATCCTCGCATGGTTTGATCAGCGCGGTACGGCGGAACTCGTTAAACCAGTAATCCTGGTGAGCAGGATCATCGGTAATTTCAGGATAGGCACCATCTTCCAAGAGCTGTGATTGATCAACTACCGCACTCCACTCGATCGCAAAGACAGAGAGCGCATTGCGTTGCACAATGTAATGATTGAAGAGAGAACGGATGCCGGTAGGCCTTAATCCTCGGTAGACAATGCCATCAAGTGTCTGGTTGGTAAGAAGATAACGAACGGCCTTAATCAAGTTATAAGTGCCGATCTCATACTTATAAGCGCCACCTTTACGGGCTGATTCTTCTGATCTGACTGATTGAACGGCAATCATCGTAACAAAGCGATGCTCTTCCAAGTAGCGACTTCTTGAAGTAGATCGGGCTTCAATTGATGCGCCGGCATATGTCACCCAGATGGAAGGCATAGCACGAATTGTATTAAAGAGATCATCTCCATCAAGCTCACCGCCGTAACTTTTGACCTCTCGAACGATTTCGCCCAAACCTTCTTTTAAACGTTCAACAATGCGTGTTTCGATTAGCTCAATCATGCTTTCTCCAACAGCGCGGGATTTCCGCGTAGTTCAAACTCTACTAACGATTCTGACGACTAAAGACTGAGTTGTTGAGGTTTTGGAAAGCGATCAGATCACTATCTTCTGCTACCTCCTCATTCTCATCATCGATTAAGGGAATTGCGCCATTGGCCACTCGTTCTAAAAAGCGAATTGCTCGCTCATACGCATCAACGATCTTTTCGCTCATCATGAGATAAGAGGCTTCACATAAGAAAAAGCGAGCGATATTCACACAGTGCCGTTTGAGAATTGGAGGAGTCTTCCTAAACGGTAATGAATATCGCCCGAGATAACCATTAATCTCGTGTGTTGCATCATCTAATGCGATCTGAAGAACTTCATTACTGATCACGCCATCACGCACACGATCCGATAGTTCAATCGCTTCTTGCTCTCCAAACTGTCTCACTAAATCATCAATCGATGCGTATGAAATCATGATCTTTTCCTCCTATTATTGTGAAATAAGAATCGCGTTATCTTGCTGCAACTCCGCAAGCACTTCGTCGCTTACTTCGTGCCGGACGCGCTCATTGGTAACTTTGATGCCGGCTCTAAATCTTGCCTTAATACCTATAGGAGTTTGTAGATAGACAATATTCAAGCCATCTTTGGTTTTGCCACTTTCGAGCTCTTGTAGCTTTTTCTCTGCCACTTCAAGCGCTTTTTTAGTTGCTTCATGGGCTTTTGTTTCAGTTTCAAGCGCTGTCTCAAGCTTCTTTTGATCAGCTTGAAGGGCTTTGTTTTCTGCTTCTAAGGTTGCAAGATCTTGCGTTTCTGCTGTTTTGGTATCTTTACTCATTTGATTTCTCCATTTGCGAATGCCTCACCAGGAGGCATCCACGTTTAAACACGATTTAAAGAGTGGTTAACCACGGATTAAAGGGCAAGCCATGGCGCAACAATCGGTGTTAATAAGCCTTTTAAGGTGTTAGTCGTACCGCCGATTACATCTGCATTACAGAGCTCCAATGCTTTCGCTTCATCATTGGGGTGAACGAGGAGGATGTTAGGATTCACATTGATAATGCGGCCACCATCGCCTTTAATCGTGCGCATCTTCGCACGAACATCTAACACGGCATCTTTGCTCAGATCTGCTTTCACTTTATGCGCAAACTGCCACATACCATATCCAGCTGCACCACGTGCGCGTGAACCGTAGAGGTATTCATCTTTCATAAAGACGCGATCTGATTTATCCGCATCATTCTGAACATTGAATTCAGGGCTAACACGGTTTTGATAGATCAGTGGTTTGACATGGCGCGTCGTATCGAGCAGATAGAATGCATTCTCAGAATCGCCATCTTCTGTAATATTGGAGACAAATTCAGGATCACCTTCCTGACTTACTTTGGGATAAACGGGATGCTCTTTATCAAAGAAGGCTTGGCCGTCATAACAAATGCCGGTTTCTCCCTTTTGGAGTGCTTCAAAAACAAGCTGATCTGGTAACTCAGCGGCACTCATCGCCATCTCACGGATCATATCGGTATAGAGTCCGATATTGTCATCTTCGATATCTTCGGCACGAACACCGACCGTTGCCTCGAACTTGCGATTCACTAAGACCATCGCTTGTGCTGCCATTTTTTCGATCGTTCGCTCATCGAGCCACTCTTGCATTCGCGGGAAGCGACCTAACCAGCCGTAGGTGTTGGAAGTAGTATTGGAAGGAATGACCATCGCAAACTTCTGGTAAAGCGTTGGAGTGGTCTCTAAGATACGCGCAAACTCGTTGCGATAGAGGGTGTTAAGATTGCGCAGGATCGATGGGATATTATTTTTAGCCATGCTTATTCTCCTTGAGATGATTTAGCATTAGTGAATGAAAGGCCTGTTAATTGCTCTAGGCGTTTTTGCTCAGGGGTTAAGGCATCAGTATTAGGAGCGCCACCGCTTTGGGTTTTGCCGATGGGGACGATAGGTTGAGCATTTGCAAGATACTCTTTGAGGGAGTCGATATTTTTAGTACCGAGATTAAGAGCCCAGTTTTTCTGTGATGGGAGGAGTTTGCCGGTTTGTAGCGCTTCTTCTACAACACTATTGAGTGCTTGAGTATTTTGCGCTTTTTGTAACTCGGCAAGTTGATCTCTGATTTCGTTAAATACCTCAATAGGTACATATTTTTCAGGATCAGGCGCTACAGTTGGTTCTTCTGTGTTTGTTTCCGGCTCTTCTACAGGATCTGGTGTTGGCTCTGGCTCTTTCGGAGCAGTATCTGCTTTAGTTGTTTCAGGTGTCTTCTGTGTTAACCAGTCCACCTGATTAACCATCTCTTTCACCGCTCCAACTAATTGATCGGCAGATAACCCTTCAGCATTTTCAATCAGTGTTTTAAGTTGCTCTAAGAAACTACTACGGCTTCGGGTACTCGGTACAAGCTCACTTAAAGCCACCACTTTCGCCATACCATCGATCGCCGGCGTATTCGTTAATCCCACATTAAAGAGTGAGAGAATGTTGCCTTCTTCATCAGATTCAAAAAAAGGAGAGATATAGCGATACTCATCATTTTTGATCTGCTGTGCTGCTGTAGCAGTCCATTTAACTTTTGCAAAGAGTCCTTCACCTTCACGATACTCCAATCCTTTAAACCATCCTGCGGCAGGATTGGGTTTCCCATTACTTGCGGCATAGATCGTTTGATGCTCATAGTCGACCATATAGTCATCTTTCTGGGTATTGGCGGCTTCAATAAGCTTATTAGCAAACTCAGCAGTTAACTGCCAGCCTTCAGGACGGCGGCCATCCTTGGCATAAAAGCGACCGTCGGGGAAGATCTGAATCTCACCATTGCCATCACTATCAATGTTTTTATCGATCGTGAGTGTTAGCGCCACCATATTATGATCGGGTTGTTGCTTGGCGCCTTTTGTTAGCGCCCATTTTTCTCGAAACTTATTCATTCATAACATCCTCTATAAGATTGATCGGAAATTCGTATCCAATTTCTTGCTCTGAGGAGCCCAATGTAAAATTATCGAGGCGATAAAAAAGGGTGAGCCCTTTCAGGGATCTAAAAGGGCTCTTAAAGTCATTTTTAATGAGAAAAGTGGGAATAGTGGAAAAGTTGGCTTTTAAATAGTGTTTAAAACGTTCAGAATAGCGTTTAAAAACGTTTAATAAATTTTGGACGAGTGAATATCAATTAAAAGTGTCTACGATGAAAAGAAGGGCTATAAATCGCCTGCTAAATATTTTGAGATTGTATGAGAGATTTCTTCAATTTCATCATCGGTTAAAACTAAGAACTCTCGTTTAGGAATTTTAGATCCCGGGTGATTAACCTTCTTTACATAACGGCCATTAAATTTTAAGGCCTTCTTATGCTTTGGACGAATCACGTGTGGTTTGGTTTGTCCGCCGAAGTTATGAATACCGGCATAGACAACATTGGTTCCAACGATAGCTGAATTGTTATCAGAAAGACTATTGATGCTCCCCTTGAGTGTTCCACTCTTTACTAAGAGAGATTTGGTACTACTTTTTACCGGCCCCATAAAATTTGCATTTAGAGGTAGCCACTGTGGTCGGCCACCTGCTGCAAAGTTATCTTGTACACCTGCTTCCATGATTCCTGAGATATGTCTCATCAGCGGTTGGCGCTGAGTACATCGCTCTGCTAATTGATCTAACTGATTTTGTAACTCTTTAGAATCAATGGTGAATTGGATATCAATCATTTTGATTACCTCTTAAATACTTTTTAAATGCCTTTTAACACGACTGCATTCTTTAACTCTCTTTGAAACAGATCATCTGCGATAAAATAGATCGATTCCACATTGAGTGTTTTAAGAGAAGTTGTTTTCACAATCGCATGTAACCATTGTTGACCCTCTTTTCTTACAAAGATCTTTTTACCTTCTCTCTCTAATATATATTCAGGCTTATTAAAGAGTGAAGGTAATAGCGAGTATGTATCTACAGTTAGAAACTCATCTTTAAGATGATCATTAAATTGCTTCAGTAGAAGATCATCAGATAATAGAACCGTTTTACTCGGTAGGGCTAAATCATCCTCAATAACGCCAGCCGTAAAATTAAGCTGATAGCGCCGGCGATTTCTAATCTTATTGAATGTAGCGCGATCGATCTTTTCATTATCGCGTAATCCTAAACGTTTCCGCTCCTCCAGATACTCTTTCTCTAATCGCTGATATTGAAGCTTAAACTCTGGGCCACTCATCTCTTGAACTGCGAATTGATTCGCAATCTTAGGATCATACTGATCTAAGTTTGGCCGATAGCCGTGGCGGTGAACGTTATAGCCAAAGTCTTTGCCAGGGTAGACTTTCGTGCCTGCGCGATCGAAATATTGGCGACCCTCTTTATCTTCATGTACTTCAGCACTATTTGTTTCAATCCCGTGCTTTTGTGCGTAATACTCCGAACGTGCGATTACGGTACAGCGACAACGATAATCGATCGGTGGATAGAAAGTCTGCCAAAAAGGATCATCATAGCGCTTAATCACACCATTGAGTGCAGCATGACTTGCTCTGGTCTTATCATCATTGACGGCCACATATTCCCAATAAGGCATTGTAACGGCATTATCTAATTGGCGTTGGTATCTAGCTGTTTGAAAAGCAGAGTTCATATTGGTATTGAAGATCGTACCGATTCTGTGTGGAGCTAGAATCTCGCCGGTATCTGGATTGACAACATCACCATCATTGATCCAACCGCGTTTCTTTGTTTGATTGAGAATATCATCACGCCAGGCATTAAAGCCTTTGCCACTTTTAATCGCTTCATCAAGGCTATTTTTAAAATCTTGAAGCAGATTAATATTGTTAATATTCTTCAATGTAAACGCTTTGGCATGCATACTTTCGCCGAGCGCAGCCATCTCATCAGAGGGCAAAACCTTCTTTCTTGTAAAGTAATCAATCGCGCGCTGGTTCGGTAGGTTGAGCGCAAACCCGAGATTAATTCTCTTACTCATGACTGATCTCACTTTCTTTATCAACACTTAAGATCCCAGCGATATCTGCCACCAACAAAGCTTGGCTCATCGCTTCATTAAATTGGGTATCTTGGTTCATCTCTTCCATCATCAGAGAAAGCATAGCTTCTGCTTCTTCGTAGCTCTTTGCTTCTTTCAGCTTTGCCACCGCTTTACGAACAACAGAATCATAACTTTGGGTATATTTGCTCGGTAGACCTCGTACAGCGGTATCAAGTTCCTCTTGTGATTCGATCGCATTGTTTGTTTCATCATCTAAGGGAGGATTCTGACTAAGGGCAACGGTATGCGTTGAACAGCAAGAGCATTTTTGATTCCCGGGCAAATATGTATGAAGAAGAGCATTATTAAGCGGTTGCTGACTCATAAAGAAAGGTGATGCTGGCGTGGTATAACTTGCTTGCAAGACTTCATCATCTTCGCCAGGTTTACTAAATCCTGTTTGCTCGTAAAACTCATCGGCTTTTATTGGTGCAATATTACGGGCTTGATCGAATGTTTGAACAACAAGCGAAAGATCCTTCTTCTCCCGTGTATCAAATTCAAAGTACGGTAAACGACCAAGATTCACATCCGGGAAGTTCTTCTGTAATACCGGGCCAATCAGTTGCATAGTGATTGTCTGTGCAATCTGCTTAGCATCACTAATCAAGATATCGTGGCGCACTTCATTGTGAACATTACCAAGCGCATTAGTTGATGTTTTACCATCTGCTTGGCTTGTGAGCGTTCCACCTAGAATGATTTTTGAAATCCACTTTTCACAAAGCTCAATCATGGCAAGATAAGGATCTTCTGATCCAAGTGCTGCATTGATTAATTCCACATTCATCGACTCCGGCATAATCCCGGCGGCATTGTGACCAATCGATGCCAAAGCATTTAAGAGAATAC
This sequence comes from Ignatzschineria indica, assembly GCF_003121925.1. NCBI lineage: Bacteria > Pseudomonadati > Pseudomonadota > Gammaproteobacteria > Cardiobacteriales > Ignatzschineriaceae > Ignatzschineria > Ignatzschineria indica. The sequence goes on along the minus strand of NZ_QEWR01000002.1, from coordinate 657,971 downwards.
GTCGGTTCGCTTGTGTTGTCCCCTCGGGATATTTACCAATTCGGATTGGAAGCCCATAGAGCTCTAAGAACTCGGCAAAATCTAAGACTGAGAAATTCTTTAAGGCAAATATCCAAGCTAACACTCTAAAGAGGCCGGAACGTGCTTGCGCTCCAGATTTTACTTTATGCCGGTGAATAATCCAGGTATCTGGCCATAAGGCTTCCCCCTCGAAGTTACCCGGCGTTAAGAGGCGAAACTCATTGGTCTGGATATCATATTTAAAATGGGATTGCGGTTCCCAGTCGAACTTATATGGGAGAAGTTTACCGTCCAAGTAATCCCATGTCATTGCGATCGCAGAGAAACCGGCACCGATTCCATCTGAGAGATCGAGTAGTAGAGAATCAATATTGGAGATATTCTCCAAGTAATCTCGGATAAACTCGGCTTGCTTCTCTTCTGCTGGCGTTGGATTCTTAACGCTTTTAATGCTCCATTCTAAAGTGAGAATGGCATTACGGCGCTTTTGCATTTCCGCAAAGATATGGCCATCTTGCTCCTCCATCTCAAAAAAGAGTGCATGCATCGCGCTGATATCGCCTTTATCAGCATCATCCAGTAAGCGCTTTAACTGTACCGGCGTTATCGTCCGCGCATTGCTCTCATAATAGGTGGGCATCTGATCCCGATCGAGATCATCCACCTGTGTTTTATTTGGTTTTAATGCTGCTTTAACGGCACTTGATAGTGCGTTTAAACCTCGTTTAAAGATGTTCATAATTCTCCCCACAAAAAAAGCCTACATTAGCGGTAATGTAGGCTCTTCAATCACCTTTGAGTGGGTGATGGGGTTCAGGGGGTTATGATATTCTTGCAGCTGGTATTCTTAAATGTTTATCAGCAAACTCTGGATAAGGTTTTACATTAATATGAATAACAAGCTCATTTCTATCAACATCATACTCAACATAAATAGGTATTTTTTCTTTTTTAACTGGATCTAGATACTTATTTAAAAAATCTTTCATATCCTGACCTTTATAATCTGTGTGTAATTCAAAAACTCTAGGTTCATATTCCTCTCCTGAATACACATTCTTCAAATATAAATGAAGTAAAAAACAAGGTATCATATCCGGTTCTTTATCTGGGTCAATCCCAATTTTATGTCCATATAATTTAAGATTGTTAGCCCTCATACTGTCAAATATTTCATATCGCACTAAATAATTTATTTGCATCTTTATCCCTTAATTTATGTTGAATCGGAATACGTATATTGGGGCGATTAATTTATTTTCAATAGCTTATCTATTAAACCAAGCATTATCATCATCAGGATCAATTCGATCTGGTACTGTTTCAAAATCATAGATCTGTGATCGTTTACGAGCTATTTCTATAAAAAAGCCTACATTACCGCAATGTAGGCTCTTCAGTTCACTGTGTGAGGGTAAGGGATTTCAGTGGGTATTATTCAAATATACTTTCAGGAGTCTGACTTGACCACCCTAAAGAAGTTATTGGTTTAATAGGTCTAATTTGTCTTATTCCTTTTATTGGCATAATTTGTTTAATTCCCTTTATAGGTTTAAGTTGCCTAATTGGCTTTAATGGACCACTAGATGATTTTTCGGTAAACAATAAAGTATTACCATTTGCATCAAGTAAACTTCCTTTATTAAAATAACCAATATGTTTCCCTGAAATAGAATAAATAGATTCATCATGAATATATCCGATTGGCTTGCCTACATAGGTATAAATATGAACCCCATCATCACTATAAGCATATGCTCGCCCATTTTTATCATAAAAAGAAAAAGTCATATCAATCCTTATAAAATAATTAACTAGAACTTGATCATGGGGATGATAATTTTATAATCAATTGTTTTACCTATTAAAAAAAGAATTATCATCATCTAAGTCAATCATGTGTCCATTTTCAATAGATTCAAACTCATAAATCTGCGATCGTTTACGTGCGATCTCCCAGAGCATGTGAAGAGCATCTGGGCCATCATCATGATCTGCCATCGGGAAATGCTTCAGTTGAGTAATAAGGGTTGTTTGACTTGGATGGAGGAGAATAAAGCCGTTCTTCATATGGGGCTGAAGGCTTTCAATTCTCAGCATCTTATCGGTAGTCGGCTTAATAGGGACTGCCGGCACGTGAATATGTTGCTTTGCGGCCGCTTTTACTAATTCAGCCATTAAAAACTCTTGAAACTGCACAGTTTCAAAAGACCAAGCGATAATCTGCCGGCGACGCTTTTGCATCTCAATCACATCCATGATGATACGATCAGGCAGGCGTTTCTTAATCTCTGCTTCAACAACGTAGAGCTTGCCAGTCTCCCGATCATAACCGCCGGCAAGAATAGCACTGGGGTCTTTACGCCGGCCTTCTTTCCCGAGAGATGGATCACATGATGCAAAATATACCAGCCCATCCGGCAAGTCGTTCCAATATTGAATCGCATCATTAAAGAGCGCATGTTCACTGCTTACCGGGTCATTTTGTTGCTCGGAATCAAAGGTATCATGGCCATCGCGCGCTCGAATAATCATTAAGCTCAGGAGGGTTCTTGCTGGCCAAGAGAGAACAGCACCATCATTCATCTCATCATAATGCGCTTCATAGAATGCTTTTGCCGGTGCTTCTCCCTCATTGCGATAGATCTCTTCCCACTTATCCCATAAGCTCATATTATTAGGCCATTCTATGAGGGATTTAAAGCGGTAAGCCTTCCAGAAAGGATTGGATAATAAGCGGTTTAAAAGGGAATCATAATGGAGAATTGTACCGATGATCACGAAATCGATCTTGCCACCGACTTCACCAAGGGGCATCAGAGTTTTATTAAACCAAGAATGGAGCTTATCCCGTTGCTCTTTGGAAGCCACATTCTCATCATTCTCAAGATCATCACCAATCACAAGATCAGGACGATAAGCACCATGCACAAGACCACGAAGACGCTTTCCTGATCCGGCTACTTGTACTTTAATACCTTTAGCAGTCACAATAGTACCGACTTGCCAGACGCGACCTTTGCCGACTTCATCAGGGAAGTCACTCTTTAAACGGGGGTTAAACTCAAGCTCCGCTTTGATTGCTTCCAGCATAGGAAAAGCTTGATCGATACTATCCATCACGATCACAATAAACTTTTTGCAATTACGAATAATATTCCAAAGAGTAAAAAGCCTTGTTACCATTGTTGATTTCGCTTCTCCCCTTGGGGCGGCAAGAGCTAAATACTGAGGTTCTTCGCTATCAATCATCTCCGGCAATAACTTAAAAAGCTCTGCATGCAGACGAGATTTTGAGGGAGTACGGATATAGTGCGGAAAGTAGTTATTCACAAAGAATTCATAACCGGTCACTGGGTCATTGACGGCATCGATACGCTCTTTACGAGCCACGGGATCGAGATCAAAGCCATCTACTTCGGCTTCAATACGCTCCTTAAGTGCGATTGCAAGTTCTTGAATCTCTTTTAAGAAATCATCTTTCCGCATAATCTATTTATTCCCATACTTCTGTTGGATCTCATATCCAAAATCTGTCAACACATCGACAAATGCCGGCAATAGATCTTTGTGCTTATCTTGTAAAAATTGACCAAAGTCTTGGATAACATTCATCGCAACCACTAATTCAGAAACTTCAGGCAACATTCTTCGAGATGCTGCGGTGACTTTATGAAGAGAGTCTGTGAGGGATGCAATGGCTTTAGTAGCATCAAGCGGATCTAAGAGCGGGTTTCCTTCTTCATCCGTGGCATTGACACGATCAATCGTAGACTTTAAAAGAATCATCAGAGAAGTAAGGCCGATACTTGCCACATTATCCGCACCTTTGCCGGCAACTAGATGGGCATTACGAACCTTATCCCAATCGTCACCTTTTTCTAATGCTTCACGCTTCCAGCGATAAAGTGTGGCAACGGGTGGCATGCCTTTCATTGCTGCTACTTGTGTTAACGGCATCTGCTCAAAAACATAATATTTACGAACATCATTTTTAACGCCGGGTGAGTAGTTCTGTCTGCTATTCTTTTTTCGTGCCATATTAGAGCCCAAACTTAGACTTAATAATTGCAATGCCGGCTGCAACAATTCCACCTGAGATACCGCCAGCAATCGCTCCTTTAGTGATCGCTTTCTGCTCGATCTTATCTGTCTTCTCATGCAGAGAGTCGAGCTTCTGATTCATATCAATTAAGAGAGCTAATACCTCTCTATCGGTTACTTCGCGATTGTGCTGGTTCATGGGGGGCTCCTATTTCGACATTATTTATCCACTTTTTGATCGAGCTTTTCTGCAAGCTTATCGATCTTATTAGTGATATTGGTGAGTTGATCTGAGAGCAGATCGTAATTTCTAAGTGAATCGGCTTTTTGGATATAGTTCACTTTGATCTGTGTTAATTCCTTCTGTGTATCTTCTCGAAGCTTTGCAAGGTCGGCTCTCTCTTCTTTTAATCGCTCGGAATGGGTCTTAATGAGAAAACCAAAGAGCGTAGAGATAAGACCTAGCGCAATATTAAACGCTAATTCAAAGGTCATTAGGTGCCTCCTTATTATCTGTGTGCTTTGATTTTACAAAGCAGAATATACAGAGATCTCCTGATTCTTCAGTGTAGAAGTTAATAAAGAGATCTTTTCCACATGCTGGGCATTTTTGCTTATCCATCTGTCTCCTCCGCACATATCAGATCAATCCAGCGATTAACCAGGAAGGCATTTTGAATGAGGAGAGGCTCGGTGGTTTCCCGAACCTTCATCTTTGGGGGATCTAAACATAAGCCCACATCACTCGGGATATACTTCACCTTTGTCGCGCATGCGCTTAAGAAGCTCATCAACATCACAATGAAAAGCATCCTCTTTAATAACGCGGTACTTTTTCGCATTTTGTTGCATCCTTTTAAATCCTAAAATAAGATCATCTCTCTCTTTTTTAACGGCTTTTAATTCCTCTTTTAAACGCTGTTTAAACTTCACTTGATAGAAGATGGCAACCGTTAAACTAGCGATAACTGTGATCATTGAGATAAAGCTAATCGTGTTCATTATTCTCACCACGTCTATGTGTAATCCATCCCTTAGATGCCGGCGTTGCTACAGCGATACCCGCTAAGAAAAGCGCGATCTCTGAAGCAATGGCGTTCTGTGTAATCACGGCATAGAGAAAGCCGATAGTCAGCACGATAATAGAGATCACTTGGATAAAATTCGTTGTGCTATAACGCCCATCATCGTTGCTCATAATCTCGCGTAATAGATTCTTCATCACTTCCTCCTGCTTACTCACATAAACGCTGCATTGCAGTATTTCTTGATAATTTATAGTATAGCTCTTGCCGGCTATCATCAGGGTGTGCGAGTTCAGGCTCCCACGTATCACAAGAGAAGACATCTTCATTGCCAGGCTCTTCATAAATGGGTTGAGGTTGGCAAGCGGCAATCACAGTAATCACAAAGATCAGCGCAATGGTATTAATAATCTTATTCATATTTATCGGTCTCCAATTTCCAGTTGATGTTTGATAAGAGCAATAAGCGATTCATCCAGCCACGGCCAAATGTGTTGAAGTGCTTTAAAGTGCCGTAGAAGTGCATTCGCACAATGTTGAAACGGAGGATTAGCTCACTTTCGGTATAACGGCTGATCGCATTGATGGTATTCGCTCCAATCGCACCATCTTCGGTAACGCCTACAGCACGCTGTAGAAGCTTAATTGCACGGGAATAGCCAGAATTGATAGAGCAATCATAGAGATGGAATGCCACATGATTCTTAATGTGATTCATCAGCTTGCCATCCCAATAATCTTTGAAATAGATGGCGATAGCAGTATCACGAGGGAGATCACGCATATGCCCGGTATAGCCATTCGCTCGGGCTACACGTTCTGTAATGCCGTAATTGGTTGCACCACCGGGATCTGATGGATGATTAACAAAGCCACCTTCTAAGTGGTCAATGATAATATTGGTGTACGCAAGGAACTGCGCTGGATACTTTTCTTTAGACATAAAAAAACCTCATCTGTTATTGATGAGGTCAATGGTAGCTTTCAGCTACAGGTTATTTAGGATGTTAGGTTTCAGTATTACGATTGATCAAATACCGGTTCAAATATAACTTTAGAAATATTACCATCCCATCCTTCATGACCGATAGCTTCACTATATTTTTTACAATGAGTACATCTATATCGCACTCTTTTTTTTAATACTTTTTGCAATGCTCCATGATGTTTTTTAAGCATTTTTAACTTATTGTTGGTTGTATCTATCTCTTTTCTAATCATGCTTTCTTTATCTGATAGTTGTAAAAGGACATCAAAAGCATCTAATACAGCACTACATTGACCACACGAGATAGATCTATTTTCAGCATCAACTACGATATGCTTATGCTGACAGGGGCTATTATTGATAATCTTAAATACAGGACGATCTAGATTTTCTTTAGGATCAAGATTTATTATCTTCATAATCTTACTCCTGCTCAGGCTTTCCAAAGATTTTGATGATATTTCCATCTTTATCAATAAAAGAAATTCCTTTACCTTTTTCTAATCTCAGTTCGACACATTCCTTCCTGGTTCGCTTTATCTCTCCAGTTATCATCTCTCGTGTCCACTTTTCTAAATGATGTCTTTTATTTTTAAGGGATAAAGATAGTACATCTTTAAACTCAGGATCACCTTTTTTTATAATCTGTATCTTCACTTTCAGATCTCCTAAATCAATGCTTGTTGTTTGCTAGCTTCCCGTTCTGCATTCATCTCTTTCTTAATATTGAATGCTTGCCGGTATGTGATTCCAAAGCGAGGGCCAAGTAGGAAAATCGCTCTCTCTTGGCTGATGCCGAGATCGATAATTAACTTCTCAACGGCTTTCCAAAACTCCACATTGCGGATTTTAACCATCGCCTCAAAACAGCGGGGGATATAGAGTCTGGTGCCTTGATAGTGCTGTACGATTTTCTCAACCGTAGATTTATCTAATATGGAGCGCAGATCTTGGTAAGCGTAGCTATCTTTAGCATTCGTGATGAGCATTGTGTTGCCACCATATTTCTTAATGACTTCAATGGCATTTCTCATCCCAATAACTTCAACCAGTTCTTTTCCCGACTCCGGCAAGATCTCGCTATATTTGCTGATCTCATCATAGAATTGCTCACTTTGGGTTAAGCGTTCTAAATAAGCAGATTCAATCTCATCGAGATCACTGGGAATAATGAGATCTTGCCCTCGGAAGACCTCCATGAGAGGTCTTGTTTGATTGCCAAGAATATGTTTTAAAGCCTGATAGACAGAGCCACTTAAGTGTTCGGACGGCACTGCAAAGCTTGAACCACCAAATTCTCTCACTAATTCTAGCGTTAATTTAATGCCGACCGTGTCAATAATCATCTGCGTCGTTCTTGGTAGTAACTTTAATCGTTCCATCTTAGATCTCCTTCCTGTTGTTCTTCCGGTTTGCATGGGTTTGGAGTGCTGCAACTAATCGGTGAAGTTGATCATGTGAGAGCCAATTTGCACGATCAACACCAAACATCTGCTTTGCCATTCCGTTAATATAGTTCCAAGTGAGGTTTTGCTCCTTGAGAATCGCATAGAGCTTACGGAACATCGGTTTTAATGCCTTTCTGGCGCGGTCATTCTCTTGGAACATTAGCTTATCCATCTCTTTGATCACTAATAGCTGTTCCTCTTTGGTCATCTCAGTCGTAGAGCGCTTCTGGGTTAAGCGGTAGAGAAATGCTTCATAGTTATCACGATCAGAGAGCCCTAAGATCTTACTTTGCATAATCTTGATTCGAGCTATTCGCTTATTACGATCTGCTTTATTCATCGTCCTTCCTCCTTGTAAATTTCATAGCAAGGCATTGAACAGAGAAGCTTGTGCGAAACAGTGCCGCAGATCACACAAGCCTTCTCACAGTCACACCAGCCGGCATTACCGCACATCTGCTTAACAACATGATGATCTTGCGTTTTAGGGCTAAGATAATGTTTATACTCCAAAGCGGTACTAAAATTCGCATAGATTGGGCTGATAGGTTGGTTACGATCACTATTTCTTTTAAATACTGCAAACATCTAATACCTCCATGATCCAAGGTGAGAAGAGATTTTATTCATACTCACCGAAGCTAACTTCACATCCTCTTTGCTATATAAGTGATAGCCCAACTGCACCTTAACGATTTTATGGACTTGATTTGCGATCCCTCGAACTTGAGGGATCACATCACAAATAATATTGAGCTCTTTCGTAAAGCTATCGTCTTGATATCTCACTAACTCTTTTTCAATCTGCATACTCATACAAACCCCCAAACTTTACGCTTTGGCTTAATCTCTCTAATAGGGGCAGATTGCTTCCAAGTGATTTTGAAACCATTCATCGAGATAAAGAGCTCATTACGCAAATCATCTCGATGAGCTACGCCGTAACGCAACTGCATCATCTGCTCTGAGGTTGGGCGTTCAATCTTGATCTCATGATCCGTTAAGGAAACATCAATTACAGAAATTCCGGCAGATTGAAGCCTATGCAGTGTTGAAAAGAGATTCTTTGTTTCATTCAAAAAGTGTTGAGTTGATTTAGACATAATTAGCTCCTTAGTGAACAAGCATTTCAGAAAATTGGGTAATGATATTTTGATCAATCGGACGATCATTGATTTCAGCAGTGCGAATAGCACCGCGGAGTAACTTATTGAGACGGCGAGCATTAGCGCCACATTTCTCAAAGAGCAGCCCATTAAACTCATCGGTGTTGAGCGTAGCCTCCGCCAGTGCATAGATATCTTCTTTCTCTAAGCGATCTCCCATTGAGTAGTGAAAACCAACACGGCTATAAAGCTGAGCATGTTCACTATTACGGCCACGCATATTCATTAATAATCTTGGAAGACCTGCAAGCACTAACCCAACGCCAGCCTTATCGTGAATTCTTCTAAGAGTCTCAAGCGCTCGATATGGTAGATATTCCGCTTCATCAATAATGATTAAACGACCCGTGCCTTTAAGGCGCTCAATAATCGCTTGGCTCATATCGTGCAGAGATCCTTTCTCTGATAAGTTCAATCTGATACAGATCTCCCGAAGTAGGACTTTCGCGGTATAGGTCGGTTCAGTCTCGATAAAGATCACATTCTTCTCTTGGCGGACATACTCTTTAAGTGTTTGAGTTTTACCGAGTCCCGCAGCACCCGTAATGAGTGAAATATCATTCTCAAGATGCGCATAACGGATCACATCTAAGGCTCGGCGTGATTTAGGCGTTGGCACGTAAGGGAAGGTATGACGATCTAATACTTTCTCTTCAACACGTTGCAGTAATGCGCGGATACTGCTTTCAAGGTTTTTGATATCGCCAGGATAGTTACCTTTGAGATATTGATTCACTACCGATGGTGATACATCTAATTGAGCAGATACTTGGCGTTGGCTGAGTTTATGCTCTTGCATATAGGCTTTTAATTCATTAATCATGTTTAACTCCTAGGCTTTCTTTTTTTTTAATTCAAACTCTTCACGTTCTGATTCAAACAAGAAGACAGGTTCTTTCTCTTCTTTGGGCATCTCGATGAAGTTGCTAAAGTCTGGTTGGTGATCGATCGTTCCGCGTGCTTCTGCTTCCACCTCTTCCATACGTTTTTGAAGCGTACGGAGGCGATTCTTACGGCGTCTCTCACGAACTTCTTCCACATATGCTTTCGGGAAAGCATCGCGCTTATTACCATCAAACTCGGCCTCACAGATAAAGCGTCCATCGATATCTCGGATAATGACGCTCGAAGCATCGTGAATATCAAAGCTCACTTGAACTTCTAAGCCGTTATACGGTGCGAGATCCATCGAAAAGTATTGGTTGTTGTAGAGCGATACCCAGCCACGCTGAACGGTACGGATTTCGCTTGGTCTAAAGAGATCACGGATCTCCGCATCCGTTAGATAATCAACTTCAGCTGTTTCAAGCTGTTTCTTACGAGCTTCTGCCGGTGTCGTTCCAAGCTCTCTATGAATATGTTCATTGTTGTACCAGTCGATACCAGCCTGGCACATGTCAATAAACTGCTGCCACGAAGGAATCTTGTTTACCGTTGTTTCTTGTTGCGTCGTAAGTTCTTTGCCTTTAGCAACCGCATTTGAAGCACTATCAACAGCAACTAACATCTTACGAACAGACTCACGATCTGAATTACCGCCGAAGTAAGTTGGGAACTGTCTTGCTATACGTTGTGCTACGGTTCTATTTAAGCGCTCAATAATTCCGCGTCCTTGCGGATTACCGGGGATACCCGTTTTATGCTCAACACCAAGACGAGCAAAGATACCTGTGACATCGTGATCTAAATGCTTGGCTGTCTGACCACCACCATTATCTGAATAGTAAATAAGCGGAAGGCCATGCTTCTCAACACCGTGACGAAATGCATCTGCAACCGCTAAAGTGTTCTCAGCAAGCGATACCGACCATCCCACAATGTAACGATTCGCTGCATCGATGATCATCGTAAGTTCTGGGATAAAAGGACGACCGTGATCTGGGTGCTGTACTTTGAGTTTCATCGAAGTACCATCTCCTACCCAAGCGCCATTCAAACCCAATACTTCCCAATTGCGCTTCACATATGGCAATACCGCTTTACGATCTGAACCAGTCACACGACCTTTTTCACGATCGATCTCACTCATACGGCGTAATGCATAACGCACTTGATGAATCGTGGGATACTCTTTCTTCTGAGCAATGCAGATATTGACAAACTCAACATAAGCCTCTTCAACACTGATTCCTGAAGGCACTTGATAGATCTTCAAGAAGAGCGGTAACCAAGGAATTGACTTCAAAGGTTTCGCTTTTGGTTGACCCGGTGCAAGTGCTTGCACTCTTTCGGCCGGTGTTTCGCATTTAGCTGCCGTTAATACATAGCGCATCAAAGAGCGCTCGGAGATTACACGGCCTTTTTGGCGACGAGCATTTGCTAAGTAAGCAGCTTCTTGTAATGAAGGTTCTAACTCTCCCGCTTTGGCTTGTTTAACAATCGTTTTAACAGCGTTTAAACGAGTCGTTGTTTTTTCAAGCTCCGCAACTGCTGCAACAAGATAGAGACGAGCATCAGCAATCTCTCTCTGTTCAGTTGTAAGCTGATCTAATTCTTTAGATTCCGGAATCGTTAGCGATTTAACTTTTGCATGACGCGGTTCAATAACCAGGTTCGCAATTTCGTATTCGCGGATCTGTTGTTGAATTTCGGGAGGCATAGAGGCAACTTCATATTCGTAGCCACCGCCTCGACCTTGTCTCTCTTGCTTATTCCAGTTGTTGCGATTAGCTGTTGCAGTAATATTTTGAACAGTACTGGGTAAACCATGTAAGTTCATTTCTGACAATTCTTTCGCACTATAAAAAAGTTTCATAAGATTACCCAAACATACGAGATTCTTTTAGTTTTCTTTCCTGAAAGCGAGTAGGCCATATTTGTTCAGGTGGAATTCCAATCGCATTTGCGATAATTCTTTCTCCTTTTGGAAATGGTCTATATAATGCTTGGCTTAAAGAGGAAGATCCGGCATAACCATGTTTAAAGGCTAATTGCCTGATCGACCAACCATTTTTATGAAGAGCTGCAATGATGTCAGCGCGATGCCAATCACGTTGGCTGTTTTTTTCTTTGCTTAATACGTTCATTTACTAACCCTCTTTATTTAGTGAAAGATGTTAACGAATGAGTAGATGATATAACCAAATAAGAAGATAGTCAACTTGAATGATCATATCGATATCATCATTCAAGTTCTTAATCGTATACAAAAGAGCATTTAGGATGTTCTAGCGCATATATCAAGGAGATAAGTGATGTCAAATGAGAAGTTGAATGAAACAGCTAATCATTCAAGTTTAAAAAATGAACTTGAATGCGAAAGCTCTTTTCACAAACGATTACTTTCATTAGTAGAAGAAGTCGGGAATCCAAATGCCTTTGCTAATAAGGTAGGAGTATCACCATCTGGAATTCATCGATTGATGGAGGGTGGAACACCAGGAATGCCTCTATTAATTAAAATATGCGATGCATTTAATATAAGTAGCGATTGGCTAAGTAGAGGTATTGGGCAAAAATACTTATCTTCAGAAAATGTCGATATGCCTAACTTAGCGGTTCTGAACACATTAGGGGAGTCTGTTGATTTAAATGAGTTTGTGTTTATTCCCCGTTATAACATCAGTGCAAGCGCTGGGCATGGTTGCGATGTAAGCCAAGAAATGTATATGCACTCAATGGCATTCAGAAAGTATTGGATTGATAACGTTCTTGGCGTATGTGCTAAAGATCTCATTGCAATAGGTGTAAGGGGTGATTCTATGGAAGGTGAGATTAGTGATGGGGATGTTATTCTTATCAATACGGCAGATAAGCATCTTAACAACGGGATCTACGTCATCCGAATCGATGGTGATCTCATCGTTAAACGCATCCAAAAGCTACCAGGCAATAAGATTGAGGTCTCAAGCACCAATAATGTCTATAGACCCTTTGAGATAGATCTAAGCAATCAACCAAACGATTTTGGTGCTATTGGTAGAGTTGTTTGGCATGGTCGTAATGTGCCGTAACTTTAAAGTAGCCTACAAATAACAACTACAACCCACTTTCAACCTCTCTATAAAAACAAAACACTTCAAAGGCTGTCATTGCAACAGCTCTGAAGTGTTTTTGCTTGAACTATTAAAACCTATCATTTTTTAATAGTTAACTGTTTAAAGTTGAAAGTGCCTAATCTTTTAAACGGCTGTTTAATAAACGTTTAAACACCTATTAAACAGTTGTAACAATATGCCAATCATTTCGCAAAAAACTAACATGAATTAGCATTTTGTGCCAAAGGCCGTTTTTTGCAGCAAACCTCGGTGAAGCCGATAACATCAAAGCTCATCGAGGTTCTTCTTCAGCCTCTCCATGTGCCACAATGATCAGTACCCCACATTCTTTCCAGGGGAAATATTTATAAGCTGCCTATACGGCAGTTAACGTAGGTTCAAATCCTACAAGGCACACCAAGCTTTTCTAAGCTGCCTATACGGCAGTTAACCTAGAAGAGCATAACGCAGTGCTTTTGTAAGATTTCTAAGCTACCTATACGGCAGTTAACTCATGCTCTAAGGGCTTAGACAGGGGCTTTCGTTTCTAAGCTGCCTATACGGCAGTTAACAAGCAGACGCGGAAACGGGCGGTAGCGGTTGTTTCTAAGCTGCCTATACGGCAGTTAACTGGTTTGCCCCTAAATATCACATTAATGAGCTTTTCTAAGCTGCCTATACGGCAGTTAACGCACATTTGAAGAGATTCGGGAAGATGAATACTTTCTAAGCTGCCTATACGGCAGTTAACAATTAGAGCAAGAATTAATAGAAGTTTAATTTTTTCTAAGCTGCCTATACGGCAGTTAACAAAGATTGACTATAAGTCTATCAATTGCGCAGTTTCTAAGCTGCCTATACGGCAGTTAACCAATTGCACGCTCAACAACGCGCACTAAATCATTTCTAAGCTGCCTATACGGCAGTTAACATATAGAGATAGCGCCGTCAAAATTCATATTTTTTCTAAGCTGCCTATACGGCAGTTAACCCCTCCACGCTATAATAGTACTCCTCGAGCAATTTCTAAGCTGCCTATACGGCAGTTAACACTTTCTGCACCCATCTTGAATGCACCAACTCTTTCTAAGCTGCCTATACGGCAGTTAACTCACGCGGATCTAATTGTGATTCTGAAACATATTTCTAAGCTGCCTATACGGCAGTTAACGTATTGGTCAAGGCGGCCGAATCTTATCAGAATTTCTAAGCTGCCTATACGGCAGTTAACTATAGATTTAAGCCTTAAAAGGACTGAGTAGTCTAAGTTTAAGGCGCTTTTGCCTTTAAAAACCTATTATTTTCTCATGCTGTGTAACTTATTGATTTATTGCTAAATTTTTAAAGAGCATAAAATAAAGGTTAAAAAGGATTAATACCTTGAAATCATATTAATCCCCATCTGTAAAGAAGTTCTTATTACTTTTGTGAAGAATAGTGGTGATAAGAACCTCCCTCTCTATTGAAGCGTAATTTATGATGAACGATAGGTCAAGAGGCTCATTGATCGATAATATTTATTGGCCGGTCTGTCCGCGATGGCGTAGTGCATGATCGAGCAGGGTAATCGCTAACATCGCTTCTGCGATGGGGGTTGCGCGAATACCGACACATGGATCGTGTCGCCCTTTGGTGATGACTGATGTCTCATTGCCGTCAATATCCACAGTTTTTCCTTCTAAGCGAAGGCTTGAGGTGGGTTTTAAGGCGATATGGGTAATGATAGGTTGACCTGAGGAGATGCCCCCGAGGATTCCACCTGCATGATTAGAGAGAAATCCATCAGATGTGATCTCATCTCTAAATTCGGTACCAAGCGCTTCTACAGCGGAAAATCCATCACCAATTTCGACCCCTTTTACGGCATTAATTCCCATCATGGCATGTGCAATATCGGCATCTAAGCGATCAAATACCGGCTCTCCTAAACCGACAGGAGGGTTCTCGGCAATAACGGTGACTTTCGCGCCAATAGAGTTTCCAGATTTGCGGAGTTGATCCATATAGTTTTCTAGCTCGGCCATATCCTCTAAGCAAGGCCAGAAGAAGGGGTTTCCTTCCGCTTCAATGGCTGCCTTTTGGAACTGACTTGGTTTGATCGGCCCTAATTGTGAGAGATAACCATAAATTTCAGTACCATAAAGTTTTTTCAGTACAGCTTTTGCAATTGCACCGGCAGCGACACGAATGGCTGTTTCCCGCGCACTAGAGCGCCCACCACCGCGATAATCACGTACTCCATATTTATGGTGATAAGTATAATCGGCATGACCAGGTCTAAAGAGATCTTTAATATCGTTATAATCTTTCGAGCGCTGATCCTCATTCTCAATGAGTAGGGCGATAGAGGTTCCGGTACTTTTACCATCGAAAACACCAGAGAGTATCGTGACTCGATCCGCTTCTCTGCGTTGAGTTGTATGGCGTGATTGCCCCGGCTTACGGCGATCAAGATCGACCTGTAACATCTCTTCATTAATTTCGATTCCTGGAGGGCAACCATCAACAATCGCAACTAATGCCTTTCCGTGACTCTCTCCTGCGGTAGTTACACAAAATAATTTTCCGATGCTATTGCCCGACATATACTTTCTCTCCCTTGTCGATATGAGATTAACTTATTATTTCTTTATTGTTGCCTTTATTTTGAATCGCTCTCGATTCAGCCCATTGAGCAGAATAGCACCTTTTTGCGCTTGTCGCATCTTCCTGTTTTTCTTCTTGATGCTCCTCCCGATAATAAGAAGAGGTTTGTCACTTTTTATACCATTTTCAAAAGTATCTTAATCTATCTCAAGGGATCTCAAGGGATCTACAAGGCAGATGAGATGGGGAGAATAAAAAAAGAGGTCCACACTTGTGGACCTCTGAGATGCGGTTATTTGCAGGTATTCGTTATAAGTTATGACTTGTATGACCTGTATGATCTATAACGAAATGATAACCTAAATTATGATTGAGATTGCAATCTTAGATTGCGAAAAGCACACGCTTTTCATCTTTTAATAACTCATAGACTTTATCGATATGTCCCTGTTCAGTGACAAAGACTTCTATAGTTAAAGAGATATATTTACCAGACTTACTCATATTACGCTTAATACGATCGTGATCTAGTTTAGGGTCAACCTCTTTCATTAAGCCGATAATCAGCTCTTCAAAGTCGTCACTATTTTCCCCCGTTACTTTAAATGCAAAGTGGGTTGGGAAATCGACAAGTGATTCGCCAGTTTCTGGATTAATCATGATATTTTTCTCCAAGTTGTTTGACCATCTTTATCTTCAAGCGCGATGCCTAATGCGGCAAGTTCATCTCGTATACGATCTGATTCAGCCCAATTCTTCTCGGCTCTCGCTTGATTACGGGCAGCGATCATTGCATCAATATCGATCGCTAAGTGCTCTGTATCCCCCTGTAAAAAGTGGGTTGGATCTTGTTGTAAGATTCCTAGTACAGCACCTAACTCTTTTAAAAGCGTATAGTAAACAGGCTCTTTAGTTCGATTATAGTTGTTCGCTACTTCATGTAATATGGAGATTGCTAAGGGAGAATTAAAGTCATCATCCATAGCTGCGTAGAAATTATCCAATATTGGATGGCTCTCCGGCATCGGAACAATCTCTTCAGGCGCTGTAGCGAGTGCAGTATAGAGACGCTTTAGACCATTTCCTGCTTGGGTGATGGTATCCGTTGAGTAGTTAATATGGCTGCGATAATGAGTGCTTAAGATAAAAAAGCGTAAGACTTCAGCAGGGTAGAGCTCAAGAATCTCGCGAATAGTGAAGAAGTTACCGAGCGATTTACTCATCTTCTCATTATCGATGTTGATAAAGCCATTATGCATCCAATAATTTGCCATCGGTTTATCGTGGCAGCCTTCAGATTGGGCAATCTCACACTCATGATGGGGGAATTTAAGATCCATTCCACCGCCATGAATATCAAAATGCTCCCCAAGATGTTCTGCGCTCATCACAGAGCATTCAATATGCCAACCGGGGCGACCAGGTCCAAAGGGGGAATCCCATGCGGGCTCTCCCGCTTTTGCATGTTTCCAAAGAACAAAGTCGAGGGGATCTTCCTTATATTGGTCGATTGCGATGCGTTCTCCTGCTCTTAACTCATCGATCGATTGATTGGAGAGCTTACCATAATCTTTAAATTGGCGAACGCGATAGTAGACATCGCCATTATCAGCATGATAAGCGAGTCCTTTTTCGATTAATTGCTCAATCATTGTAAGCATGCCGGCAACATGATCTGTAGCACGGGGCTCTTCATCTGGCTTTAAGATATTGAGTGCATCACAATCCTCATTCATCTTTTCGATAAACTCAGCCGTAAGTTCATCAATCGTAATTCCCCGCTCATTAGCGCGGGCAATAATTTTGTCATCAATATCGGTAATATTGCGGACAAATTTGAGATTATAACCCCGATGGCGGAAGTAGCGATTGATCATATCAAAGGCAACAAGAGAGCGAGCATGACCAATATGACAATAATCGTAGACCGTCATTCCACAGACATACATCTTAATCTGTTCAGGATTAATCGGTATAAACGGTTCTTTTTTGCGTGTTAGGCTATTGTAGATTTGAATCATGCTCTTTGATCTCCAGCTTTAAAAAAGACTCAATCGGTCAGTCGTTATTTTATGAGTATCTCTACGTCTTTGCTACTTTGCGATTCTCTTAAAGAGTATTGTTAAAGAGTATTGCTTAAAGGGTATCGATAAACGGCCATTACTCAATGAAATAATAAGCCCACCATTTTACAGTATCTTGCACGATATTGATAATGAATTGCTGATAGCCTAGCTCATACATCTTAAATAGATTGCTTCTTAACTCTAAATGATAGTAGATATGATATAATTTCCATTCTCAATAACTTATTGTAGAGATTGGTAAATGGTAATGAACTCTTGAGTTCATGGATTCTTGAGTCTTCATTTCTTGAGTTTTCATTTAAGTTCTCACTCTACGATTTTAAAATTTAATGATTAGGTCGATCAATATTTATGGTTCTCTATACTCCTAAAAAACTCCCTGGTGTTCCTCTACTGGTCATTATCATTACTCTGATGGGGGCTTTTGCTCCGATGTCGATCGATCTCTATCTACCGGCATTTTTACAGATTCAGGAGGGGTTTGGAACCACCGATGCCGAAGTTAAAAAGACCTTAACGCTCTTTCTGTTAGGACTCTGTGTCGGAATGATGTTTTATGGGCCTCTCTCCGATAAATATGGTCGACGCAATATTATCTTAATCGGAGCGATTATCTACTCCATAACCAGTATCTTAAGTACTTTAGTTTCGCAAATTGAAGGCTTGCAGGCACTACGCTTGATTCAAGCAATTGGTGCCGGCGCCTGTATGGTGGTCGGGCGCGCGGTAATTCGAGATGTCTTTAAGGGGAAGGAGGTTGCGGTGATGATGTCGGTGGTGCAGGTGATTATGATGATTGCGCCACTCTTAGCACCTCTTATCGGTGTTGCGGTACTCTATCTCTTTAAGAGTTGGCAGGCGCTCTTTTGGGTCTTAACTTTTTTTGGTAGCGCTGCTTTTTTTCTGACCTTCTTCTTTCTGCCAGAGACCTATCAAAAAGAGGATCGAGGTGATATCAGTATTGCGCAGACCTTTAAAAATTACGGTTTGATCTTGAGAGATCGCCGCTCCTTAGGCGCTATGCTCGGTTGTGCATTGCCCGCGGGTGTTGTATTTGCTTATGTCACCGGTTCCTCTTATCTCTATCAAGCGCAATATGGCTTAAGTGAATTCCATTTTAGTATTCTATTTGGACTCAATATTGTTGGAGTGATTATTAGTGCGCTCCTCAATATTCTCTGTCTCAAACGTTTTAGTGTGATCACTTTGATCCTTTTTGGGCTTGTATGGATCAGTCTTGCCGGCATTATTATGTTGTTCTGGGGAGATCAATCTCTCATTGGTTTTTTCCTCTCAACTTTCCTTTTGATGTGTGTATCTGGCTTTATAGGGAATAATATTGTCTCTCAAATTATTGAACTCAACTATCATCGAGCAGGAGCGGCAATGGCACTGAACTCAGCAACACAATTTTTTGTTGGCGCGATTGCAAGTTATATCGTGACACATCATCAAGAGCTTTTAACAGTAGTGATGGGGGTTTCCGGAATTTCAGGTGCGATTGCTTATTTTCTTCTCTATCAGCCATGGCGTGAGATTCATGTAGAGCCGAGCAAATAATAGAAAAGTTGATAAAAGCTGATAAAAAAGCTGATAAGTAAAAAGCCCAGAGAGCTAATGAACTCTTTGGGCTTTTGTTTGGGATTTAGTGCGAAGATGCTAGCTTACAATCGCTAGTAGGTTCATTATCCCATCGACCTCTTCTCATCTTGATGTTGATCGAGATAGATTATAAATGATCTATATAGAGCCATAGGGGATTATATAGCTCCATTGAAGAGGGCGAGTTAATGATTTTACTTACCTAAATCTTCGAAAAAACGTTTAGCTTTATCTAACCAACTATTCTGTTTAGGTGCGTGATTTTCCCCTAATGTTTCACCAAATTTACGCAACATCTCTTGCTGTTCGCTGCTCAATTTAACCGGGGTCTCTACTTTGATTGTGCAGTAGAGGTCACCTTGCGCACCGCCTCGAACGGGCTTAACCCCTTTTCCGCGTAATCTAAAGACTCGATCTGTCTGTGTTTCTGCCGGGATCTTTAAGTTAACGCGTCCATCGAGGGTAGGGACTTCTATCTCGCCCCCTAATGCTGCGGTTGTAAAGCTGACCGGCACTTCACAGTAGAGGTTTTCATCTTCGCGAGTGAAGATGGCATGTTTCTTCACGCGGATCTGTACGTAGAGATCGCCATTCGGCCCGCCATTTTCACCAGCTTCACCTTCACCAGAAAGGCGAATTCGGTCACCAGTATCAACGCCAGCCGGTACTTTAACCTCAAGTGTCTTATTCTTGCGAATACTGCCACTACCATGGCAATGTTTACAAGGATTGGTAATCTTCTTGCCGCGACCATGACAGTCAGGGCAGGTCTGCTGTACAGAGAAGAAGCCTTGTGATACACGAACTTGTCCTAAACCGTGACAGGTTGGGCAGGTAACAGGTTCTGATCCTTCAGCAGCTCCGCTACCATTACAGTAGTGACAATGAACTTTTGTCGGTACAGTGATTCGGGTTGTTGTCCCAAAGACAGCCTCTTCTAAGGTAATATCGAGCTGGTAACCAATATCTTCTCCACGATATGCACGGGGACCACCTTGTGCGCCACCGCCACGATTGCCGAAGATATCACCAAACATATCACCAAAGATATCGCCGAAATCAGCGCCGCCGAAGCCGCCAAATCCACCCTGTCCAGCACCAGCTTGACCATTGACACCTGCATGACCAAATTGATCATACATTCTTCGTTTCTCTTCATCGTAGAGAACTTCGTAGGCTTTCTGAACCTCTTTAAACTTCGCTTCAGCTTCCTCTTTATTCTCCGAATTACGGTCTGGATGATATTTTCCAGCAAGTCTTCTGTAAGCTTTACGGATCTCATCTTGTGTCGCTGTTTTCGCTACGCCTAAGACCTCATAATAATCGCGTTCCGCCATATATGCTTATTCCTTAATTTCTCTATCGTTTGACTCTATCACTATCTTCTATAAATGATTTCTGTAATAACTATTTTACTGTTTTACTATTTAAACTATCGGTATTGGTTAAATATCACTCTCTTCAACATTTTTAATATCTTTAATATCCTTAATACCTTTAGTGCTTTGAGTATCTATATTAATATTTCTACTATTAATGCCTAGTTAATAGGATTGAATAGATCTGAATACAAATAGATCTTCATATATCTATCTTTGTTCTTCTGGTTGTTGCAGTTAAACAGATTATCAATCTAGATTACAGAAGGTGGGTAAGTGGGTAGCTTTCAGATTAACCTTTAAGCTCTTAGCGAGAGATCAGTGTTAGATTAATCACTATCACCACTCCTATTACTTTGGGCACTTATTAAATCATGATTGATAAGATGTTTAATCGATATTAAATCTATGGTTCATCTTTATCGATGTTCTTATGAGAACTCTATTTGAGAGTCTTGTCTATCGAATCTCTATTGACTATTTTTACGACCAATATCAATTCTGTTTGTTTAGACTTTAAAAGAGGATACCCCTTTCGAGGTATCCTTCATAGAGTACTTATGATGAAAGAGAATTACTTCTTCTCACCTTTGTCATCTTTTACTTCTTCAAACTCGGCATCTACAACATTGTCATCTTTCGCTTCTTGACCTTCAGCTGTTTCGCCTTGTTCTGCATAAGCTTTCTGTGCAAGCCCACCCGCAAGTTCTGTTAATTTCTCAGTTTTTGCATTGATATCAGCAAGATCACTGCCTTTTACGGCTTCTTTAAGCTCTTCGATCGCTGCTTCAATCGCTGTTTTTTCAGACTCTTCTACTTTATCTGCTAAATCTTTAAGTGATTTTTCAGAAGCGTGGATCATCTGTTCAGCCATATTGCGTGCAGAAACGAGCTCTTGGAACTTCTTATCATCTTCAGCATGCTTTTCAGCATCTTTGATCATCTTCTCGATATCATCTTCAGAGAGACCAGAGTTTGAACGAATCTGGATAGATTGCTCTTTACCTGTCGCTTTATCTTTTGCTGAAACATTCATAATACCATCAGAGTCGATATCAAATGTTACTTCGATTTGTGGCACACCGCGTGGTGCTGGTGGAATGTCTGAAAGATCAAACTGACCTAAAGAGTGGTTCTCAGAAGCTTGTGGACGCTCACCTTGTAATACATGAATCGTTACCGCAGGTTGATTATCCTGTGCTGTAGAGAATACTTGGCTTGCTTTTGTTGGGATCGTTGTATTCTTCTCGATCAATTTAGTCATCACGCCACCCATTGTCTCGATACCGAGAGAGAGTGGAGTTACGTCAAGAAGGAGAACATCTTTGACATCACCACCTAATACACCGCCTTGTACCGCAGCACCTGATGCAACAGCTTCATCTGGGTTCACATCATGACGAGGCTCTTTACCAAAGAACTCTTTAACTTTCTCTTGCACTTTAGGCATACGAGTCTGACCACCGACAAGAATGACATCATCGATTTGGCTCGCAGAAAGACCTGCATCTTTAAGTGCTACACGGCATGGCTCAAGCGTACGATCGATAAGATCTTCTACTAACGCTTCAAGTTTTGCGCGTGTCATCTTGATATTAAGATGTTTTGGTCCTGTATTATCTGCCGTGATGTAAGGAAGGTTGATCTCTGTCTGCTGTGCAGAGGAGAGTTCGATTTTCGCTTTTTCACCTGCATCTTTAAGACGTTGTAACGCTAAAGGATCATTTTGGAGATCGATACCGGTCTCTTTTTTGAACTCTTCAACAAGGTAGTTGATAATAGCATTGTCAAAGTCTTCACCACCAAGGAAAGTATCACCATTAGTTGAGAGAACTTCAAACTGTTTGTCGCCATCAAAGTCAGCAATTTCGATGATGGAGATATCAAATGTACCGCCTCCTAAGTCGAATACTGCAACTTTCTTCTCACCCTTAGAGTCTTTATCAAGACCATAGGCAAGAGCAGCTGCTGTTGGTTCGTTGATAATACGTTTTACATCAAGACCTGCGATCTTACCTGCATCTTTTGTTGCTTGACGTTGCGCATCATTAAAGTACGCAGGAACAGTGATCACGGCTTCTGTTACTTTCTCACCAAGATATTTCTCGGCAGTCTCTTTCATCTTCATTAAGACACGTGCAGAAACTTCTGGTGGTGCCATCTTCTGATTATCTAAGACTTCAACCCATGCATCGCCATTATCAGCTTTGATAATAGAGAAGGGAACAATCTCACGATCTTTCTGTACTTCTGCGTCATCAAAGCGACGGCCAATAAGACGTTTGATTGCATAGAGTGTATTTTTAGGGTTGGTAATTGCCTGACGTTTCGCCGGCTCACCTGTTAAAACTTCATCGGGAGTATATGCCACGATAGAAGGGGTTGTGCGATCACCTTCTGCGTTCTCAATAACGCGCACTTTATCGCCTTCCATTACGGCAACACATGAGTTAGTTGTACCTAAGTCAATACCAATAATTTTAGCCATTATTTTATTTCCTTTATTGTCACTTATTATTGAATCAATGATTGTTAATAATTGTTGTTGAGTAATGCGTTAAAGTCAGAATTAATCAGATTTAAATCAGATTTATGAGGTTTTAAAGTTCCATAAGATCAATCAGATCAATATCGATATTAATATCGATGAGAAAAGGTTGATCTAACACAATTCATAAGAGATCTTAGATCTCTGCTCTAAACTTCCCTTACTTCTCTTTACAACTTAAAATCTTTCAATTTATCTTTCATCTTCTTTAGCCTACTTCATTCTCTGAGTACAATATGGGAACGAATTTTTAGACTTCAAGTGTTTTTATCTATTTTTCTTAAATTTTTTTTGAGTTTTTCTTAAATATTCTTCTAAATCTTACTCTTAAAGCTCTAAAGTTTGTTATATGGTTTGCCTCATTCCTAGCGATATATCGGCCTTAGGGGAGATTGTTCTAGCTGAAGGACTTCGTGGAAAGTTGATCAAAATAGGATCTATTTCCACTCTATCTCTTAGTGTTTATTTTTGAGGTTTATACCTCTTTTGAGGGTTTTCTTGCACCAAAGATATCGCTACCGATACGGATAATGGTGGCGCCTTCTTCAATTGCAAGCTCTAGATCTCCACTCATTCCCATAGAGAGTTCTTTAGCATCTTCAGGAAGTAAGCCTTTTTGCCTCATCTCTTCACTCAACTCTCTTAATGTAGAGAATCCTGCACGAATAACGTCTGGATTATCAGATTGAAGGCCAATTGTCATCAAGCCTCGAATCTCAAGGTGAGTAAAGGGGGCGAGATCCTCTAGAAATGGGGCAAGTTGGTCGGGAAGTAACCCCTGTTTATTGGGATCTAATGAGCTGTTGACCTGAATTAAAATGGCTGTTTTTTTATTTAAAGCTTGAGAGGCTCGATCGATACGGCGAGCGATTCTGACGCGATCAACACTTTGGATACAATCTGCATACGCTGTAACCTCATTCACCTTATTTCCTTGTAATGGACCAATAAAGTGAGTCTCTCTGGGTGTTTTAAAAGGGATATTGATCTTTTGGAGGAGTTTGGGGGCTTTTTCCATCAGTTCTTGGGCTCTATTTTCACCGATAAGCCCATAACCGAGAGCAATTGCTCGATTAATTGTATCGATCGACTGCTCTTTTGTTGCTAGGAGGAGAGAGATCTCACTGGGATCTCTTTGAGCACATTTTGCGGCGCTCTCGATCCGTTGATAGATCTTTTTGATATTGGAGAGAAGTTGTTGGTCGCTGATCTGTACTTCTGTCGTCATGTCCTATTTACCTCTATTTTTAACTTTTATTAGCCACTAGTAACCTTTTTTAGGGTCGATATCGAGCGATTTTAACTTGCGATAGAGGTTTGTTCGCTCCATTCCTACCAATTCAGCAAGATTTGCGATATTCCCTTCAGAGCGTTCATATTGTGCGATCAAATAGGCTCGTTCAAACTGTTCTCGAGCTTCCCTTAAGGGAAGATGGAGCGGTAGATGATCTGTTAAGTTGGTTAAGTTGCTACTATTTTTAAGATCTTGTTCTAATGCTTGATTGACCTCTTCTAGTGTAACTTCATCGCTTTTACCTAAGACCAATAAGCGTTGAATGATATTTTTAAGTGCGAGATGATTGCCACTCCACTGATGGTTTCGAAGACGATTTTGCGCTGCAATAGAGAAGTGGCGATAGGTTAAGCCTTTATCATCAACAAAGTAGTGGATGTAGGCATTGACTAATTCCGGCACATCTTCAGGGTGTTCTGCAAGAGAGGGGATCTCGATAAGAACGACATTAATTTGATGCCAGAGAGGTTCAAGAAAATCTCCGCTCTCAACAAGCGAGAGGAGTCCAGGTTGTGCTGAGAAGATATAGCGAATATTTGTGGGGGTAATGGTGCCTGTTTGTGGATGGATATATGATTTTGTTTGGATAAGATCATAAATCAGCTTTTGTGCGCGATCATCTGCTTGCTCTAAGTTGCTAAGATAGAGAGTGCCGCCATCAAGCGATTGGAGGAGTTGTGAACGTTTCTCCGCATTTTCAATAAGTTCTTTTACTTCATTTAAGCTGAGTGAGTTGAAACTCAATTCCAAGAAGGGGGCTTTTTTTCTATTTGATGAAGTATGGATATAGCTTGCAATGCCGGCTACTTCAGAGCCAAATGTATGGAGAAGAAGAACATTGGTGTCTGATTTAGCCGCTTCGATTAACCTCTCTCTTAAGGTTACCATCAATTGACTTCGACCAATCGGTTCAAAGGGAGGGATTGCCGGCGGAGCACTCTGTAAGGACTCTTCTGCCTGAGGAGTTTTTGATTTTGATTCTTCCAATGTCTTCTCAACGACGAGGAGTAACTTTGCTAATGTTAATGGCTTTTCAAGAAAGTCGACAGCGCCTAATTTAGTCGCTTCAATCGCATGCTCTAAAGTTCCATGTCCACTCATCATAATAACAGGGCAGTGTAGCTCGCTATTATTACGCCACTCTCCTAAAAGGGAGATGCCATCAATATCGGGCATCCAGATATCGAGAAGAATTAGATCAGGCTCTCGCTCTGCTTTTAGCGCTTTAGCCTCTGAGCCATTATAAGCCATTGCGACTTCGTAACCTTCATCTTGTAAAATGTCACTAACAAGGTTACAGATATCTTTTTCATCATCAATAATTAGGATATAAGGTTTTTCTTGTGACATAGTGAATTGACTCTCTCTTATCAAATTAGGGTAGGGGTAAATAGGGCTAGGCAGATCAATAGGCTCTTTTTAAAGGGGCTATTGATTCTGTGTTATAGCATTCATTTTATCAATAAAGAGGAAAAAGGGGTGTCTTTAACCACCCCTTTTGTAAAATTAGCCTCTCTGTTCTCTCTATTGCGATAGAGGTAGAGATAGAGTTCAGAATTATTTGAGGATGATTACTCCTCACTACTCTCCTTGGCACTACTCTTTTTACTACTGCTCTTCTTAGTCGCAGTGCTCTTGGTTGTACTCTTCTTGGCTGTAGTACTCTTTGTCGTACTACTCTTCGTTGCCGTGCTCTTTTTGGGAGAGGATTTTTTGGCCGTGCTCTTTTTGGCGGTCGTTTTTTTAGTTTCAGCCTTATCATCTGCACTTTTTTTAGTGCTACTCTTCTTTGTTGCAGCTTTGCGGCGACCTTTTGCCGGTGCTTTTGCCAATAGCTCTTTACACTCTTCTAATGTTAGTAGTGCCGGATCACTCTCTTTCGGGACCTTCGCATTTTTGGTGCCATCTGTAATATAAGGTCCGTAGCGACCATTAATTACTTCGATCAATACATCACCATCTTGGAATGAGTTGATGAACTTAGCGGCTTCCGCTGCTTTATGCGCTTCTACAATTTCCATCGCACGCTCAAATGTGACGCTATAAGGATCATCCTCTTTTAGAGAGACAAATTTGCGTGGACCATATTGTATGTAAGGACCAAAACGGCCAATATTTGCACGAATGTCGTAGCCGTCTTCTCCTTGACCTAAAACGCGAGGAAGGCGGAAGAGTGCCATCGCTTCTTCAAAAGTAATGGTGTCAATACTCTGTCCTGGAAGAAGTGAGGCAAAACGGGGTTTCTCCTCATCATCCTTATCTCCGATTTGAGCAAAAGGTCCATAGCGACCAATTCTTACAGAGACTGGCTTTCCTGTTTTAGGATCTTCTCCCAATACTTTAGCCTGAGCCACTTCAGCGCGGGTGACATTCTCTTCAACATGATTACATTGTGCGATAAAGGGGGTCCAAAATTCTTCTAAAAGAGGAATCCACTCTTTTTCTCCATTTGCGATCTCATCGAGATTATCCTCCATGAGTGCCGTAAATTCATAATCGACGATGCGAGTAAACTCTGAAGAGAGGAAGCGTGCGACAATTTTCCCCATGTCGGTAGGGATAAAACGACGACTATCCAAAATAACATATTCTCGATTTTGGAGCGTTGAGATAATGGAGGCGTAAGTTGAGGGGCGTCCAATACCAAATTCTTCGAGAGACTTGACAAGAGAAGCCTCCGTATAGCGTGGGGGTGGTTCAGTGAAGTGTTGATTTGGTTTGATCTCGGTAAGATCGATTATTTCCCCAATTGCCATTTCTGGAAGGATCTTATCTTCATCTTTCTGCTCCTCTTTTTCATCATCAACATCCTCGAGATAGAGGCTCATAAAACCTGGAAAAGCAATGGTAGATCCTGTTACACGGAAGGTATGAAGACCTTTTTCTCCCAAATCGATCGAGGTGGTATTCATGATTGCAGACTCCATCTGAGAGGCAATGGCGCGTTTCCAGATCAGCTCATAGAGGCGATATTGATCAGAAGTCAGGTGCTCTTTTACCGATTCCGGAGTTCTAAAGACAGATGTTGGGCGAATCGCTTCATGCGCTTCTTGGGCGTTTTTTGCCTTTGTCTTATATTCTCTAGGTGCTTTAGGAAGGTACTCATCGCCATGTTGACTCTTAATATAGCGACGAATATCTTCAAGCGCTTCGTTAGAGAGAGTGACAGAGTCTGTACGCATATAAGTAATGAGACCGATCGTTTCAGCCCCTAGGTTGATCCCTTCATAGAGATCTTGCGCTGTTCGCATTGTGCGAGTTGTACTAAATCGCAGTTTACGTGAAGCTTCCTGTTGTAAGGTTGAGGTGGTAAAAGGCGCTGCCGGATTACGACGACGCTGCTTCTTTTCAACATTGTAGACAGGGATTTTATTATTAAACCGCTTCTCGAGTGTTGCTTTAGTGGTATTTGCGCTCTTTTCATCGGTAATGGTAAATTGCTCTACCTTTTCACCGTTATACTCGATTAATTTACCGGAGAAGGTCGAACTCTCTTTTGCAAGGTCGGCAAAGATTGACCAGTACTCTTGAGAGACGAAAGCATTGATCTCATCTTCTCGCTCTACAATTAATCTTAATGCCGGTGATTGCACGCGACCTGCAGAGAGGCCAGGGTTGATCTTTTTCCAAAGAAGTGGAGAGAGATTGAAACCGACAAGATAATCGAGAGCAGTTCGAGCTTGTTGTGCCTCTACAAGATCCATATCAATCTGTCGCGGATGTGCTACAGCATATTGAACGGCGCTTTTAGTAATTTCATTGAAAACCACACGGGTGATATTTTTCCCTGTCAGTGCTCTTTTACTCTTAAGATACTCTAAAATATGCCAAGAGATCGCTTCACCTTCTCTATCCGGGTCCGTCGCAAGCATAAGGTTATCCGCATCTTTTAATGCCTTCTCTATAGCAGCAAGATGTTTTCGGTTTTGGGGGATCACCTCATATTTCATCGCAAAATTATTATCTGGATCAACAGAACCAGTTTTGCGAACTAATTGTCTTACGTGACCAAAAGAGGCCAGAACGGTAAAGTCCTTGCCCAGATATTTTTCAATTGTTTTTGCCTTTGCAGGGGATTCAACAATAACTAAAGATTTACTCATCTAATTTCTCAATTATCCTACGATTGTAACGTATCTATTAACGTGTCTATATTTTATAGTTCAAAGTGGCACATATTTGCTACAATAACAAATTCAGATTTCTAAATTCAGATTTAAAACGAAGTAGTAGTTTGAGTAATTTATCTTAAGAATTCAAGCTATCGCTATAAATTAACCTAAAAAGTAGAATTGATATCAATATGTATTACGACCAGAAAAAACCAAAAAGATCTTTCAAGTGGCTCTATTTGATTCTTATAGTCGCCTTTGTTGTATGGGTGATGCTCGATGATACCGATAAAGAGAATGAAACAACGCAGATTATTGAGGTTGAGTTGCCTCAGTAGTCACTTTTATATTGATTGATTTGTTTAAATCGATCGATGTAACTAGATAGATACGAGTAGATCGAGATGATCAATGGGTAGAATTAGTATAGAGTCGGTCAATCAATCGATAATGATCAATCGATAATGAGGTTATCGATAAGGGTACAAAAGTGATGCAAAAGATGAATAAGCCTAACCGTAAGGGGTTGGCAAGAATTGTTGCAGCAACCCAATATTCTCTAAGAGGTCTGCAAGCAGCTTACCGCAATGAAGAGGCGATTCGTCAAGAGTTGTGGGCGGGAATTGTTATTGTTCCGCTCGCTTTTTTGATTGCGGATAGTGGTGTTGAGTTAGCTCTTCTTCTTGGAAGTGCGATTTTGATCTTTCTGATGGAGCTTGTTAATTCGGCTATTGAGTCTGTGGTAGATCGTATAAGTTTGGAGCATCACCCTTTATCGGGGCAGGCGAAAGATATTGGTTCAGCACTTGTGATGGTGGCACTCCTTCTTTTTGCCACTGTCTGGTTGGCGATTCTCTTTTATTGATTCTTACGATTGAATCTTTTATTGGATATTAGTTTGAGCAGAGGCAAAAGTGATTGTATTAGGAATTGAAAGTTCATGTGATGAGACAGGTGTCGCCATTTACGATGGGGCAGAGAGGAAGTTATTAGCACATCAGCTCTACTCCCAAATTGCTTTGCATGCTCAATATGGTGGTGTAGTACCAGAGTTAGCATCGAGAGATCATATTCGTAAGCTTCCCCTTTTAGTCAATGCTGCGATTGAAGAGGCGGGAATTAATCTTCATGATTTAGAAGGAATCGCTTTTACGCGAGGACCTGGTTTAATCGGCGCGTTAATGGTTGCGGCAACTTATGCTCAAGGTTTAGGGTTAGCGCTTAATATTCCTATTTTGGGTGTTAATCATATGGAAGCTCATCTAATGGCGGTCATGTTAGAGGAAGAGCGGCCAGAATATCCCTTTGTAACGCTATTGGTTTCCGGAGGTCATACGCAACTTGTCTTAGTGCGTGATTTTGGTGATTATGACCTTTTAGGTGAGAGCCTTGATGATGCAGTTGGGGAAGCCTTTGATAAAACAGCAAAGATAATGGGTCTTCCTTATCCAGGAGGCCCAGAATTAGCAAAGCTGGCTGAAGAGGGTGATCCTACTCGTTACCACTTTCCACGACCGATGGTGAATCGCCCGGGGTTAGAGTTTAGTTTTAGCGGTATTAAAACAAAGGCCCTATTGACGATTGAAGAGGCAACTGAAGCTGACTACCCTGATATTGCTGCTGCATTTCAGGAGGCATTAATCGATACTTTGATTCAAAAATCTTTAAGAGCACTAAAACTGACCGGTGCTAAAAATTTAGTGGTATCGGGAGGTGTAGGTGCTAACCAGCATCTTCGCGCAGAGCTGAGACGTTTAAGTGGCATTAAAGATTTTAAGGTCTATTTTCCTCGATCAGAGTTTTGTACGGATAATGGTGCAATGGTTGCTTATCTAGGATGTGAACGCTTGAGTCGAGGTGAGGAAAGCGAATCTGTAAAGCTTTTAGCTCGTTGGCCGATCGACCAGTTAACAGAGCGGGATGCCAAGGAGTAAAGGGATGGATCGATATTGTAGACGTTGGCAGGAGTTATTACCTCAAGAGCGATTAGGTGTTGAGGTCAAGCAGGGGGTGCAGAGTTATCGTACCGATTTCCAGAAAGATTTCGATCGCCTTATCTTCTCTGCTGCTTTTAGACGTCTTCAAGATAAAACGCAGGTTTTTCCTTTAGCGCAGACCGATTATGTTCGGACTCGCTTAACACATAGTTTAGAGGTTAGTAGTGTCTGTCGCAGTTTAGGTTCTCTACTTGGGGAGCATCTAGCACGTAAGAATGCGCTCTTTGAGATGACGCCTGCTGATTTAGGGGCAATTATGGCAGCAGGCGCTTTAGCGCATGATATTGGTAATCCGCCATTTGGTCATGCCGGTGAGGAGGCGATCAGTCGCTTTTTCAAACGTAATAACGTAGGCCGTGATGTTTTGTCACAGATGAAGCCTGAAGAGCAAGCTGACTTTCTAGCTTTTGAGGGAAATGCTCAAGCTTTTCGGGTTTTGACAAAGTTGCAAAATTCTACTAATAGAGGTGGATTACAGCTTTCAATCCCGGTTTTAGCTTCAATCTTAAAATATCCCTGTGCAAGTCTACATAAGCCCCGTGATGAAAATGTAGCATTTAAGAAATTCAATTACTTTCAATCAGAAAAAAAGCTCTTTTCGGAGGTCGCGACAGCTTCTTCAATGACACCTCACCCAACAGTTGAGGGGGCTTGGTTTCGACATCCTTTAGCATATCTATTAGAGGCGGCAGACGATATTTGTTACCATCTAGTAGATTTAGAGGATGCTTATCGTTTAAGATTATTAGGAAGTGAGCAAGTAGCCCATTTTTTAGAGTCTGTGATTACTAGTACGACAAAATTACCTGAAGAGAAATTGAGTCGTTTTACTCGATCGAAAGATCGGGTGGAATATCTTAGAGCATTTGCGATAGGTCTACTGGTAGATCAGACAATAAAGGCTTTCATTGAGAATGAAGCAGCAATTTTAGAAGGGCGTTTTAGTAAGAGTTTGCTGGATCTTATTCCGGCATCAGCGTCACTTCGAGAGATTAAAGCTTATTCGCAAGCAAACGTTTATCACTCTGATACAGTTTTAGAGGTGGGAATTGCAGGATTTAAAGTTTTAGAGACTCTGCTAGAAGCTTTTACTGAGGCGGTTGAATTTGGAGAGAAGGGTGGGGCAAGAACTAAGATGTTGTTAAAGTTCCTGCCTGATCAGTTTTTCTGTGAGGGGCGGGCTATTAGTTCTGATCCATATAAGCGAGTGCAACAGGTTACAGACTTCGTTTCTGGAATGACTGATCGCTATGCGGTAAAAGTATTCAAAATGATTACGGGGGTTGATTTGCCTGTATAACTCTTGTTTAATATGCGCTGAACTGCGGAGGTTGGCGCTTCTTGCTTTGATACTATTTATTATTGATAGATATCAAGACACAACTGCTTGATTCTAGTAAGATGATGGCTCGAGTAACATTAGTATGGGATGCATTTTTAAAATGATGTTTGTTAAATTTTGGGGGAACTATGGGACAAAGTAAAAGTCTTCATGATCATTATGAGTACGGAGTAATCCGTGGGCTCGTAGTTAGTACTCTGTTTTTTGGAGCACTAGGATTATCTGCTGGACTTTGGGCGGCGTTAGAGCTGACCTGGCCAGTATTAAACTTTGATTTGCCAGGACTAACGTTCGGGCGCCTTAGACCTGTTCATACCACTTTAGTTATCTTTGGTATGGGGGGATCTGCATTAATCGGTACATCTTTCTATGTTGTGCAGAGAACGTGTCAGGTAAGATTAGCCTATCCAGTCTTGGCATATATTGTATGGATTGGCTGGACAGTTGTATTTACATTGGTTCCGATCAGCTACATGATGGGTTACACTCAAGGTAAAGAGTATGCTGAATTTGAGTGGATTTTTGACTGGGCGGTAGCCGTTATCTGGTTGATGTATTTCTTTGTTTTTGTAATGACTGTTTTACGTCGTAAACAGAAGCATATCTATGTTGCTAACTGGTTCTATCTTGCGTTTATCCTCGCGACGACACTTCTCCATGTATTTAACAACATCTCGATTCCTGTATTTGGCGCAGAGGGTTTAAAATCTTATAACGTATTTAGCGGTATGCAGGATGCAATGGTGCAATGGTGGTATGGACATAACGCTGTTGGTTTCATCTTAACAGTTGCGTTCCTTGGTATGATGTATTACTTCGTACCGAAAGAGGCGGGTCGTCCGATCTACTCATATCGTCTTTCGATTGTTCACTTCTGGGCATTGACCTTCCTATATATGTGGGCTGGTGCGCATCACTTGCATTGGACTTCACTTCCAGACTGGGTGAGCTCACTCTCTGCAACATTCTCAATTATTCTTCTTCTTCCTTCATGGGGTGGGATGATTAACGGTATCATGACCTTGTCAGGTGCATGGGATTCAATCCGTACTAATCCAATTATCCGCTTCATGGTGGTATCTCTCTCCTTCTATGGTATGAGTACATTTGAAGGTCCATTAATGAGTCTTCGTTCTGTTAACGCACTCTCTCACTATACTGACTGGACAGTAGGTCACGTTCATGCGGGTGCATTAGGATGGGTTGCGATGATTACATTCGCGTCACTCTATCACATGGTTCCACGTGTGTTTGGTGGTAAGATCTGGAGCGAGCGCATGATCTTTGCTCACTTCTGGTTAGCGACGATTGGAATTGTAATCTACATTGTTTCTTTATGGGTTGCGGGTATCGGTCAAGGTATGATGTTGCGTGCATTTAACCCTGAGTATGGAACACTTGCATACGAATTTATTGAAACAGTTAAGTTTATGCATACTCCGTATATCTTCAGAGCAATTGGTGGTGGCATGTTCTTATTGGGTGCTGTTCTTATGATCATTAACTTTGTAATGACAATGATTGTAGGTACTCGTGCTCAAGCGGATAACAATGCGTTAATCCCTGATGCAAAAGCTCATGCGTAATTAGGAGAAAATTTTAATGATTAAACATGAACGTTTAGAAAAAAATACAGGGCTTTTACTTCTCTTCACACTTGCGGTGATTAGTATCGGTGGGTTGATCGAGATTGTTCCTCTCTTCTATATTGATGGAACGATCGAAGAAGTGAAGAAGAACGTTACAGAAGTAAAGCTTGATGAGAACTTCCAACCCGTTCTTGATGAAAATGGTAATGCAGTGATGGTCACTCGTGAAGTAGATGCGATCCGTCCTTATACACCATTAGAATTTTTAGGTCGTAATATCTATGTAGCGGAAGGTTGCTATAACTGTCACTCACAACAGATTCGTCCTATGCAGGATGAGTATGAGCGTTATGGACACTACTCATTAGCGGCAGAATCTCAATTTGACAAACCATTCCAATGGGGATCGCGTCGTATTGGGCCAGACCTTGCACGTGTGGGTGGTAAAATGGATAACCAATGGCATGTGGATCACTTAGTCGATCCTAAGAGCCGCGTTCCGGCATCAATTATGCCTAAATATCCTTGGTTGCTTGAAGATGATCTCTACTATGCAGATGTTAAGGAGCACTTAAGTGCAGCGCGCATTGCTGGTGTTCCTTACTCGAAGACAGAAGAGGAATATCAGGCAAATATAGAGCGCTTTGGTATTGATGTTGCCAATATGCTTGTTATTGACCTTGCGGCACAAAACTTAGAAGCACAGGCAGCTGCAGGAAATTACGATATGAATCCTGACCGTCTCACTAAAATGGATGCAATTGTTGCTTACCTTCAGGTATTAGGAACAATGGTTGAGTTTAAAGAAGACCAGGGTATCGAATTTAGTGAATTCCGTTAATTTAAAGGAGAGCGTGTGATGATGGATTTCTTTATGTGGTTTACAGACTTAGGCAATAGTAAAACCTTAGCAGCTGTTATCTTCTTTGCTGTCTTTATCGGAATTATCATCTACACATTCACCGGTAAAGCTCGGAAAAAACGGTTTGATGAGTATCGATATATTCCATTTATGGATGATGAAGAGTTCCTCTTTGATCAGAAAGAGCAGAAAGACAAAACTCAAGATCAAAGCAATGGACACAAATAAGTGAAAGATCTCTTCATGGTCAAAGTGACTGAGGAATAAAATAATGAGTGAAAACACAAATAAGAAAGATTTAAACAATGCAGAGGTAGAAACAACCGGTCACGTATGGGACGGTGACCTCCAGGAGTATAATAATCCTCTCCCTAGATGGTGGCTCTATGCTTTCTACGGAACGATTATATTTGCAATCGGCTACTGGATTCTTTTCCCAACTTGGCCGATGGCAAATGGCTATACTAAAGGGATCTACAAGGTTGAGATTGAACGACCTGTAGTGCAACAATCAGGGGATCTTTTAGTTGATGTAGAAGATGCAGATAATGCGCAGATGGAGCGTGTTAAAGTTCACTGGACAACACGTACAAGACTTGTCAATGAGTTACAATCATCTCCTGAAGCATTGAAGCGTCATGAACACTTCTCTGAGCTTATGGCTAAAACAGAAGAAGAGATCATCAATGATCCCAATATGATTAAGTTTGCGGAGAATGCAGGTAAAACACTTTTTGTTGATAACTGTGCAACGTGTCATGGTCCACAAGCGCAAGGAATCGTTGGTCTCTATCCTAACTTGAATGATGATAACTGGCTTTGGGGTGGTAGTTTAGCGCAGATCGAGGAGACAATTACTAAAGGTCGCCGTGGTAACATGCCTGCTGGTAAACTAACGATGACTCCTCAAGAGATTGAAGATGTTGCTAAATATACATTAACACTCTCTAATAACTATACTCCCGATGAGGCAACATCACGTGGTGAAGAGCTCTTCTTTGGTAAAGGTGCATGTTTTACATGTCATGTAGACTTTACAAAAGATCCGCGTAAGGCTCAGGGTAACCCGCTTCTTGGTGCGCCTAACTTAACTGATCAGATCTGGGAGATTGTAGATATTAATTCAAAAGAGACTCCAGAAGAGAAGGTTGCGGCAATTATCCCACAAATTCGTGACGGGGTTGATCCTAATACCACGAACCGTGTGATGCCGGCTTGGGAATCACGTTTAAGCCCGGAGCAGATTCGTGCATTAGCTGTCTATGTTCACCAATTAGGTGGAAATAGTGCGGAAGAGTCTAATCAATAAGTTCTCTTAATGGAGTGAGGAGATGGTTGTAGTATAGATACCTTCAGAGCTCCATTAAAAAGATCTTCAAAGGCCCTTTATTTTAGTAAAGGGCCTTTTTATTGATTTAGAACGTAAAAAATGATTTCCTTTCTGGGAACACTTAAGATTTTTATCAAATTTAGTTATAATGAATCCCTTATAAAATCATTAGCTCATAAAGGATGAAGAGAGTGGCAAATAATCTATCAGAGCAGAACAATACAACTCCAAGCAGTGATTCGCTTTATGCAAAACGTATTCCTATCTACCCCCGCAGTGTTAAGGGGAAATTTAGAACTTTTAAAAGTTCCGTTTTAGCATTAGCATTTCTTGTCTTTTATTTATTACCTTGGGTGCCATGGGATAGAGGCCCTGGCCTACCAGGACAGGCTGTCGTATTCGATTTAACGGCGAAGACCTTCTATATCTTTAGCTTACCTGTCGATATTCAAAATATATTCTGGTTAGCAGGTATTTTGGCTATTTTTGCATTCTCCCTTTTCTTTGTAACCGCCGTATTAGGACGGGTATTCTGTGGGTATTTCTGCTTCCAGACGCTTTGGACTGATGCATTCATTATGATTGAGAGCGTCATTCAAGGAAATCGTAATGCGCGTAAACGTCTACATGAAGGGCCATGGAATGGAGAGAAAATTAGTAAGATCGGTTTGACTTGGTTAGTTTGGCTTATTTTTTCTGCATGGACAGGGTTCACATTTACCTCATATTGGATGCCTGCACCAGAATTGATTAAAGTTGTGTTTATTGGGCAAGCGCCTTTTGCAGCATATGGGGCGATCGCATTTATAACTGCAGCAACCTTTATTATGGCGGGTTTCTCTCGTGAGCAAGTCTGTACTTACATGTGTCCTTATGCTCGTTTCCAAGGGGTTATGTTTGATAAAGATACGCTCGTAGTCACTTATGATGAAGCAAGAGGTGAGAGAACTAAGGGAAGAGCAAAACCAACGAAGGCTTTAAGAGATCGTGATACACGTATTGAAGAAGGTTACGGTGATTGTATCGATTGTGATCTATGTGTGCAGGTCTGTCCCGCAGGTATCGATATTCGTGATGGTATCAACTATCGCTGTATTACGTGTGGTCTCTGTATTGATGCTTGTCACAATATGATGACGAGCCTTAAATATCCAACGGGATTAATACGTTACGCTTCTGAAAATAGTTTAGAGGGTAAAAAGACTAATTACTTTACACCAAGAAATATTGGTTATGGTATTGTAATCATCATTGTTGCAGCAATCTTGGCTTGGAGCGTTTCGCATCGAGATGTTGCACACTATATTGTTGAATCAACCCGTAAACCGCCAACACTCTTAAGTGATGGTCGACTTCAAAATACTTACGAATTGAAGTTTAATAACTTGACGCTCGATGCACAGAAAATTCATGTCGCAGTAGAGGATGAGGGTTATGAGTTAGCGATGCGTTTTAACGATATTACCTTAAAGCCGGGTGAGCGTGTAGCTCTCAATGCGGCAGTCCGTAAAGACAAGAATGTTGCGTTTATTCCTAAGGTTACATTTGATATTACTGTTTCTGATCCAGAGACAGGGGATGTCATTGATAAGCAGCAGATGAAAGCGATATTTCTTGAGAGATAAAAGAGGATTAATTTAAGTCTATGAATGAAACTGTAGCAATAATGCTGCTCGGTATCGCATCAGTATTAGTGGCCTGTATTATTTTACACAGGCTACTAAGATTTACACCGTTACAAGCAGCGAGTATTACAGCATTGATGGGAATAGCAGTTGTTGTTCCTTTCTCTATTTTGCATTGGCGTGGTGGTGATGTATTTACACTCTATATCACCTGTAATCTGCTAACTTCATTTGCTTATTATCTTATCGCTTCTGGCGGGATGAAGAGTCTTCGTGATAAAGATGGTAAACGAATGCATTGGGCTCCCATTACGATATTGGGCTTCTTCTTAGTTTTAACGATTCAAAATGGTGCCTTTGTCGTGATGGCAGAGAAGGGATTGATCTTTAAGACAAATGCTGAAGATGCTTTTGTGAGTACTAGATTCCCCGGAGAAGTTCCTAATGCCTATCACAAGAAAGAAGCGTATTATAATGCTTATCAGAAACGTCTTTTGGAGCAGGAGAGACGTGGTTGGCAGGTGAAGTTTGGCTTTGCTGAAACCCCGTTTGTGGATCAGGATAACTTCTTTGTTGTTCAGCTTTTAGATAAAGAAGGGAATCCATTGGAGAATGCTGAAGTTGTTGCAAAATTCACCCGTTCTGCTGAGCAAGAGTTAAATAGAGATTTTAACCTTGAAATGTCAGAACCTGGTCTATATTCAGTGCCAATCAGTTTTCCGCGAATTGGGCCTTGGGGTTTAGAGCTTGATATTCTTAAGGGTGAGGATCGACATGAGTTGGTAGGGCGAACCCTAGTTAACTGCCCACCTGATATGGTGTGTGAGCTAGAGGAACGTCTTAGAGTCCACTAGTGACTTGGTAACTAATATATATACATATATATAGATGATGAATATAGATAGATTGAGAAAGAGCAGTAATGCTCTTTTTCTTTATTCTCATTTTGAAATAGAGTAATCGAAGTGATTTCTCGCAGTGATTTGATTAGGAACTGATTGTATAAAGGCCAATGTGCAGGATTAAATCATTGTTATAATGTCGGATGCTTTATACTACTCTATAAGCTTAAAAAGAGAGCGTATTTTTAGTGGAGTTGATATTTTGATGAGTGATAAGGGAACCCAACTGCAATGTTACCATTGTGAGCTACCGATCAAGGGTAAAGCTCCCTTTACGGCGATGATTCAATCTGAAGAGCAACCGATGTGCTGTGCCGGTTGTAAAGCGGTTGCTGAGATGATTGATCAGACAGGATTAACGCGTTATTATGATTTTCGGTCTGAGGCTGCTGAACGCCCTGATACAGCCCCTAACTTAATTCCTGATGAGTTGCGACAACAGATGCACTTTTATGATCATCCCGATGTTGCCGTACAATTTATTACTAAATCAAAGAATAAACAGGGTAAAGAGATCTTTGAAGCCTATCTTATTATCGATAAGATTACCTGTGCCGCTTGTGTTTGGTTGCTAGAAAATAGTATCAAACGTATTAAGGGTGTTGAACGATTTGATATTAACTTAACAACTCATCGTGCTCATTTAAGCTTTGATCCTTCCGTTGTAAAAATTTCAGATATTTTAATCGAGATTCTCAATTTGGGTTATCAGGGGACTCCCTATGATGAGCAGATTGAACAGAAAAACTTGAAGAGAGAATGGCGCTCACTTCTGATGGAGTTTGGGATTGCTGCGCTCTTTTCAATGCAGGTAATGACTATTTCCGTTGCACTCTACTTTGGTCATTATTCAGAAGATATGAGTGATAGCTCTTACCACCTATTACGATGGTTTAGTCTCTTTGCCACCATTCCTTGTGCGACCTATTCGAGTCGTAGTTTCTATAAAGCGATGTATCACGACTTAAGAAGTGGCCGTTTAACCATGAACGTGAATATTTCGATAGCGGTCATTGCCGGGACTTTATGGAGTGGTTACAACACCTACATGGGGATTGGTGAAACCTATTATGAAGGGGTGACGATGTTTGTCTTTCTTCTTCTAGGAGCAAGAGTATTAGAGACAAGCGCACGCCATAAGTCGTTATTGATCTCTGATGATATCTTAAAGCTCAAGCCGAACTTTGCAGAGAGAATTGCGGAAGATGGCTCTTTGGAGCTTGTCTCTACCAATCGCTTAAATGTAGGGGATGTTCTTCTGATAAAGCCGGGTGATAGTATCCCGGTTGATGGGGTCTTGCTAGATAAGATCGCAATGGTCGACGAATCTCTCTTATCAGGAGAGAGCCTTCCGCTAGAGAAGCATCAAGGCGATCGACTTATTGGAGGATCAGTCAACTATGAGCAGCCGTTACGGATGGAAGTTTTGACGGTAGGTGCCGAGACAGTCCTCTCTAAAATGTCACGCTTAATAGATCGTTCTATGAGCGAGAAGCCGAAGATCGCTAAATTAGCAGATATTATCTCTACCTATTTTGTTATTGGATTATTAATTTGTTGTGTAGGGACATTCACTGTTTGGTATTTCTTAGCAGATGCCCCGACAGCATTTGGGGTTACGCTTGCTGTTTTAGTTGTCTCTTGCCCCTGCGCGCTCGCTTTAGCGACTCCTTCTGCATTAAGTGCCGGCAATCAGGCGATTATCGAAAAAGGTTTAATCGCAACACGAGCCGGAGCATTAGAGACTTTAGGGAAAGTGACCGATATTGTTTTTGATAAAACAGGGACCCTGACAGAAGGTCGCTTAACGATTAATGAAATATTGCTCTACACCGATCAATATAGCGAGTTTGAATTAACGAAAGTTGCCGCAAGCTTAGAGGCGACTTCGAACCATCCTATCGCCTACGGTTTTAGTGAGTGGGCATATGAAAATCAAGCTGAGCTCTATACGGTGGATATTATTGAGAATGTTGTAGGGCGAGGTATTAAGGGAGAAATCAACGGTATCAACTATAAAATTGGTCGTCTTGATTGGTTTGATCTTAGCGAATATGAAGGGAAATTTGATTCTGGCTTATGGGTCGGCTTAGGGATCGGCGATCAACTCTTAGTAGCTTACTCTCTACTAGATCAACTTAAAGATGATACTCAAGAGGTGGTTGAAGCTTTAAGAGCGCAAGGTTACCGTCTGCATATCTTAAGTGGAGATCGACAAACGACGGTTGATCTCTTTAATGAGGCATTGAAGATCGAAGATGCGCGTGGGGATCTTCTTCCCGAGGGGAAATTGGCTCGGGTTGAAGAGTTGCAAGCATCGGGTGCGATTGTGGCGATGCTTGGGGATGGAATTAATGATGGTCCAGTTTTAGCGAAGGCAGATGTCTCCATTGCAATTGGTCAAGGAGCACTGCTAGCTCAATCGACAGCAGATATGATTTTGATGAGTGATCAACATTTAATGCCGCTAGTAGAGGGGGTTAAATTAGCGAAAAGAACCGATAAAATTATTACGCAAAATCTCTTTTGGGCGTTATTATATAATATCGTTGCTATTCCGTGCGCAATGACAGGTTTTGTCTTGCCTTGGATGGCAGCACTCGGAATGAGTTTAAGCTCATTAATAGTAGTAGGCAATACACTCAGAATTAGGGAGGGCCGAAACCGATGAGTCCGCTATTTATATTACTTCCATTGACCCTAGTAGGGATGGTTGTAGCAGGTTACGCATTTATTTGGGCTGTTCGCTCAGATCAATTCGATGATATGGAAGGTCCTGCTTATCAGATCCTTTTTGATGAGGATGAGAGACCTCTTGATCAAGAGGAGAAGAGGGCAGAAGAGACTTCCGGCGAGCCTTTAAAGAGAGAAGAAGACTCTCTAGTAAAGAAAGACTCGAAAGATGAGGGTTCACTTAAGGCAGAAGAAAGGTTAAAAGATGAAGATAGATGATAAGACAGTAGAATGGTTGGCATTTTTGGCCCATCTACAGATTAGTGAGGATAAAGTTGAAACGCAGAAATTGCGTCTTGAGAATATGGCGGAAGTCATTCGAGCGATACGCGATGTAGAGACTGAAGGCATCGCACCAATGACCAATCCCTTTGATGCGACTTTAACATTACGTGCCGATGTAGTGACTGTCAAAAATGAGCGTGATGAGTTACAAAAACTAGCGCAGAATGTTGAAGATGGTCTATATCTTGTTCCTCAAGTCATTGAATAGAAGAGTGTTATCATGCATACAAAAACAATTTCAGAACTTCGCCTTCAGTTAGAGAAGGGGGAAGTTTCAGCAACGGAAGTTATGCAATACTTCCAAGATAGAATTAAAAAATATGATTCGCAGATCAATAGTTTTATTACAACCACTTTTGATCAGGCAGAAGCAGATGCCCAAAAAGCAGATCAGATCTTAAAAAATGGAGAAGGGAAGTTATTGACAGGAGTTCCTATCGCGCATAAGGATCTGGTCTCGACTAAAGGTGTCTTAACGACAGCAGCGTCGAAGATGTTAAGTAATTATGTTCCTCCTTTTGATGCGACAATTGTAGAGCGATTAGAGAATCATGGTGCAATTTCATTAGGTAAGGTCAATATGGATGAGTTCGCGATGGGCTCAACCGGTGGCACTAGTTACTACGGTATTACCAATAACCCATGGAATCTTGATCATGTTGCGGGAGGCTCTTCGAGTGGTTCTGCAGCGGCTGTCGCTGCCGGTTTAGTTCTTGCTGCAACGGGTTCAGATACGGGGGGATCTATTCGTCAACCTGCAAGTTTTTGTGGTGTAACGGGAATTAAACCAACCTATGGGCGTGTCTCTCGCTACGGGCTAGTTCCTTTTGCTTCCTCTTTAGATCAGGCAGGGGTTTTAGCTAAAAGTGCCGAGGATTGTGCTTTAGTTTTAGAGGGAATGGCGGGATTTGATCAGAAAGATCCAACTTCTATGGAGATCGAGTTACCTCACTTCTCCCAATCGCTCGATATGCCGCTAAAAGGTTTAAAAATGGCACTTCCACGTAACTTCTTTGAAGGAGAGATGGATGCGGCAACGGCAAAAGCAATCGATGAGACGCTCGATATCTATCGTAAGTTAGGATTAGAGTTTGTTGAAGTAGAGTTAAAGTATCATGATCTTGTAACACCTGTTTATTATGTCGTAGCACCGGCTGAGGCAGCAAGTAACCTTGCACGTTACGATGGTATTCGTTTCGGTTACCGTGCTGAAGATGTTCAAAATTTGGAAGAGCTCTATTGCCGCACTCGCTCTGAAGGTTTTGGTAATGAGGTGAAGAGCCGCATCTTAATGGGAACTTATGCAAAAACCGAGAAGCTCTATCAAGACTTCTACATAAAAGGGCAACAGATTCGTCGCTTGATTAGTGAAGAGTATCAAGCGGTTCTGAAAGAGGTTGATTTTATTGCAGGTCCTACGGTGGCAGGCCCGGCATATAGTAAAAATCATAAAGCTTCGAGTATTCAAAACTCCCTCTTTGATACCAATCTCATTGGTGCAAATCTTGCAGGTTTACCGGCGCTCAGTCATCCTATGGGTTTTAGTGAAGGTATGCCACTAGGTTTCCAAGTCATCGGTCGCGCATTTGATGAAGCTCGTTTGTTGGCAGTTGCTCATCAATATCAACAAAATAGTGATTGGCATAAAAAGATCCCAACAAATTTTGCATAAAACTCTCTTGATCTTTGATGAGCCTTCTTTGATAACTTTTTTGATAAGTATTATTAAAGTCTCATAAAAGACTTATAAAAGTGTCACAAATAGGCGGTTAAAGAATAAAGAAATTAAAGAGTTAATGATGCAGGTAGATGAATTCAGTTTTACAAGTATGATGAGAGGTATTCAATGAGTTGGGAAGTTGTAATTGGACTAGAGGTCCATACTCAGTTAACAACAAAGACAAAATTATTTTCCGGTAGTAGTACGCTATATGGTCAGCCACCTAATACACAGGCGGGAATCTTTGATATTGCACTACCGGGTGTATTGCCACTATTAAATGATGCGGTAATTGATAAAGCGATTCGTTTAGCAATAGCGACAAACTCGAAAGTTCAACAGCGGACAATCTTTGAGCGTAAACACTACTTCTATCCAGATTTACCAAAAGGTTATCAGACAAGTCAGCTAGATGCGCCGATTGTTTATGATGGTTATCTGATGATTGAGACAGAAGCGGGTGAGAAGAAGATTCGTATTAATCGTGCTCACTTAGAGGAAGATGCCGGAAGTTCACGTCATGGGGAAGTCCCTGGAATGACAGGTATCGATCTGAATCGTGCGGGAACACCACTATTAGAGATTGTTTCGGAACCTGATCTTAATTCGGCAGAAGAGGCGATTAGCTACCTTAAGCAGCTTCATCAGATCGTGACATGGCTCGATATTAGTGATGGAAATATGCAGGAAGGTTCATTTAGATGTGATGCAAACGTCTCGGTAAGAAGAGCTGGTGAACCTTTAGGAACGCGAACAGAGTTGAAAAATATCAACTCGTTCCGCTTTATTGAGCAAGCGATCAATTATGAAGTTGCGCGTCAAATAAAGATCTTAGAGGCAGGTGGAACAATTACGCAAGAGACTCGTCTTTACGATTCAGAGAAGAATGAGACCCGTTCTATGCGAGCGAAAGAGGAAGCAAATGATTATCGTTACTTCCATGATCCAGATCTTCTGCCCATTATTATCTCCGATGAGCGTATCGAAGCAGTTAAGGCTGCTTTTCCATTGATGCCAGAAGCTCTAAAATCGAAGTTAATGAGCGAATATGATCTTTCTGAATATGATGCCTCAGTTATTATTCAATCGCGTGCTATGGCAGATTATTTTATGACATTGCTAAGTCAGAAAGTCGATGCAAAAATGGCAGCGAACTGGTTATTAGGAGATGTTTCTGCCTACTTAAATGAG
This sequence comes from Ignatzschineria indica, assembly GCF_003121925.1. Classification (NCBI taxonomy): domain Bacteria; kingdom Pseudomonadati; phylum Pseudomonadota; class Gammaproteobacteria; order Cardiobacteriales; family Ignatzschineriaceae; genus Ignatzschineria; species Ignatzschineria indica. The sequence continues at coordinate 614,118 of NZ_QEWR01000002.1, read as the reverse complement.
AAGGGCTTAGATATTACTCAGTTGCCTGTTACCGCAGAGGCATTTGCTGGTCTTTTAGCAAGAATTGAAGATAAGACAATCTCTAATAATATTGCGAAAAAAGTTTTTGCATTGATGATTGAGCGTGGAGAGGGCGCAGATGCAGTCATTGAAGCAGAAGGGTTAAAACAAGTTACAGATAGTAGTGCAATTGAGGCTTGGGTTGATGAAGTTATTAGCAAAAACCCGAAACAGGTAGAGCAATATCGTTCAGGGCAGACAAAAATTTTAGGATTCTTTGTCGGTCAAGTGATGAAGTTAAGTCAAGGTAAGGCTGATCCTGCAATGATTAATGAGTTAATTAAACAAAAATTGATCTAGTACTTTCAAATATAACAATACCTTAACAGTTACTTTAGTTAGTTAGGTTTTTGTGGGTCTGGTAATAGAAATTATCAGGCCTTTTTTATTTCATCATTATTTTTATTTCTGCTATATTTTTTATATTGATTTCTGATATTGTATGTAATACCAGAGATAAATGATTAATGTTAATCGATAGTTAAATATTGTTATTTTCTGTGAAGTAGTTTGCTTACTATTTATTTACTATTGTCTATTAATTTTTATTTTTAATAATACTCTGTCAAAGATTTCTGTTGTGCTTCTGTTAGGATAGAGGTAATGACAGCAACTCTCCTTGATAAGGATGTAATAATCGGTTTTTACATCTCATTTAAGGTGAAGGGGGTAATATAAATCAACTTTTATTAAGAAGTTAATAAGACTTGTAATATGTTGCCTAAAGTCATTGATAGATATCTGTAAAATTTTAAGATTGTAGTTATATTTATTTACTTATTGAGTCCAGTTATATTGGAATATGTAATTGGAATTTAATAAGCCCAATGTTAAGTGGCGCAATAGATATATAGATATGATCTTATATAGAGCATCGATATTAAATCTGATAATAGATACTTTTATTATTGAGATTACATATCATAATGTCGACATAAAAATGATTTTTTGATTATAACTTAAGTTGTAGTGCAAGCAAAATTATTTTTATTTTGATTATGGTATTTATAATTTGATATTAAATTTAACGCTCATGTTTTTAAGATATTAAAGCGTTGAGTGCTAAAAGATTTGATTTATTATCGAACCTGTACTCCTGAGGCAAACAATCTTTACCATTGCTTGATGGGTTAAAGAAGTGCTGGTGTTATGGGGATTGTTAAAAGTGGATTAATAAGAGATAGGAACTATTTAATAAGCTGATGTTTTGTGGTTTATCTCTCTCTAATGTCTGATTAGATTCTAGTTTTATTAAACATTTTATAGTGTTGCGCTAACGATGTGACACGATTTTGAAGTGTCCTAAAAAAATGAATATGAAGAATGTATGCGTTAAAGAGAGAAAGTGATGTTTAAATAAGGGGGTAAGTAATGATTCCTGTCGAAAGACATGAGGCAATTTTGGCACTTGTTGCTGAAAAAGGAATAGCGACGATTAATGAATTGATAGAGCTTTTAGGCGTATCACATATGACGATACGCCGAGATCTTCAAAAGTTAGAGCGTCAAGGGAAGGTAGTAACAGTCTCTGGTGGCGTAAAAGCTGCTGAGAAGCTATCGACACAGCTATCTTATAAAGTAAAAGAGTCTTCAAATGAGGAGGGGCAGCGTAAGATCGCACTTCTTGCAGCTGCAAGAATCCCTGATCAGAGTTGTATCTTTTTAGATTCAGGTTTAACAACTTTAGCGATTGCAAGAGAGATTAAGGGGCGTGATGATTTAACCATTATTACGAATGATTTTATAATCATGTTTTATCTGATTGAAAATGGAAAAGGCAAACTAATTCATACGGGAGGTACGGTCTGTCCTGTATCTAGTTGTAGTGTTGGGGAAGGGGCGGCACAAGGTATTCGAAATTATCTAATTGATATCGCCTTTGTGACAACCTCCTCTTGGAATGAGCGTGGGTTATCGGCAACCTCTGAAGATAAAGTTCCTATCAAAAAAGCGCTTCCCGATGTTGCTAAAAAATTGGTTTTAGTGGCGGATAGTACGCAGTATGGTAAAGTTAATACCTATTTCTCCTTGCCATTAAAGCATTTTGATGAGGTGATTACAGATAAGCCTCTACCTGATGATATTACGGAGATTTTGCAAAATCATAAAATTAATCTGATTACAGATAATGCCGGGGCTGTTGCTTATTAAGTGGTAAAGCCTGCATTTATAAAAGAGAAGATGATCAAGCCCATATTCGTCGTTAGCAATCAGCGAGTTAAAGAGCTGTCAGTTGAGATCTTTTGGTTGTGCTATTAGTGGGGAAGATGATATTTTGCCCACCAATATCGGTTAGAATCTGCATAGTTCTTGATTTGAATATCTAATTGGGACGTATGTTGTGAGGCGCTATCGGGAGTGATTGTCATCTCTATAGCACCCAAATAGCCATTGTAATACTCAATATTGTCGATAGAGCGCAATGCTTTTTGAGGAAACTTTGTAGAGAGGAGAATAGTCGATTGTAGATTATTCTCCTCTCTCTCTTTCAGGATCTCTTTGACGATTCGATTTAAAGTCTTATTAAGGTCGATATTAAAACGGCTCCGTCCTTGGTTTGGATAGAGGAGAATTAATTGACTGATATTGGTATATTGTAGATCTTGAGGAAGCGCTACATGGGTAATGTGGCGCCATTCAGATTGGCTAATATCGGAGAGAAGATAGAGCAATAATTGATCTTGATAGAGAATGCGATAAGCACAGCTAGAGCGGATTCTCTTAATGGGCTCAATAGAGATTGTTTTTGAGCGATAGGAGAGTCTTTGGCACTCTTGAGCCTGATCGATCATTGGAGCTATCGAGCGATGAGCAAAGATCTGTTTAATGGGGATGGCTTCTCGAAGTGAGCGAGTTCCACCAATATGTTGTTGATTATTTTGCGTTAAAATTAAGTGAGTGAGATGATTGATCCCTCTTCTTTTTAAGAAGGGAACAATCACATCTCTACCGGCATCAAAAGCACCAAAGCGATTTCCACTATCATAGAGGAGCTGATAATCTCCTAGTTGAAGATAGAAGGAGAGCCCTTCACCGACGGGAAGTTGATAGAGGTAGAGCCTCTCTTTTCCCCAGCTTTTCTCTACTTCTTGATGACTTGTGAGAGATATCTCGTTAAGGGGTTTATCTGTAATAGGGCGATCAAAGAGTATCATACTGAAACATAGCATAGAAAGCACTCCCCCTAAGAGATAAGCGATCAATAAATAACGCGTTCTATTTCTGATCTGCTTGCTAGTCTGATTCTTTCTTCCCGCTCTTTGATCTGTTAAGAACCATTGAAATGTGTTCTCCCTATTTCGTCGGAGTTGTATCTTGGGGATATGGGCGATCCAATAAAGAGCGAGTATTGTTGCGATAAGGGCTATTTCGAGTGTTATTGAAGTTGTCTCTACTGCGGCAAAAGGAAGACTTGCTGTTGCTTCAATGGCATAGCGTAATACTGTAATACTCTGATTGGTAAAGAGGAGGAGTGGCGTAGCGAGTAGTTGTGAAAAAGGAAGAAATAGTGTTCCTAATAGGAGCGAGGGCATAATCATTAACGAGGTCCATGGGATCGCAAATAGATTGATGAGGGGGCTGATCAGAGAGATCTCTTGGAAAAATGCAGCCGTTAGTGGAATTAAGAGAAGAGAGATAATCAGTTGGGAGAGAACAACTCCTTTAACTGTTGTACTTACGACTCGAGCGGTTAAGGTTAAAATGGTAACGGCAGTAAAGGAGAGCCAAAATCCCGGCATAAGAATGGAGAGAGGCCAGATTGAAAGGATGATCAGCAGGGCAAGAGCAACGCTATTGAGGGTAAAGATCGGCTTTTCAATAAGCAGTGAGAGCATCGCAACAGAAAACATAATGGCCGCCCGAATAGTCGGAAGACTCATGCCGGCAAGGAGCGCATAACCCCAAGCACTACCAATGGCGATAACTGCCGCAATTTTGTAGGGTGCCGGGCGTCGCCAGCCGATTAAGGCAAAGAGGATACGAAAGAGAATAAAGGCATAGAATGCAGTTAATGTTAGATGTAATCCAGAGATTGAAACAAGATGGATCGTGCCGGTCTCACGTAAGATTTGCCAATCATGCTGCGTTAATGCTTCACTCTTTCCCACCGAGAGCGCACTCATATAAGCACCATTACTATAATTTTTTAACATTGTGTCAGCCACTTTTTGGCGAATAAGATCAATTTTAGGCGACGCTTCTATCTTTTCAGGTGAAGATATCAGCTTTCCATAACCGATCTCTTTTCGCGCTAATACACGTAATATTCGTTGTTGATCTCCCGGCATTGAGCGAAAAAATCGGGCGCGTAATCCTAAATCTCCTCGATAGAGTGCGCCGACTTCTAGTCGATTTTTAATATCAGGAGGCAGTGAGTAGATACGCAGTTGTGCGCCTTTGAGAGCTGTTAGTAATCTTGATTGCTTCTCCTGATTCTTTTGCAGATTTTTCTCACTATTATGAGCTTTTACGATCTCAATTGTGGTGCTGTAGGGGGAGTTATTGTAGATAACACGGTAGGTCGCCTCTATTTCAACCGGTAATGATTCTAAAATAGTTCGATAATCTATCAATGCCGAGAGATAGAGCGGTGTAGCGAAGAGAAGACCGATTATAAAAAAGAGCAGTTGATTGCTTTTCTCCTTTTGTAAAAAGAGAGTACTTCCATTGAGAGCTGCCTGTTTGATTTGTGCTTGTAAATAGATGACAGGGATTGAGAGTTTGAAGGGAAGATCCGTTTTTAATGCCAAAATTCGATTGTAGAGTTGAGGAAGATATTGTAGTGCCCGACGAATGATCAGAATGAAGAGCAGGGCGATGAGAGATATGATAATGGTTATAGTAAGAGAGTAGGGTGAGAGTATCAGCCAGAGCGCTTGAAGAACAAAAGCAAATGTAAGGGTGACCATAATCGTTGATTACTGAAAAGGCATTTTCAGATTTTCTCTTTAATATTTTTCGAAGTGGTAACAATGCTTGTTAAGCGTAGGAGAGTTTTCTGCGAAGTGAAAAAGGCGTAAAATGAGAGATCTTAAATTTTGGAAAAGATCACCTCTTTTTGAGCACTTTAAGCGGCTTCAATCGATTTATACCCGTATTGATAGCCACAATTTAATATTAAATGGAGAGATAGATGACCACGACAAATGGAAGCGGACAATGGCATAAAAAGGGGAAGAAGGGAGAGAGGAATACTCTGATCTGTCCTTGTCAAAGTGGTTGTGAATACCATGATTGCTGTGAACTGCTTCATCTTGGGAAGGCTCCTTTAAATGGGGAGCAATTGATGCGGTCGCGCTATAGTGCTTTTGTTATGGGGTTAGAGCGCTATCTTTTAAGTAGTTGGCATGAGGAGACTCGTCCTGAAACATTGACATTATCGCCGGAGCAACAGTGGTTCTATCTTAAAGTGATCAAAAGTTGTGCTGAAAATGATCAAGGTGAGCAATATGTCACTTTTGAGGCGCGTTATCGTGAGAATCATCAGGTCTATAAGATGTGTGAGAAGAGTCGCTTTATTAAGGATAGTAGTGGATTGTTGAAGTATATTGATGGGGAATTTATAGCGTAAAAGGTAAGTAGTGGCGTGGATAGTGTTTTGAGAATTGAGTAGGCAAGAGAGCACCTTCCTTCATTGTAGTAGATCAAGGAGTATACTTGCTTCTTAGTGATTGCCAGTGATTTCTATCTTAGCTATTTATTTTCCTCTAAGTTAGTGATAGCTTTACTCTATAGTTATTGAAAAAGTTATTGAAAAAGTTATTGAAAAGTACTTTTTTGGAAAAGTACTTGGAAAGAGATCTAGGAGAGGTCTAAGAGAGAGCTCTTGCAAAATCGCTATTAAGATCGAACAATGTACCCCTGTTGTCTCGAGAGATGAATGATGTACCCCATCACAGTAGAGCGAAAAGATCAGCTTCAACGAGCATTTTTACTTATCAAAAAAGATTGAAACTATACTAACCCCATACGCTATCAGTTTCGCTGATAGTGCGTTTTATATGGTATTTTCAAGAGATATCGATCATTACTCTAAAGATTATTTTAAAGAGTACTCTAAAAGAGTATCGATGAGTAGGCCTGTCAGAGAAAAGTTAGAAAAGTTAGAAAAGAAAATTACGGAGAATAGAGGAATAGAGATGGTTCAAGATCCAAAGTATCGTTCACATACATCAACACAAGGGCGAAATATGGCCGGTGCGCGTTCGTTATGGCGTGCAACAGGAATGACAGATGAAGATTTTAAAAAGCCAATTATCGCTGTGGCTAACTCATTTACCCAATTTGTACCGGGACATGTCCATCTAAAAGATTTAGGACAGATGGTAGCAAGAGAGATCGAAGCTACCGGCGGTGTTGCTAAAGAGTTTAATACAATCGCCGTCGATGATGGAATAGCAATGGGTCATGATGGAATGCTCTACTCACTGCCGAGCCGTGATCTTATTGCAGACTCAGTGGAGTATATGGTTAATGCGCATTGTGCAGATGCTTTGATCTGTATCTCTAACTGCGACAAGATTACGCCGGGAATGTTAATGGCAGCGTTACGCCTCAATATCCCCACTATTTTTGTCTCCGGTGGCCCCATGGAGGCTGGAAAGATCACTTGGGATGGCGAGTCGATGAAGCTCGACCTCGTTGATGCAATGGTGATGGCGGCAAGTGATGATGCTGCAGATGAGAAGGTTTCGGCAATTGAGAGCGCAGCTTGTCCTACGTGTGGCTCCTGTTCTGGTATGTTTACGGCAAATTCCATGAACTGCTTAACAGAAGCTTTAGGACTGGCACTTCCCGGAAATGGCTCATTATTAGCAACTCACGCTCGCCGAAAAGAGCTCTTTTTAGAGGCCGCACGAACCATTGTAAAAATTACGAAGGATCACTATATCAATGGAAATGAAGCGGTATTACCGCGGAACATTGTCAATTTTGATGCTTTTGAAAATGCGATGATGCTCGATATTGCCATGGGGGGATCGACCAATACAGTTCTCCATCTCTTAGCGGCAGCTCATGAGGCGAAGGTCGATTTTACGATGAAGGATATCGATCGTCTCTCTCGTAAGGTTCCTCATCTCTCGAAAGTCTCGCCCTCAACAAATCTCTATCATATGGAAGATGTTCATCGTGCCGGAGGGATTTATGGCATATTAGGGGAGCTTGATCGAGCAGGCCTAATTCATAATCAGCAGCCGACCGTTGCTCATAAAACGTTGAAAGAGGGGCTTGATGAGTGGGATATCTGTCGATCAGAGAAGCATCATGATTTCTATAAAGCAGCACCCGGCGGTGTGAGAACTACTGAGGCATTCTCCCAAGATCGCCATTTTGAGACACTCGATCTCGATCGTGAGTCAGGTTGTATCCGTGATATTAAGCATGCTTATAGTCAAGATGGTGGGATTGCAATTCTCTATGGGAATTTAGCTACCGATGGCTGTATTGTAAAGACAGCAGGTGTTGATGCATCTATCCTTAAGTTTACTGGTAAGGCGCGTGTCTATGAGAGTCAAGATGCGGCTGTTGCTGGCATTTTAGGTGATGAAGTCTCTCCTTGGGAAGTGGTTATTATCCGTTATGAAGGGCCAAAAGGAGGACCAGGAATGCAGGAGATGCTCTATCCGACCTCTTATCTGAAGAGTAAAAAGATCGATGCGGAGTGTGCGCTTTTAACCGATGGACGCTTCTCTGGGGGAACCTCAGGACTCTCTATCGGTCATGTTTCTCCAGAAGCGGCTGATGGTGGTTTAATTGCCGTTGTAGAGAATGGTGATGAGATCATTATCGATATTCCTAATCGTTCAATTCATCTCAATGTGCCGGAAGCGATCTTAGAAGAGCGGATGAAAGTTCAACGGGAGAAGGGTTTTGTGCCGGCAAAAGAGCGTCCACGCAAGGTCTCTAATGCATTAAAGGTGTATGGAGCTTTAGCGACCTCAGCAGCTTTTGGTGCTGTAAGAGATGTTTCTCGCTTAGAGAAATTACGTTAATTGATCTCTTTTAGAGATTGAATGAGATGTGAGGCAACATCGTGATGTATTAAAAATAGACGAATCGATTTTTGCACTTGCTATCTAGAGAAAGATCTCTATAATACATCAAAGTTAATCCTCGATAGCTCAGTTGGTAGTAGCACTTGACTGTTAATCAAGGGGTCCCTGGTTCGAGCCCAGGTCGAGGAGCCAAATAAGAAGCCGAAGTTATGATAACTTCGGCTTTTTCTATCCCTTTTTTCCTCTTATTTTTTATCTCTTACATCTCCTCGGTTTTGTTCTTTCAACTCTCTTAGCAAGAGTAGAGTAATATTATTGAGTTTATCTTTATTGAGACTACCTTTATTGAGTATCTCCCTATTGAATATCTTCTCTTCTTAGAATGGAGTGGCAGCAAGAGAAGGGGATTTGCTAAAATTGAATGGAAATTGAGAGTAAGTTGAGAGCAAGTTGAGAGCAAATTGAGTCTGAAGCTAAAAAAGAAGTTGCAATATCAAAAATTATGATTATAATACCTAATCTCTAATCCTCGATAGCTCAGTTGGTAGTAGCACTTGACTGTTAATCAAGGGGTCCCTGGTTCGAGCCCAGGTCGAGGAGCCAGATAAGAAACCGAAGTTATTATAACTTCGGTTTTTTGTTATCTCCATTTTTAACCGCGACTCTATAGAGACTTAACGCTTTTTCCACTCTTTGTAAATCTCCTCTCTTTTCTGTCATCTTCATCGATCCTTATCGTTTGTCGTTCGATGCTTATGAAGATCAAAGGATTGGATGAAATAGGGAAGAATCATTGAAAATATTGATCGATCCTTGCTATAGTACTTCTTTCTACGATATTAACTATCTTCTCCCACTTGAGAAGGGTATGAGACGCAAAAGATGACAGCAACAACAATAGCAAACGATATTAAAGAGTATGAGTTAAAACATCGCGGTAAGATCAAGCGATTGACCAATAAGACATTTAAGTTTGATAAGCGTGTCGGCGAGGGCTGGTTTTCCGCAGTCTACTTCTTAAAAACGGCAGAGATCGCACGTCAATGTGCGCCTGACAAGATTGTAACGATGCAATTTTTTCAGCGTAAAAATGGTGCTGTATTATGTGGGATCGATGAAGCGATCTCACTTCTTCATGCTTTTGCGAATCATCCTGAAGATCTTGAAATTTGGGCACTCAATGATGGTGACCGTATTGATGCATATGAGACAGTATTAACCATTACAGGGCGATATCAAGATTTTGGTTTTCTCGAAGGAATTATTGATGGCATTTTAGCGCGTAGAACATCGGTAGCAACCCATGTTTTAGAAGTGGTAGAGGCTGCCGGCGATAAAGAGATTATCTTTATGGGAGATCGGGATGATCACTTCAGCCAGCAGGCCGGTGATGGTTATGCGGCCTTTATTGGAGGATCAACGGCGCAAGCGACGCATGCAATGAATGAGTGGTGGGGAATTGAAGGGCTAGGAACAATGCCACATGCCTTAATTCAACTCTTCAATGGTGATACTTTAGCTGCGGCAAAAGCATATCATGAGATCTTCCCAGAAGATAAGCTGATGGTTTTGGTCGATTATAATAATGATGCGGTAGAAGAGTCACTGAAGGTGGCACGTCACTTTGGAGATAAACTCTCAGCAGTTCGTGTTGATACCTCAAATACCATGGTAGATCAATATTTTATGCGTCATCAAGATCAGTTAGGGACGTTTGATCCGCGCGGAACAAATCCCACTTTAATCTTTGCTTTAAGAGATGCGCTCGATCGAGAGGGCTTTAATAATGTGAAGATCGTTGTGAGTGGTGGTTTTAATGCAGAAAAGATCGCAGAGTTTGAGAAGCAGAATACTCCTGTTGATATCTACGGTGTCGGTTCGAGCCTATTGAAGGTTAATATTAGTTTTACGGGCGATAATGTTCTATTAGATGGTCAAGAGCAAGCAAAAGCAGGGCGTCGTTATCGACCTAATCCTCGCCTTGAACGAGTTCTTTACGGTGATAATGAGATTCGTTAGGATTCAGTCGTCGACATCATCGATCATCGGTAGTATCGATGGTATCGGATGGTATCGATATTCAATAGAGCCAATAGAGCGTAAAAGAGTAGAGTATAAAAGATAAACATTCAGATAAAAATTGAGAGCGTGATAGAGATATCGCGCTCTTTTGCAATGGGCAGCGAAATAGGAAGGAAGCGGTTATGCAATATTTAGAAAATTATATTATTGAGTTAGAGCATTGGTTAGAAGCAGAACTGCAGTATCGTCAGGCAGATAATTTCATTTTTGGTGTTAGTGGTGGTGTTGATTCAGCTGTGATCGCTTTTCTATTAAGGAGACGATTTTCAGAGCGGGCATTGGGGGTTATGATGCCTTCTCATAGTCATCCAGATGATCTTAATGATGCTAAATTGGTGATGGAGAGTGCCGGCTTGCCTTACCATATCGTTGATTTAACAGAGACACATAATCAATTGATGCATGCCGTCGGGGAGCGCTATAACCATACGGGAGATATCGCTAAAGATCGTGTTATTTCCGGAAATAGTAGTGCAAGATTGCGGATGACGACGCTCTACCTCATTGCGCAGACACAAAATGGTGTTGTCGTTGGCACCGATAATGCAGTTGAGTGGTATACCGGTTATTTCACAAAGTTTGGGGATGGTGGTGTTGATATCGCTCCTCTGATTCATCTCGATAAAGAGGAGATTTTTCAACTTGCGGAGATATTAGGCGTTCCTCAAAAGATTATCGATAAGAAACCTTCGGCAGGCCTTTGGGAGGCACAAACAGATGAAGATGAGATGGGTGTTACCTATCATGCACTGAATCGTCACTTAAGAGGTGAAGCGGTGACAGAAGCAGAATTAGAGCGAATCAATTATTGGCATGAACGCTCCCATCATAAACGGGCAATGCCCCGGACTCCGCAAAAACCTCAACGTTAAAAGGTTAAAGAGTGATGTTATTTGTTGTCGTTATGGCGCTCTATCTCTCGATTCAGAACTATATTTTGTGGCGCTACTATCAGATGCTCCCCCAATATCGAATTGTAAGGATATTCGGGGCTATTGGAGCATTACTGCTTACCATCAGTATGCCGTTAGTGATGCTTTTAGGGCGGCTGCTTCCAGGAGAGATTGTGCGGCCACTCTATCTGGTGGGAGCAACATGGATGGTTGGATTGATCTATTTTCTGATTCCGCCTCTTCTGCTCGATCTCTTTCGGCTTATCAATCGTTTTACCCAGTGGATATCGCCGAAGAGAATCGATGCTTTCCGCCTTGCAAATGGCAAACTGTTTCTCTCTCTTGCGCTCTTCTATCTTCTCTTTTTCTCCATCGGACATTGGGTTTATGAGGAGAAGGCGCGCCGAGAATATTTTTTCGATCTGGCTGATCTGCAATTGATAGATGAGAAAGCTTGTCTATTACCGGCAGATAGAGTAGATAAGGGGAGTCAGAGTGGTGAGACGTCATTTAAAGTGGTGATGGTGAGTGATCTCCATCTAGGACATACCATTCAAGGGGCAGAGCTCAAACGCTGGGTTGAGATGCTCAATGCAGAAGAAGCTGATTACCTTCTGATTGCCGGAGATCTTATCGATAATGATCTTAGACCTCTCTATGCCGGTAAAATGGAGCAGATTTTGGCAGAACTCTCGGTCTCTAAAGGCATCTATGCTGTTTTAGGGAATCATGAGTATATTGCCGGTGTGGAGCAGAGTATCCCCTTTTTTGCTAAAAGTGGCATTACACTATTGCGAGATGAGGTCGTTTTATTACCTGAAGGGCTGATCTTGATGGGCCGAGATGACAAAATGAATCGTGAGCGGGCAACACTCTCATCTCTTTTAGACGTTGTCGATGAGATCGATTCTACAGCTCCACTGATTATCTTAGATCATCAGCCGGGAGATATTGCCGGCACATTAGCATCTAGAAGGGGAAAGGGGTCCTTTTTACAGCTCTCTGGACATACACATGATGGTCAAGTATGGCCCTATATGTATGCGACCGATTATCTCCATCAAATCTCTTCAGGCTTAACAAGCTTCGGAGAAGACCATTTTTTAATCAGCTCTGGTTTAGGTGTATGGGGTGGGAAATTTAGAATTGGCACTCGCTCTGAATATGTGGTGATCAATTTTTGCTCAGTAGCTGGGGAGAATAGAGTGTCTGATGAGTGATAGTTTCGATATTATTCAACAGTTCATATAACTCATATAATCGATAAGATTAACTATCTTATCGATAGAGTATCGAACATAGAGTATCGAATGCTTTCCCCCCACTATTTGCGGTTGATTCGATCGCAAATCGATAGAGAATCACAAAATGGTTTGACAATTGTTAAAAATAGACCTATAACTTTATAGGAATCAGAACAAAAGAAATCTGCAGTGAGATGTTTGAGGCAGAGAGTTTGATAAGACCTCTTATAAAAGATCCCAATCATAAGCAGAGATAATAATAGAGGAATTTATTGAGATGTTTGGACAAAGCTTTTTCTATAACTATTGGTGGCACAGCTCGCAATTGCGGGAGGTATCTGTGCGCCTAAGTGAAAGATAGAAGCTTTTAGCCATAGATCAGAAAAACCCGCACACGCTGCGGGTTTTTTTATGCCTAAAGAAATCGTAATAAGATCCGCAGTCGTAGAGTAGATGATGAGAGTACCCCGATTTTAACGCGATAACGATAGGATAGAACCATGACAGATAGAACGAATACTTCATTAAAGACGACTTTTCAAAGACTCTATAGTGGTGAGCGATTATCTCAACAAGAGAGTCACCAACTCTTTAGTGCTATTGCTAAAGGAGAGGTTGGAGATACCCTTTTAGGAGCAGCATTGATCTCGATGAAATTACGTGGCGAAACGCCAGCTGAAGTTGCCGGAGCTGCCGCCGCTTTCTTAAATGAGGCGAGATCTTTTGCAACCCCAGAATATCCTTTTGCAGATATCGTTGGTACCGGTGGTGATGGTCTAAATACCGTCAATATCTCAACAGCAAGTGCTTTAGTCGGTGCAAGTTGTGGGGCAGTTGTGGCTAAACATGGTAATCGCAGTGTCTCTAGTTTAACGGGCTCTTCAGATCTTCTACAAACCTTAGGTGTCGATCTCTATAAAAGTCCGGAAGAGGCACGTCTTTCACTCGATAATGATCAAATTACCTTTCTCTTTGCACCCCATTATCATGGTGGTTTTAAGCATGCAGCGAAAACGCGAGGAGAACTTAAAACACGTACTATTTTTAATTTACTAGGACCTTTGACAAATCCCGCTCGTCCTAAGCGTGCAGTGATGGGGGTCTACCATGCTGACTTAACAGAATTGGTTGCTGAAACGGCAAAATTACTCGGTTATGAGCATGTTTTAGTGATTCACGGTGGTGGAATGGATGAGGCGGCACTCCACGCTCCGACCAAAATTACAGAACTGCGTTCAGGTATGATTGAGACCTATTATCTCAAACCTGTCGATTTCGGATTGAGTGAGCATCCGCTCTCAGCGATTCGTGGTGGAGATGCCTTAGAGAATCGTAAAACACTCTTAACGATGTTACATGGTGCAGCTCCAGAGGCGCATCGTCATGCTGTTGCTATCAATGTTGCGCTTCTTTTAAAGCTCTTTGGTTTTGAGAATTTAAGAGAGAATGCCGACAGAGCATTAACCGCGATCGATGAAGGGATGGCGTTACGATTACTTGAGCGTATCACCGGTAATCAATTTACAAAAGAGGGGGAGATTATCACTGATGCAAAAACGATTCAACGTCTCGCCTAAAGTGATCTCTAAGGTGAGAGAGAAGATAGAAATAGATCATAAAGAGATAAGTAGAGAGATAAGTAGAGAGATCAACAGAGAGATAATAGAAGGGAGCATAGAGTAATGAATGAGACAGTATTAGGGAAGATTGTAGAGACGCGGCGTAAAGCGATTGCACAGTTGGTGCAAGAGATGCCATTAACAACGTTTGAAGCAGATTTAACCTCCAGTGATCGTGATTTTTATCAAGCGATTGAAGCGCGAAGAGAGGAAGGGCTTCCTGCTTATATTTTAGAGTGTAAGCGCTCATCTCCTTCAAAAGGATTGATCTGTGAAGATTTTGATCTACCAGAGATTGTTCAGTCATACTCTCCCTATGCGACAGCAATCTCCGTCTTAACTGAGCCGCAATACTTTGGGGGCGATTTTATCAATTTGAAAATCGCAAAAGCTGCCACCAAACTTCCGATTCTCTGTAAAGATTTTATTGTTGATGCCTATCAGATCTATTTAGCGCGTTATTATGGTGCTGATGCGGTTCTCTTAATGCTCTCAGTTCTTCGAGATGATGAGTATCGTTATCTTGCTAATATCGCTCATACTCTTGGGATGGGGGTATTAACAGAGGTGAATGATGAAGACGAGGTGCGCCGTGCGCTAAAGCTGCGTGCAAAAGTGATCGGTATTAATAATCGTGATCTGCGAGATCTCTCTATCGATTTGGGTAAGAGTGAGCGTCTACGAGCTTTAATGCCGGCGGAGCAGATTGTAATTAGTGAGTCAGGTATTCGTCACTACCATGATATTCGTAAATTATCTCAATCGGTGGATGGTTTTTTAATCGGAAGCCATCTTATGGGGAGTGCTGATCTCGATCGTGCGCTTCATCAACTACTTGTTGGTGGGGATAAGGTATGTGGCTTGACCTCAATAGAGGATGCGCAAGCCGCCTTTGATGCCGGTGCGCAATATGGGGGGTTAATCTTTATTCTCACGAGTCCTCGCGGTGTTACTTATCGGCAGGCGAAGGAGATTCGCCATGCTGTTCCCTTGGAGTATATTGGGGTTTTCCAGAATGATGATATTGATGCCATTCTATTTATTGCTAAAGAGGTAGGGCTTTCGGCGATTCAACTCCATGGGCATGAACCGCAACATTACATCACTGAATTACGCGCAAAACTACCCAGAAATATTAAAATTATTAAGGCGATCAATATTCAAGAGGGGGAGCAACAATTACCCTTTCTCGATTACCAAGATGTGGATCACTATCTTCTTGATGGCAAGAAAGGGGGAAGTGGCGAACCTTTCGATTGGTCGCTCTTAGAAGGAGCGGATCTCTCTAATCTCTTTTTAGCTGGTGGAATCAATCATAACAATATTGTAGATGCACTCTCATTTCACCCTTTAGGTGTAGACCTTAACTCAGGTGTTGAAGCTCTGCCGGGAAAGAAAGATGCCAAGAAATTAGAGCAGATCTTTCAATTAATTGCAGAACATAAGCAACCTATCAAAATTAATCGGGATAAATATTCACGATGAATCTTTGTGATGATGACAAGGTGTGTAATGTTTATAAAATTTACACCTTATGTAAAGTACGTAAAGTGCATAAAGTACGTAAAGATCGGCAATAGAGATACCCTTTTTAGATAACAGATAACAGATAACAGATAACGATAGAATAGGATTAGGAGCATAGCATGAGAAAGTTAGACCCTTACTTTGGGGAGTTTGGTGGGCAATATGTGCCGGAGTTGCTGATTCCAGCGCTCGATCAGTTAGAAGCGGAATTTATTAAGGCGCAAGATGACCCTGAGTTTCAGCGGGAATTTATGGATCTTCTTAAAAATTATGCCGGCAGACCAACGGCTTTAACTCTCTGCCGTAATTTAACAGCAGGAACTAAGAGCAAACTCTACCTTAAGCGGGAAGATCTTCTTCATGGTGGTGCGCATAAAACGAATCAAGTTTTAGGGCAGGCACTTTTGGCAAAGCGGATGGGGAAACGTGAAATTATTGCTGAAACAGGTGCCGGGCAGCATGGTGTTGCGACTGCTCTAGCTTGTGCTCTTTTGAATATGAAGTGCCGGATCTATATGGGGGCTAAAGATATTGAGCGTCAAGCGCCTAATGTCTTTCGAATGGAGTTGATGGGTGCTGAGATTATTCCTGTTTCTAGTGGTTCTGGAACATTGAAAGATGCTTGTAATGAGGCATTAAGAGATTGGTCAGCAAGTTATAAAACAACGCACTATCTTCTAGGAACTGCCGCAGGTCCTCATCCTTTCCCAACAATTGTCAGAGAGTTTCAGAAGATGATTGGGGAGGAGACCAAAGCGGAAATTTTAGCGCGTGAAGGACGATTGCCAGATGCCGTTTTAGCCTGTATCGGTGGTGGCTCTAATGCCATTGGGATGTTTACAGAGTTTATCCCTGATGCGGCTGTTCGTTTGATCGGTGTAGAGCCTGCAGGAAAAGGGATTGAGAGTGGTCAACATGGCGCCTCTTTAAAACATGGAACGCCGGGAATCTATTTTGGAATGAAATCACATCTGATGCAGAGTGATGAAGGGCAGATTAAAGGTTCATACTCCATCTCTGCAGGATTAGATTTTCCATCAGTCGGTCCGCAACATGTTCATCTGCATAATATCGGTCGAGCGGAGTATCACTCTGTGACAGATGAGGAAGCTCTTGATGCATTTCAGCAGTTAGCGAAAAGAGAGGGAATTATTCCCGCTTTAGAATCGTCCCATGCGCTTGCTTATGCTCTGAAGATGATTGCAGCAGAACCTGATAAGGAGCAATTGCTTGTAGTGAATCTTTCCGGTCGAGGAGATAAGGATATCTTTACAGTTCATAAAATTTTAGAAGGGAGAGTATAAAATGGCGCGATATGATCAACTACTTACCAAGCTTCGTGCAAAAAAAGAGGGCGCATTTATTCCCTTTGTCGTATTGGGTGACCCAAATAGAGCACTATCTGCCAAGATCTTAGAGACATTAGTGGTATCGGGTGCTGATGCTTTAGAGGTGAGCATTCCTTTTTCTGATCCTTTAGCTGACGGCCCTGAAATTCAGGGAGCTGTTTTACGCGCATTGGAGAGCGGTGCAACGGTTGAAGGAGCCTTCTCGCTTCTCTCTGAAGTGAGAACAAATCATCCTACGCTTCCGATCGGTCTATTGATGTATGCCAATCTTATCTATGCATATGGAGTAGAGGCGTTCTATCAACGTTGTCAAGAGGTTGGGATCGATTCTGTGTTAGTGGCAGATCTTCCGCTAAGAGAGGCGGCACCTTTTAGTTCTATTGCCAAAGCGAAAGATGTTGCTCCCATCTTTATCTGCCCACCCGATGCGACTGATGAAGCAATTGCTGGTATCGCTCAAGAGGGGGAAGGGTATACTTATCTGGTCTCTCGAGCGGGGGTAACAGGTGTTGATCAAGATTCTCACTCAGAGGAGAATTGTGATCTGACACAAAATATTCGCCGTTTAAAAGCTGCAAAGGCCGCACCCATTGTTCAAGGGTTTGGGATCTCAACACCAGAGCAGGCGCGTTACTATTTAGCGCAAGGGGTCTCCGGCGTAATCAGTGGTTCTGCTGTAACACAGATTATTCGGGAAAACCTCGATAATGAGTCTGAGATGTTAGAAAAACTCGCTAATTTTGTCCGGTTGATGAAGCAGGCTACACTATAGAGCTCTAGGATTCACGATCGCTAAATATTATGAACTCTATCAGCTCTATCAATCCTATAACGAGTAATATTTCGCCCGATCCGAGAGAGTAAGGATGAATAGAAGCTGACAGAGATTGCGCTTTTAGCGTATAATTGATCCCTTAAAATTGAGCCGATGATATTACGATTGGTACAATTAACATTATTAGCAAAGGTAAATAGAAAGGTTAAAAAATGCATAAGTGGATCTATTTTGTGGTTGCGGCACTTGTTGCTGTCTTTATCTATATGGTCAGTATGCCTTTTATTATGCTCTATCAAGATCATCAGGAGCCGATAGAGGAGGTCAATTACTATATTGCTGAAGAGGGGCTTGAAGCGCATTACCATAAAGAGGTAGAGATGGCGAAAGGTCGAAAAGCTAGAAGAGCAGAGGCTCAGCAGGAAAAATCTGCAGAAGCAGAGATGCAAAACGCTATCGAGAGCGGAGTAACTTCTGATTAAGGATTAAGTGGAGAAGCGCATTGAGCTCATGATTAGAGATCAATATTAAGCCTGCAGCAAAATTGTTATACGGATTGTTATAAAGATTATTGTAAAGATCACTATTTAATTGTAGTGATCTTTTTTTGTTGATTTCGATATTGCTTTGCAGACAGATCAGACGCTCGATCTTATCAATCGATAAGCGTTTGGTCATTATTCTAGAGCCATTTTCTATGAAATATTTTTAATAGACATTTAGAGAGAAGTGGTTATTCTAAAAGTAGTTATTATTGAGAAGGGATAGAAGTAGAGATCCCCAAAGGAGAGTGTTTATGTTAATGCGAGATCAGACCATTTTAGTGCTTGTCGATGTGCAAGAGAAATTATTGCCGGTGATGTATCAAGAGGAGAAGCTTCTTAAGAACTTAGAAATTTTAGTTGAAGGGGCAATTACACTCGATATTCCTATTATCTGGTTAGAACAGTATCCAAAAGGTCTAGGACCGACAGTTCCCACTTTAAAGAATCTTTTAGTCGACGCGGCATTATCCCCTTTAGAGAAGATGACCTTTAGTGGTGTTCCTCATCCACAATTTCAGGCAATGTTAGATCAATATCCAGAGGCCCACTTTGTTGTTGCCGGCATTGAGACGCATGTCTGTGTCTATCAGACAGTAAGAGATCTTTTAATGCTTGATCGTGAGGTTGAGGTTGTTTCTGATGCGGTCTCTTCCCGAGTTGAGCCTAATATTGAGTTGGGCTTGAATAAGATGATTCAATTAGGCGCTAACTTAACAAGTGTGGAGATGGTGCTCTTTGAACTTCTAGAGAGTGCAGAGGATGCTCAATTTAAGGCAATTAGCCGTTTGATTCGTTAATTGGCATCAATTGATATAATTGATATCAATTGTCGTTAACGCTCTCTATTTCATAAATAGAAGATTGAGTACTATCATTGATTGTACTTATCGAATTAGCGATCAGATCGATCGTTGGGGATATCGAGGAGTAATATTATTGGAGATGGACGTCATAACGCGTCCATTTTTATTGTAAGATCTACTGATGCTCGGTACGACGCTTATGCGATCTTTATGGGGTCTTCATTGGATCTTCATGGGATCTCTATGTGACCTTCAGGCAACCTCCAGATAAGTTTTATCTGATCGCTATTGAAGAGTGGTCAAATAATAGGATAATTGATATTGAGTTATTTTTTATTACCCCTATTATGCTCTCATCGATTTTTGGAGATCCAGTTGATCTCTATGATCCATTACTGTTATAGGGCATTGTTGGGTATTGTTGTTTTTTATCTCAACTTGCGCTTTCGATTTTACGATCCTCATTTGTTAGGAATTATAGATGTAATATGAACCAAGAACTTCTCATTGTCCTCGCACTTCTCTTTGTCGCTATTGTCGCTTTTATGGTTAATAAGCCGAGAATGGATGTTGTTGCGGTCTGTGCGCTATTAGCACTTCCTCTAACGGGAAGTGTCACCTTAGATCAAGCATTAGCAGGTTTTAGTGATAGTAGCGTCATTATTGTTGCCGTCTTCTTTATTATTGGTGATGGCTTGGTTCGAACCGGCGTTGCTTTTAGAGTTGGTGATTGGCTGATGAAGCAGTCAAAAAATAGCGAAACACGATTGATTGTTCTGTTGATGCTCTCTGTTGCGCTATTGGGGTCAGTGATGAGTTCTACCGGGATTGTGGCCATTTTTATTCCGATAGTCTTAAGTGTTGCGGCTAAGATGAAAGCGGATACCCGTAGATTGATGATGCCCCTCAGTTTTGCCGGCTTAATTAGTGGCATGTTAACCTTAGTTGCAACTGCTCCGAATCTAGTTGTCTCTGCGCAGCTTGAGCTTGCCGGGAATAAGGCATTTGAGTTTTTCTCCTTTACACCGATTGGCCTCATTATCCTCTTTGTGGGTATCTTCTATATGCTCTTTGCGCGACGATTTTTAGGGAAAAAGCAGGAGGAGACCTCACAAAATAGAGGTAAGAATCGGATCAATTTTGATGATTTAGCGAGTGAATATAAGCTAAAAGGGCGTAATTATCGGGCGCAGGTAGGGAAAGGCTCTCCGATGATTGGTAAACGCTTAACAGAGTTAAACCTGCGAGAAGCTCATGGCGCTAATATTATTGCGGTTGAGCGTCGCCTTAATCGTCTTCGGAATGTGGTGCTCGATGGGGTACCTGACCGGGTTATTCAAGAAAATGATGTTCTTCTCTTTGACTTTTTCTATCCTGAAAAGGTCGATCTATTTTTACAGCGTTTTAATCTTGTCTCGCTTCCCTTAATGAGTAGCTACTTTAATGAACATTCTCGTGAAATTGGAATGGTTGAGGTTGCAATTCATCCGGACTCGAAATTGATCGATAAAACGGTATTGGAGAATGCGTTTAGATCGAAGTTCGGGCTTAATGTGATGGGGATTAAGCGCCAAGGAGAGGTATTAGAAAATGAACTTCTCAATGAGAAGTTAAAACGGGGGGATATTCTTTTAGTATTTGGTATGTGGCGTGCCATTCGTCAACTACAGACGATGAAGAATGACTTTGTTGTTCTGACAATTCCGGCAGAGGTTGATGAGGTCGCACCGGCAATGGATCGGGCTCCTTATGCCATTATTGCTCTTTTAGTCACAATTGGATTGATGATCTCGGGGATTTTTCCGAATGTTTTAATTGCTATTTTTGGGGCATTACTGATGGGAGCATTTGGTTGTATCACAATGGATAGTGCCTATAAGTCGATTCATTGGCAGAGTATTATCTTAATTGTAGGGATGTTTCCTTTTGCCGTCGCGCTACAAAATACCGGGGGCGTTGATCTTGCGGTTAAATATCTTTTAGAGGCAAGTGGAGATGCAAGCCCTAGAGTGATTTTAGCAATGCTCTTCGGCTTTACCGCAATTATTGGACTCTTTATCTCTAATACGGCAACAGCGGTTCTCTTAGCACCGATTGCGATTCAGACTGCCGCAGTGTTGGAGGTCTCTCCCTATCCCTTTGCGATGGCAGTAGCCATTGCCGCTTCTGCAGCATTTATGACGCCGGTCTCATCCCCAGTTAATACCTTAGTAGTTGCCCCTGGGAAATATAGTTTTGCTGACTTTATTAAAATTGGCGTTCCCTTCGTCATTATTGTGATGTTAATTGCCGTAACCTTTATTCCGATACTCTTCCCGCTTTAGAGCGGGAGCATATCTCGGGTGTTATTTTAGGACTTTATCTCAGGACCTTATTTTATGAGCGCTTTTTAAGCTCTTTGATTGCAAGCTCGGTAATGAGGTGGAGTTCATCATAGTAGCGTCGCATCATCTTCTCATCTTCGATCAATTTTAGCTGTAGCTCATCCTCTTTTGCGCTCTTATGAGCCGGTGCTCGTAGTGAGATGGTATGTTCAATCTGTAAGCAGTAATCTTCAATGGTAAAGAGTGTCTCTCTTAAGATATTAAAAGTGGCATGAGAAGAATCATCAAGAATCATCTGATAGAGATTAAAGTCGATAAGATGTTGTAGCGCACGGCTGATTATTTCACTTGTTTGGGATTCCCCCTCTTTGTTAGAGGTATCATATTGCACTTGAGCTACCTTTAAGAGCGGTCTTGCCTCTCCATACTCTTTGCGATAGAGGTAGAGGCGATAGTTCAGTAGCGCTTCGACGCCAAGATCTTGTAATGCTTTGCAGAGGTCTGTGATTTTTTGGATAGGTAAAAAAGTCGCTATCTTATCGCTATTGAGCGCAATATTGCCAGACTCTCTAAAGAGTGTGACATCAGAGAAGGAGCGATGCTGACCGATCTCTTGATATAAGTGAAAAACTGTTTGGTTATCTACCTTAAGTTCCATAAACCCTCTCACCATTTTTATTATTGATTGTTCTCTCTTGCGGAGATCTTGCTTGTCATTATGGCTATCTCAAAACTATAGCGTTAGCACATAATCGCCCTTCATCAAGGGATTGTGATTTCGCTAACATCTATAATAGACTCACAATAAGTTGCTTAATTTTATCGTAAATAGGGATCGAGAGAGGCACTAAGTGAGCATTATCTGATTAAGGTCAGATAATGATTTATCTTTAAAACATGGCTATTTTGATATCAAAATAACCATATTTTGTTCTTTTTATTCTTCATATTTTTATTGAAGACTATTTATTGATGGCTATTTCAATTCGCTAGGTTTGATGAGGGCAAAATTGATGTGACAATAACCGCGAGGGTTTTTCTCTAAATAATCTTGATGCATCGTTTCAGCGGGCCAAAAATATTTTAGAGGCTCCACTTCGACGGCGATTGGTGCGCTATAAGCTTGTTGCTCTTGCGCAATAAAGGCTTTAATAGTGGGAAGATCAGTGCGATCACTATAGTAGATGCCGGTACGATATTGCGTTCCAACATCGCCCCCTTGCTGATTAAGGGAGAGTGGGTCGATCATGCGAAAAAGATGCTCTAAGATCTTCTCTAACGAAATGATATCGGCATCATACTCTATTTTAACGACCTCGGCGTGATCGGTCTCCATTGTGCAAACTTCTTCATAGCTTGGATTTTCAGTGATCCCTTGAGCATAACCTACTTCGGTGGAGATCACCCCTTTAAGACGTTTATAATACTCTTCAACGCCCCAAAAACAGCCGCCGGCAACTACAATTTCTCTAATATCTCTACTATCCATTATTTCCTCGCTTAAGTTGTCTCTTCCTATTTCTCAATCTGTTCTCGAAGGCTTTTCGATAACTTTAGATTGCACTTTTAAAGCCTTTTTAAATGTTTCTACAGATGGAGCAGTTTAACATATTTCTATGCGTCTACATTTAGAGCTGTGAAGTGCAGCATAATTTTATACAATAGACTCTCTTTCTGAAATAGGATCAAGGAGTCTAAAAAATGAGTGAAGAATTAGATGATTTAACATTTGATCTTGATAATCTCTACGAAGGAGTTACGGCAAACTCCGATAATCCCATCGATACAACGGCACCGGAAGTGGTAGAAGATACAGGTTGTACCGGCGGAGGCTGTACACTTTAAGTATCAATAGTCGTTTAAGAGTCGATCTCAGCTGTAAGAGATTGATTTAAATAGTTGATCTTACAGATCCTTTTATGGATCATTTGAGATTATCGAACGATAGAAAACGTATTGTTCTAGTAGATCTTCAAGAGAAGAAGAGACGATCTATCGGGTAGATAGGTCGTTTTTTTTGACTCTTTTGATTCGGTGGCTTTGATGACTTTGATGACTGTGATGACTGTGATGGCTGTGATGGTAGTGATGAAAGATTCTGTTGAGGATCTTTCCTGATCCATCTTGATCGATTTGAGAGATGATGAATTTGAATAGATAAAGGAGGTCGTTGATGCAGTTGACATTAGAGGCGATTAGAATGATTGATACAATCGCTAAGGTAAACTCTTATGAGCAAGCTTCTGAGATATTACAATCACCAACTACAACGCTGATCGAAGAGATTAGCGAGATTGAGAAGAAGTTGGGACTCGTTTTCTTTGAAAAAAGAGAGGATCAGATGATTCTAACGCCTACAGGACAGCTTCTTTTAGAGGAGGGGCGTATTCTTTTAGGTGCTGTGACAGATCTTGAAGCGCGTCTGCAAAAGATGGCGGGCGGTGTCGAGTTAGAACTCAATATTGTCTTTGATGAGCTCTTTCCACTCGAAGAGATTATGCCACTCTTTACACGCTTTAAAAATTCACTTGTCGCGACGGAACTCAATATTAGCCGAGAGGTGATGATGGGCGCGTGGGAAGCTCTTTTAAAGTTTCGAGCAGATATTATTGTGGCATTAGGCGAAGGGCCATCAGGAGGGGGTTATAGTACTTATCCGATCGGTGTGGTCCCCTTTATCTTTACTGTTGCACCGACCCATCCTTTAGCGACACAAGAGGGTGCCTTAACAAAGCATGATCTTTTAAAATATCCGGCAATTATGTTATCTGATAGTGCTCGTTCACTCCCTAGACGTCAACGGACGCCTCATGAGTGGGAGAAGGTTATTACAGTGAATACACTGCAAGATAAGATTGCCCTACAAATTGCCGGCGTGGGGCATGGCTTCCTTCCGAAAAAACAGGCGCAAGCCTATCTTGATGCCGGAACATTGGTGACAAAAGAGGTGGTTGAGGGTTATCGCGAAGAGACGCTCTATTTAGCGTGGCGTACGCATGATGAGGGGCTTGCGTTAAATTGGTGGAAAGAGGCGTTAGCAGAGAAGTGGCTCAGTTAAGCGGGATTTGATTGTTATGACTGATCATTGTTACTGATTAGATATTCAAGGGATCTGATATGCAGCAGGTCTGATACTAAACAGCTCTGATATTAAATATTAAGGATAGACTCTAGAATAAGAGTGGCAGAGATTGTTGATTAAGCTCACAATTGAGCGTCTCTTTATCAAGATCGATATTGGTAATAGAGAGTCCCATCAAGCGAACGCCTTTATTGGGATTGAGCTCTATTCTTTCTAAAAGATAGAGAGCAACAGACCAGAGCGCTGTTAAATCCTCCCCTAATGGGAAATGAGTTGTGATACTGCGTGATGTTTGGGTAAAGTCTTTATAGCGTAATTTAAGTGTGCAATTACGCCCAACAAATTGGCTTTTTAAAGCACGGCGAATGAGCTCTTGAGCAATGATCTCAAGCTCTTCAATCACAGACTCTTTAAGAAGGAGATCATTGAAGAAGGTCTCCTCAACGCCGAGAGATTTTTGAGGCTGATCAGGATCGACAGAGCGACGATCGAGGCCTTGCGCATAGTAGAAGTAGCTCTTGCCCGCTTTTCCAAATTTGTCGATCAGGTAAGATTTTTCTAATTTTTGTAGATCCGCCCCTGTCTCGATGCCCATCTGATGCATTTTTTGAGCAGTGACTCGGCCGACACCAAAAAACTTTTCAATCGGTAACTCCGCTAAGAAGGGGATGGCATCTTCCGGTTTAATCTCAAAGAGACCATTAGGCTTTTTGATATCAGAGGCGATTTTGGCAAGAAATTTATTGTAAGAGATACCCGCAGAGGCAGTGAGTCCTAATGTCTCCTCAATCTCTTTTTTTATCTTTAGGGCGATCTCTCTACTAGAGGAGAGATTTTGAAGATTTTCCGTTACATCAAGATAAGCCTCATCGAGCGCAAGAGGTTCGACCAGCGTGGTATAGCGGTAGAAGATCTGTCGAATCTGCTGAGAGATCTCTCGATAGCGGGTAAATCTCGGAGCTGCGAAGATCAGATGAGGGCAGAGCTCTAAGGCTCGTTTGGTTGGCATTGCAGAATGAACACCAAATGCTCTCGCCTCATAGCTTGCTGCAGCAATGACCCCCCGACCCTCAGAAAAACCGACAACGAGAGGCTTTTCTCGATATTCAGGGTGATCATGCTGCTCAATAGAGGCATAAAAGGCATCCATATCGATATGGATAATTTTGCGAAGTTCTGCCATAGGAAGAAATAACTATCGGAAGAAATAAAGTTACTAGATAAGTTACTAGATAAGTTATTAGAAAGTCACCAATAGCAAGCGATTAGGATTTTAGATATTCCTTCAAGCTATTGTTGATCTCTATTTCGCTTTTTTACGACGACGATTCTTACTTTTTCCTGCTTTAAGGCGCTTTTTCTCTTTTCCTTTGCGAGCCTCATCGATTCGATGTTTTCTGCTCTTTTTGGGAACAGAACGATCTCCAGGATTACCCTTATTGCCATTGCCATTGCCATTGCCATTGCCATTGCCATTCTCTCTTCTCTCTTTCTGACTACCATTGGTCATCGAGGAAGAGATCAGCTCAAAGTCGATATGCTTTGTTTCAGGATTCGATTCGAGTACTTTTACACGAACTTTATCGCTTAGGCGATATTGCTGGCGGGTTCTCTCCCCAATAAGGCGATGTTTTGTCTCATCATAGATATAGTAATCATCACTCATTTGAGAGATATGAACCAATCCTTCAATAAAGATATTATCGAGCTCGACAAAGATTCCAAAGCTGGTAATGCTGGTAATTGTGCCATCAAATTCATCGCCGATAAAACGTTGGAGATATTTGGCTTTTAACCAATCCATCACATCGCGAGTTGCATCATCGGCACGGCGTTCACACATTGAGGTATGTTCGCCCATATGAACCATATGCGCTTCTGGATAGAATTGATTAAAATCCCCTCTCTGAAGAATTAATTTAATTGCTCGATGCACAATCAGGTCAGGATAACGACGAATCGGCGAGGTAAAATGTGCATAGTGGGTGAGTGCTAAACCAAAATGCCCCTCATTTTCAGGTTGATAGATCGCTTGACTCAAAGAGCGTAACATAACGGTCTGAATCATATTGAATGCCGGCAGCTCTTTCGCAGCATTGAGGGTATCGGCAAAGTCCATGGGTGTCGGTTCACTTGCACCTGCAAGGCCGAGACCAAACTCTTTGAGGAAATCTCTCAATGCCAATAATTTTTTACTATCAGGTTTCGGATGGACACGATAGAGGGCAGAAAGCGGAGAGGCCTCAATGGTTTTAGCCGCTGCGATATTGGCAGTAATCATACACTCTTCAATGATTTTATGAGCATCAAAGCGTGCATCAGGAACGATCTTCTCAATCTCCCCATCATTATCATATAAGATCAATGTTTCTACTGTCTCAAAATCGATTGTTCCACGCTCTTCACGAGCTTTACGCAAGATTTTGTAGAGCGCATAGAGATGATCGAGATGTGGCACTAATGTCTGATAACTTTCACGAAGGATCTCATCGCCATCAATAATTTTTTGTACCAACTCGTAGGTTAAACGCGCATGTGAACGCATCACTCCCTCAAAGAATTGATATTCAACAAGATCTCCCTCTTGATTAATAGTGAGCTCTGCAACCATCGTTAGGCGATCAACATCAGGATTGAGTGAGCAGATGCCATTTGAGAGCTTAGGATGCAACATCGGAACAACATAATTAGGGAAGTAGACCGATGTTGAACGAAGATAAGCATCTTGATCAATAGCTGAGTCGCGAGTGACATAGTGCGCAACATCTGCAATTGCCACATAAAGCTTATAGTGCCCATTTTTAAGGGGTTCACAATAGACCGCATCGTCAAAGTCACGTGCGGTGATGCCATCGATTGTGACAAGTGGCAGATCTCGATAATCCTTGCGCCCCTTCATCTCTTCAGCGCTCACCTCAGAAGGGATTGTCTCCACCTCAGCTTCACACGCTTTTGTAAATTGATGTGGGATATTATGCTCTAAAATGGCTTGCATAATCTCAATATCGATCGTCATCTCCTCTCCAAATACCTCCAAAACTTCAGCTTTAGGATAGGCATCATCAGAAGGGTAGCTATCGATCTTAACGCGAACGAGATCGAAATTTTTTGCTTTCATGCTCTTGGCATCATCGACAAAAAACTCTGTAGTAATTTTGCGGTTCTCGGAGATCACGCTATTGACCCCTTTTTCACGATAGAACCGGCCGATAAACTCATGGAGTTTATGTTCGAGAACCTGCTCAACTTTGGCAATTCGACGTCCGCGATTATCGATGCCGGCAATGGAGACTTCAATCCGATCGCCATGGAGCACTTTTTTCATCTCATGGGGCGGGATATAGAAGGAACCGCCACCTTCAAGATCGAGATATCCATAACCTTCCGCATGACCGGAGACTATGCCGATAAAGCGTTGGCTATTATCTATAATCTGTAACTTATCTGCTTTATCGATATAGAGTGTACCTTGGCGGATCATCGCATTGATTCGGCTCTCTAAGGCATCGAGCTCCCAATTTTTACGGAGCTTAAAGGTGCGTGCAATCTCATCAAAATCGAGATTTGGATGATTTTCTAATAATTCTAAAATAAAAGAGCGGCTCGGAATTGCTCGGCCATACTGCTCTTTTTGTGCTGCATACTCTGCATCATTCTCATAATATTGTGCAAAGTACTCTAAATTTTTTTTGATGTCATTCACTGATGTCTTTTCCTTATAGGGATGACTGCCACTGAATATCGATCTTCTCATCTTCTGGAATCATTCGCTCAATATGGCGATCGATCACAGATTGAATGGTTTCTAACTCTGATTCAGTTGGCGTTGTAAGTTTAATGGTAAGGGATTTCTCTTGTGGATAGAAGAGGGCAACTTTGCCATTTCCGAAATCGACCTTACCTTCTGTTTCATTATATTCGGTTATTAATTTGTGTGCCCAATGTTTGCAAAGGCGACGAACTAAACGTGTCGGGTCATTGAGGGCAAATGTCGTTGTTGAGTGAAAGTTTGAGTGGCTCATATGAACTCCTATTGTTGTGATTGTTATTTATTTTTATGATTGATGGGTTTATGGGATTATTGATGTTAGTTCTTCATAAGAACAGGCTATCAGCGATACGTTATCATCAGTAATACGTTACCCGCAATGTGTTATTAGCAATACGTTATAAACTATGTTTTATAAGCAATTTTTATAAGCAATTTTTATAAGTAATTTTTTATAAGTAAAATCCTACAAGAAGTAAAACTTTACTCGCAATGCTTGATAAAAGAGTAAGGCATCACTCATAGATAATGGGGTTAATCATTCTCATTACAAGAGACTCATTACAAGAGATCATTGCCTGCATCGTAAGCAATACAAAATATCAATATGCATCGAAAGAGCGGATAGGGCGCTTGATGCTCGACATTAGATATCACTCCCTTCAGTCAGATAGCGATAATCGATTGCAACATGCTCAGAAAGGGAACAGGGTTAAATAGAGTAGATGGGGAAGTGAGATGATGTAGTTATCGAGCAACAATTAATTATTTATTGATGATTATTTATCATTATTTGTTGTTATTTGTCGTTATTTTTTCCAGTAGTGTATCAATAAAATGATCGGGGAGCTCATTTTTTAGTGGAACTGCCCAGAGATTATCCATTGTGAGATGGTTAAAATGGCGACATTTTGTGGCATCTTTCTCTGTCATAAGGATAGGGGGTGCCAGTGAGGCAAGCTCATGCTCCTTAATTTGATGATGGTCAGGAAAACTCTTTGTTGTAAATTGGAGGCCTTTAGCACGGAGCATTTGATAGAAATTCTCAGGATGAGCGATGCCGGCAATAGCGGTAAAATGGGTCGATGCAAAAGATGATAATTTTCTTTTGATTGTCGGATCATTGAGTGAAATAGCATCATCTAATTGTGATGATAGCGGAATAACTTCTATATTGTTATCGATCTTGTTATCTATGTTGTTATCTCTCTTGTTGCGTTTACCTTCAAGATCAGTTGCTCTCTTTGCAGGCTGTCTATGATCAGCAAATTGGCCAGAGAGTTGATTAATCTCTGCTTTGACAGCTTGTGGAGAGATCTGATTACAGATAATAAAATCCGCTTTATCGATGCGGGAGATAGGCTCTCTTAAAGGGCCTGCGGGTAAGATTCGACCATTTCCAAACCCTTGCGCACCCACTACAATAATCTCAATATCACGCTCTAACTGTCGATGTTGTAATGCATCATCGCAGAGAAAGCAATCAATGTCTGGAAAAGCTTTTAAGAGCGCAATGCCGGCATTATAGCGATCATGATAGATAGCCATAGGGGCTTTAGTTTTTTGGTAGATGAGTGCCGGCTCATCACCGATCTCTTTAACGGTAGAGTGAGGAGAGACAATCTGTAGCGTCTGATCTTCTCGTCCAAAACCTCTTGAGAGTATGCCAACCGTGAGGCCTCGAGCTTGTAAGCTTTCTGTCAAGGCAATGGTTGTGGGGGTTTTTCCAGTTCCTCCCACATTGATGTTGCCAATAACAATGGTTGGGCGTGGTAGCTTTTGAGCCCGCTTCTCCCGTTTTTGAAGATCATATTGGGAGAGAAGATGATAGAGCGATGAAAGAGGTAGTAGAAGTGTTGAGATTATGCCCTTTTTTTGCCAAAAGAGGGGAGCTTTTAATATCATCTGTGGGTGACCTCTTTAAATCGCTTGCTTCGAGGGATCTGATGCTTCTAAAGGCAGATTCAGATTATGTGATTCACTCTCTTCTTTTTGCAACTGCTGGTAGAGATAGATCAATCCTTTAAAGATTAAGGTCTCATCAAAGATAATCTCCTCTCTGAAAGCAGCATCTTCATAGTAACGGAGATTACCCCCGGTAAAGATCAGATGCTCAATGGGGTACTCTTTCTTTATCTCAGCGATTAACCCCATAATCATATGGTAGTGACCATTAATAGTGCCGATACTAATCGATTCAAAGGTGTTAAACCCAAGCGTTCCCTCTTGTAGGGCATAATCCATCTCAGAGAGAAGGGCTGCTTGCGCAAAAAGTCCTTGAAGGCTCGATTGAATTCCAGGAGAGATCGTTGTTCCGACAAATTGCCCCCCTTTGATCACAAAGATAGTAGTGGCAGTGCCAAGTGCGACAACGGCACAATTTTGATATTGATAAGTGGCTTCAACTCCATAAAAGTTTGCAACAAAATCGGCCCCTAAAAGGTGGATGTTTTTAAGGGAGAAGCGAGACCAATCTACCGGGAGATCATGGCGTAGACTGTAGACAGGGATCTGGTAGAGATCAGCAATTGCGCGAATAAGATTATTCAGATCAGGGACGACAGAGACATAGATCACTGCATCAAAAGAGATCTGAAATTGATCGAGCTTATCCTTTATCGCTACTCTATCGCTAAGAACGCTATCTTGACTAAGAGGGCGAATCAAGGGCGTTAAAGTGCCATCTTTAGCGTCATAGAGTCGAAAGTCTGCTGTGGTATTGCCAATATCTACTAAAAGTAGCTTCATGATTTTACGCCTATTTACAGAGATAAAGCTTGTCATTATAGCCGCTTTTTTATTGAAATCATCCTAAAGATCATCTTCAGCAGCAAGGAAGCGCATAAAGTTTTTTAATGTTTCTGCTCAATAATAACCTCTCTATTGGTAAAAATCGTCTCAATAGAGGCAGGATTAATGGCGATATCCATTGTTCGTGAGATCGCTTCAAAGGCCAATTCCATTCGATAGCTCTCTAAGATCTTTTTCGTGATCGGGTAGCGCTCTCGTCTTGTGTGAAAGGGGTTATCTTTCTCTTCTAAGGTGATCGGAAAATTCATCTCTGCCTTTGCTTTTAAAAGTGGAGTAATTGCCGCAATGATCAATTTTGAGGGGATATCTTCCGGTAATAGTAGAACTAATGAGTTAGCGGCAGGTGCATTGAGGATCTTTTCAAGCGCTAAGGAGAGAATATCGAGCCAGTTTTGGGGTAGATTAGTGGGTAGCGTCGCCTCATCCCCTTTTGAAAGTATCTCCTTTTGAAATTGCTCTAATAGAATCTTATCAACTAACATTTCGCTGACTCCTCCCTAAGTGGTGAATTGAGAGTATAGCCGAGGAGATGATCATTTTAGACTCTCTAGGATCTCTCCGAACGGCATATCGTTAAAATCTTTGAATAGACTGTTTGACTATCAAGCGTAGTGAAGAGTGCTCTATTCTGGGAGTTGCGATTGTCAGTTGAAATCTCGGGTTGGGGTGTGAAGGGGGATTGCTTAAGCGCGTAGGGCATTGAGGAGCGTTAAGCAGTCTGGAAAGTAGTAGTCTGCAAGTTTTGGGTAGATATTCTCTCTCTGGTTGATCAAGACAGTTATGATTCCGGCACTTTTCCCGGCAGCGAGATCATACTCATGATCACCAATAATTAGCGCTTCTTCTGGTGCGATCTGCCATTGAGTCAGAAGCGCTATAATACCATCAGGTGATGGCTTGGGAGTTGTGGTATCGCGTCCAATAATGAGCTCTGGTGGGAAGTGATGCGCAATATTGGCAGCTGTGAGCGTTATCTCTGTAAGAGCATGTAAATTGCGCGTTAAGATTGCAAAATGGGTCGATCTTTCTGCTAGGTAATCGAGAAGATCAGCGGCACCATGAGCCGCCTTTGTTGCTTTTGCTACTTTAAGTTCATACTCTGCAAGCCAGCGTTCTCTGGCTAAGCGATCTGCTTCGGGGAGTTTTGCAAGATTATCTAAGATATCCTCATCATCAGCGACCTCAAGAACTTTTCGTATCATGGCAAAATCATGTTTTGCGACAGTGAGAGTGCCATCCATATCAAAAATCCAGTAGCGGATATCTTGTAAACGAGAAATATTGTGTATCATAAGAGTCCTTTGAGTATCACAGTGAATATAGCTTAGCGTATTGAAGATGGCGTATTGAGGATAGTGTCATTAATAGCACTATAGTGACTATAGTAACTATAGTGATTAGGATCAAGGTCAGATTGAAGTGCAGAGAGGATTAATCATGGAGATAATGGAGGAGATAAGATGAAGTTATTATTGCAACGAGTCAAAGAAGCATCTGTAACTGTGGGTGGAGAGGTCGTTGGTGCTATTGATCAAGGGTTGTTGCTCTTTGTCGGGATAGAACCTTTTGATAGTGAGGAGATTGTCAAGAAGGGGATTGAGCGAGCTATGAAGTATCGTATCTTTAGTGATGATGCCGGAAAGATGAATCTTTCATTGATCGATCGTGGAGGAGATCTTCTTTTAGTCTCTCAATTTACTTTAGCGGCCGATACAGATCGGGGCTTGCGACCAAGTTTTACCTCAGCCGCAGCACCTGCGCTCGGAGAAGCGCTTTTTGATTATGCTGTTTCTGTTGCAAGATCGCTGATGGAGAAGAGCGGTGCCGGTCAAGTAGCAACTGGCCGATTTGGTGCGGATATGCAGGTTGCGTTGATCAATGATGGACCTGTCACCTTTCTCTTAGAGACGCGATAATAGATCCGTAGATTAGAATCCGATTAAAAGAGAGTTCAGTATCGATTAGCGCTTGATAGATTGCATCACTTCACTTAAGCGACGAAAAGAGTCGAGTCGCTTTTCTTGATCATAGATAACGCCGGCAAACATGAGTTCTTCAACTTCAATCTCAGTGAGTAATGATTCGATCATCTCTTTAGCACGATTGTGGTCGCCAACAGCAGAGATCCGTAACATCGAGGAGACATGGCGTTTCTCCATTGGATTCCAATAGCGCTCCATCTCCTCTCGGGTAATAGGAGGTGGGGTTAACTTGCGATCATCGCGAATCAATTGGGTAAAACTCTGCTCCATTGTGGTAAAGAGATAATCCGCCTCGTCATTACTCTCGGCAATAACAGCATTCATACAGAGCATAGCGTAAGGTTTATCAAGATATGCTGATGGGCGGAAGCGTTCTCGGTAGAGTGCAAGCGCTTCTTTCATATGGGTAGGTGCAAAATGGGCGGCAAAAGCATAAGGGAGCCCTAAATGTGCCGCTAATTGTGCGCCAAAGAGGCTCGATCCTAAGATCCAAACAGGAATGGAGAGATTCATGCCGGGAATGGCATTGATGCGCTGATTATCTTGAGGATGGAAGTAGTTGAGCAGTTCTACAACCTCTTGGGGGAAATGATCTGCGCGCGCAGGATCGCGACGAAGTGCATAAGCGGTTTGTGGATCAGTGCCGGGAGCTCGCCCAACTCCAAGGTCGATTCTATTAGGGTAGAGGCTCTCTAAGGTGCCAAAAGCCTCTGCTACCATTAAGGGCGCATGATTGGGGAGCATAATTCCCCCTGACCCGAGACGAATTTTCTCTGTTTTACTTGCAAGGTAGCCGATTAATACTGCTGTAGCAGAGCTTGCGATATTAACCATATTGTGATGCTCGGCAACCCAAAAACGGGTATATCCTGATTTCTCGCCAAGCTGTGCAAGTGCGGCAGCTCGATGAAAAGCATCTCGAGGAGTCTCTTTTTGATTAATATTGGCTAAATCTAAAATGGAATATTTCATACCGATTCTCCTATCTTTCTCCTCGTTAATTTCTACTCATTCAATCATTCAATCATTCATTCAAGTAGTCATTCAATTATTTAAGCACTCGCTTTTCCCTTCTTAGCCTCTTTGATTCTTAACACCTCTAGCTCTCTAATACCATGCTTCACGCATCTCCTCGATTAAGAGGGAGAGGTCATTATCACTAAAGTAGAGTGGACGGAAATTGAGGATAAAAGCTTTAATGTTTTCAAAAGAGCCCTGTAATTCACAACTCTCTTCATTTGGTTCGTAGCGAAAAGCGCCTTGGAGCTCTATCAATTCATGTTCGAGATAAAACTCTATAATATCGATCCAAGTGTAGCCGGTCACCTCTATCTCAAGGTCATCAAAAACCTCAAAGCGATCTTGGGCAGGGAAGTAGACGCCCCAAAGATGATCATCATATTGAACAAGTTCAAAGGGGTGAATTCGTTGTAAGTCTTGCATAATATATTATCTATTACTCTCTGTGACGTTATTAGTGTATCGAAAAGGGAAGGATAGAGAAAGCCCTCTATAACGTGCTGGTTTATAGAGGGCTCTTTAAGTGGTAGCGTTAACGCTTCTCCAACCGTTAACTATTTTGCCACTGTTTCTTATTTTTTATTTCTTATTTTTTCACTTGTGATGTTTCATCAACCTGATTTTTAATTGATCACTTTTTAGTCGATCAGATTTGTCGATCAGATTTTAAGCATCAGGTGTCCGTGAACGACTTAAGAATTCTTTCGGGAATTGGGTAAAGCCTTTTGTGACAAATGAGAGATAGACTAAACCGATCATACCCCAAACAATTCCGATCACTAGTGCCGTATACTCAAGGTTAAACCAGAGATAGATAATAAACGCCATTCCTGCCATTGGGAAGAGAAGGTAGTTCAAATTATGCATCACAGAGTAACGCTGATTGTCGCGAATATAGTATTGAACGACAACGCAGAGATTAACGAAGAAGAATGCTGTCAACGCCCCGAAGTTAACAAGGTGAAGCGCAAAGCTAAGATCGAAGAATCCTGCAAAAAGACAGATAAAACCAACAATAATGATATTAATTGATGGGGTTTTATATTTAGGATTGATATAGCCAAAGATCTTAGGTGGTAAGATACCATCACGTCCCATAACATACATCATTCTCGATACCCCTGTATGCGCTGCAATCCCTGATGCACAGACAGCAAGGACCGCTAACCAAAGACCGATCGATTGAAAGAGCTTTTTACCAACATAGAGTAATACTTCCGGTTGGCTCTCTTCAGGATCGATAAAGGTATAGTTTTTAAAGTAGAGTTGCATAAAGTAGGTGACGAAGATAAAGATAATTCCTCCCACGAGGGTGGTTAGAAGAATCGCTCTTGGCACTGTTTTAGCGGCATCTTTAGTCTCTTCTGAAAGAGAGCTTAAGCCATCAAATCCTAAGAATGAGAAGCAGAGAATAGCTGATCCCGCAGCAACTGCGCCGATCTGCATATCTTCAGACCAGAAAGGTTCTGTACTCATGAGTGTGCCGGCACCAATGTCATCAAATGCTAAGCCCTTAACAATCAATCCAATAAAGATCCCGATCAGAAGCAATTGGCAGAAGACAATTAAGGTATTAACATTTGCGACCAATTCAACACCGCGGTAGTTGATATAAGTCATTGCAATCGCTAATGGAATAACATAAAACCAGACACTAATATCAGCACTAATGAGAGTCTTTAGGTAGATGGTTGCTAGCAGAATATTGATCATCGGATTAAAGAGATAATCGAGCATCGTACACCAGCCGATCAAAAATCCTAGATTAGGATTAAGAGATCTCTGTGCATAGGTATATGCCGATCCTGCAGAAGGGTAATATTTTACCATTTGGCCATAGCTCATCGCTGTAAACATCATCGCCACAAGGGTGATGATATATGCTGTTGGAACATGTCCGCCTGATTGATCGCTTACAATTCCGAAAGTATCGAAAACTGTCATCGGTTGCATATAAGCAAGACCGATCATGACAAGTTGCCATAATACTAAGGTTTTTTGCAGTTTTGATGGAGAAGAGATGGATGAAGCAGTCGTAGCGTTAGGAGATAACGCCTTCGTATTTAATAACATAAGTTTATTTCCCCCAGCCGTCTTAATGGCATGTTAAGAGAGATAAATTAGCCGCGTTAATTCAGATGAATTATTGCCCCCTTGTATCGAAATGAGAAAGAATCTTCTCATAAAATCCCCACTTTATATTTGAGGTTCGGGGAATTTTACACGTTTTATCCCATATGGCTACCCTTTTTTAAATATTAAATAGCGATTATTGCTTGTGGGTTTACGATATAAGGAGGGAAAACTTTAAAAGAGCCTTATTTGGGGTAATCATTTGTTAATGAATTGCAAGATTGAGCGGAGAAAAAGGAGAAAAAAGAAGCGCTTGATAAAAATTAATTATCAAGCTGCCATTTTCTGTAGAGGTCAGGTGAAGCGGGAGTCTCTTCTTTAGAAAAATTTTCCTTGTCGTGAAGAATAGCCTGAGATGCTATCTTTCCATAAACCATCGGTATTTTGGCCGATACTGCCGATGCCATTGAGATCAAACTCAATATAGACGCGCCACTGTTTTTGTTCATCATAGACATTATTGCGATAGTAGCGAGCGGCAACACGCGTAGTGACACAACAATCTCGAAATTCAACCCCTAATTGGCTATCGATCATCTTCGATTCGCTTAAGATATAGTTGTAGCGGCCGGCGATAGCCCATTTATTATTGAGGCTCCAGTAGAAAGAGGTATCGATCTGATCTGTTTTTGTTGCTTCAACATAATCTGCGCGGTTATAGCGATAACTAATTGAGAATATTTTGTCGGAAGCCGGGCGATAGTTGAGATCAAATGTTCCGTAGATCACCTGTTTATTGTTAGTTGACCAGTCGAGATTTGCTTTTGCATAGAGATCACGGGTAATGGCAACCCCTGTCTCTGCAGTGAGTGCAGAGCGACGAATTTTATTTTCCCCTTTTTTAATATCCTCGCCGAGCGTAATACGTGGTGAAGTGAAGTATTGCGTCTGTCCTAGGGAGAGGAAGAAGCGCTCATAACCACTATTATCTTCAATGAGCCGCGTTGTAACTGCCGTTGTGAGTCGGTTAGCATTACTCTGTCGATCAGCACCATAGAAATCATTAAAGTTAAAGAGATTGTCAAAGTTTGAATCCATCCTTGAAGTATCAAAGATAGGAATATGGCTCTGGTTGCGATAGGGGGCATAGAGATAGAAGAGGCGAGGCTCAAAGGTTTGTGTAAAATCACCACCACCAAATAGATTAGTTAGTTGCATCTCTTTATCTAAAAAGAAGCCGGCATCAAGGCTTAAGATCGGCATTGAACGAGAGAAGTTGGTTTTATTTCCGTCTTGATACTTTTTATTATGATAATTGAGATGATATTGGGTATAGCGAAATCTTGCCGCAGGCTCAATAAACCCCCATGCATTTTCCAATCGATAGCTAATAGTGGGCATTAGGTCGAGACGAGTTGCCGCGCGGGGATGTCTTGCATCTTCTCCTAAGAAGCGATCATTTTTAGCAGCAAAGTGAACGAGCTCCCCATGAAGATCGATATTGAGATTGCCCAGATTCCATCCGCCTTGGAAGAGTAGCTGCGGTAATCGACCATATGGATTCCGTTTAACAATCTCTCGATCAGTGACAACAAAATCTTGGAAACGAAGAAGCGTTGTCCAGTGATCGGTTCGGTAATTTAAGACGGCATGGCGCTCTAATGTTACCTCTTCATAAAGGCCATTTTGTTTTCCAAGATCACTCATATAATCTTTATCAGAGACATTTTGAAAGAGAATGTTTCCGGAAAGGTTTTTATTAAATTGAGAGCGCTGTTCCGCTTTGAGATACCATCGCTTCTTATTATCGTAGAGCTTATCTCGAAAGAGATAACTTCCTTCAAGGGTGAGATATTGCCACTCATTAAGGTAACGAAAATTACCTTTTATCGCTGCGCCTCTTTTAGTGATGATCCCCGGCGCTAATATCGCATCCATATTAGGAGCGATATTGAAATAGTAGGGTAGAAAGAGGGAGATTCCACTGCTTCGACTAATTTCAAACTCAGGGAAGAGGATTCCACTATGCCTTTTTCCATCGATCGGATATGAGATGTAAGGAGTGTAGAGTACCGGGATATCGAAAACATCGAAAGTAGCATCATAAGCTTTTGCGCGTCCTGCAGCATGATTGATATCGATATCTTTTGCATCAATTTTCCAGATCTCATTATCGACTGAGCAGGCAGAGTAGGTGGCATCTTTCAAGAGGGTTTTCTGTTGATTATCAAAGTGATCTATCTTTGTCGCACGCCCTTGTATATTGGTACCAGCTTTCAAGTAGTAAGTTGCTGCAGTAACCGAGGTCTCTTTTTTATCGATATTATGTATAAGGCGATCGCCAACAAGTACTGTATCTGGGGTTGCATAACGGACATCTTTCCCTTCTGATGTGATCACTTGATGGACGCGATCCATATCAAACTGATCACTTCTTAACCACTCATTGCCCAGTTGTATCTCAACATCTCCATAGAGATGGGCATTTGTTGGAGTGAGATTTCCTTCATTTGCCGTTACAAAAATCTGCTCTTGAGTCGCTTCTTTATTGAGCGGCATAATATGTTGAGCAAGTGGAGAGATCTGACAAGCTACAGGGGTAGAGGCCAGAGACAAGGCCGGTAGCGAGAGCATTAATGCAATCGCAAGTTTGGAGGGTAGATATCTAGTCTTGGGCACGACAATTTATGCTCGAAAGTTGGGATCAGAAAGATCAGGCTAATAAACTTTAATGGAGTGTAGAATCTCATTTTTTACGCTTAATTTCAACGGAAAGGCTCGCTAAATTTCTATCAAAGATGATACAATCGATATAAAGAGAAGCTAACTCTTTCCACAGGTTTAGTATATATTTGCATAGATCTATACAGATCTGCATAGATATACACAGGTTTTCTGTAAGATATTGCTATAGTGTATCGATGATTGTCAAAAAGGGGCTAGATTTCTTTAGACATGAGCGGTATGAGTGGATAGAGCTGTAGGAAGAGAGGCTTTAAGTTTTACTATTTTATTAACTTTCGTTCATTCATGATAAATATCGATCGTTGAAAAGGTCGATCTACAACTAACCCTTAGGAGTTAATTAGATGAATAACTATTATCAGGCAGATGCCTATACTGGCGTACAGCGTGAAGGGATGCATAAGGTATTGCGTCAAGCTTATACTTTAGTTGCGCTCTCCCTTATTCCGACAATTATTGGTGCTTTTATCTCAGTACAAACCAATGTTGTCTTAAACTTAATGGTTTCAAGCCCCATTATCTTCTTTATCGGTTTTATGGTGGCTTTCTACGGTCTCTCTTTTGCGATTGAGGCGAATAAAACATCGGTTACCGGTTTGGTATTGATGTTTGTCTTTACCTTTTTGATGGGAATGATGTTAGGTCCTCTCTTAACATTAGCGCTTAAATCCACAAATGGCTGGCAATATATCGGGATTGCAGCAGGAGGAACTGCGGGTCTCTTCTTAGTATTAGCTATTTTGGGTGGAGATAAAACAAAAGATTTCTCTCCAATTGGTAAGTATGTTGGAGCGTTAGGGATTGTGATGATTATCACTATCGCGCTTAACTTCCTCTTCTTAAAGATGCCGATGATTAACTTGATTTTATCGATGTTGATCATTCCATTTTCAGGAGCAATCATCTTATGGCGCGTGAATAGTGTTGTCAGAGGTGGAGAAGATAACTATATCAGCGTAGCATTAGATATCTATATTGCGCTCTATAATATCTTCTCAAGCTTACTTCGTTTAATCCTTGCAAGTAATGATTAATCAGTAGGCGTATCGCCGAGATCATTGTAAAGAGTATAAGTATAAGAGGGTGCTTATTTGATAAGCACCTTTTTTATTGCTGGTATTTATCTTCCTGCTTGTATAATCAGTATAATCCGCATGAATCGATTGATATTGACCATTGCCGACCATGACCGATTATTTTCATTAATCCTCTGCTAGAGTTTATTACATAAGATCGATATGATAGAACACTAAATATGTAGTGAGGATATGATGATTCAAAATCGAAAAGATCAAGTATTGAGTACTTTAGAGAATTTCTATATCGCCCCCCTAACGGAGATGAGTGCGGAGATAGAGCTCTTAAAACGAATGGTTGCAAAGCGTCCATTTCGGGTACAGATATCGATGCCTTCAAGTTGGAGGATGGAGCGTTATCTCCCTACTTTAAAGAATCTTACGAGCGATGAGGCGTTAGCGCGTCTGCAAATTTTTGCGAATTATTTAGCCGGTAGTACACAATCGGTATTTGATCATCAATATGCTCTCAGTGCCGGCGCTTCGCTTCCTTACTTTGAGTGGCGGGAAGGGGAACGATTAAGGGGTATCAATAGTCTTTTAGGGGAGTTACGTCTCTTCTATCTCTATCGAGGAAATGAAGAGGCAACACTCGAGTTTTTCACTTTTCTGCAAGAGATCAATCTCTTTTCACAACTTG
Source organism: Ignatzschineria indica (assembly GCF_003121925.1). Taxonomy (NCBI): domain Bacteria; kingdom Pseudomonadati; phylum Pseudomonadota; class Gammaproteobacteria; order Cardiobacteriales; family Ignatzschineriaceae; genus Ignatzschineria; species Ignatzschineria indica. The sequence goes on along the minus strand of NZ_QEWR01000002.1, from coordinate 573,702 downwards.
TTGTGGTGGGAAATTCGTTAACAGAATCGCTCGAAGCGCTATTGTTAGAGAAGCAGATTCCTATGATTAAAGAGAGTAGAGATATTGAAGACTCTTTTTGGGATGCATTTATTAAGAATCGATCTCTACCTCAATTGAGTCTAACAACCTTTTTTCATCCTACTATCGATATTTTATTGATGAGTGCTGAAGGGTGTTATCTCAAGGGGTACTCTCGTACGGAGTTTATAAAGCAATATGAGCAGATTAAACGGGAATACTTTATCGATCTGCCGAGCCGTTAACTCCTCATCATACTTTGATAATCGATTTAACCTCTTTTTTGTTGATAGATTCCTTGATCAGAGGTGATGACGCCTTCGATCTCAAGCATCATCAGATCAGTGGTGATATCTGCAGCGCTCTTATTAAGTTGTTCAACTAGTTGGTTGATCGATTTTGGTGTTATTAAGAGCTGATAGAGCTCATATTGAGGGTGATCTGCCGGTAGTCGTGGGGCTGGTGTTCTAACAGTCCTCTTTTCGCTCTTTGGGCGGAAGCGACTATTTTTGGCTTTCTCATTAGGGAGCTCCTCTTCAATGATAAGATTAAGAGATGTTTGTGGTGAGTCTGGTGCAGGGTCAATCCAGCCCTTGAGTAGAGAGCGGATATCGTGAGTCGATTCTACCAAGGTTGCGCCTTCACGAATCAATTGATGACAGCCTCGAGATTGTGGTGAATGGATGGAGCCGGGAATGGTAAAGAGATCACGATTCTCCTCCATGCTCATTCTTGCAGTGATGAGAGAGCCTGATTTTTGTGCAGCTTCTACCACCAATGTGCCGAGAGATAAACCTGCAATAATACGATTTCTCCGGGGAAAGTTTTGAGGTTTTGCCGGCATATGGAGAGGATATTCGCTAATAATGGCGCCTCCATATTCAATAATCGCTTCGCTCAAGGGAAGATGGTTTTTCGGATAGATCTCATTGAGCCCCGTTCCTAAAACGGCAACGGTAGGTGCTTGACGTTCAACAGCTGATTTGTGGGCAATATAGTCGATACCTAGTGCTAAACCACTCGTTACCGTAAGTCCGGCAGCGGTTAATTCTGAGGCGAAAAGTTTAGCATTATAGCTTCCTTCTTCTGTCGGCTTGCGCGTACCTACGATCGCAATTTGGGGTGCGGAGAGAAGCGGGATAGAGCCCTTAACAAAGAGGATCGCCGGTGGATCGAAGATCTCTTTTAAGAGGGGTGGATAGGATTCGCTTTCAAGATGTAAAATGGCATGATTAGGCTCTTCCGCCCAATTGAGTGCCGCTTCTATTTTAGGTGTTAATTGGTAATGATTAGGATGTTTGACAGAGCTGGGAATTCCCGCTTCTTGCCAAGCGAGTTGATCTGCTTCTAAAATCTTCTCGATAGAGCCAAAATAGTTGAGAAGTTGTTGAAAGCGTCTTGCGCCAATTTTTGGGGTATAGTAGAGCGTCAGCCAATCCTGTAGCATCAATTTAATCCTTACTCTTTATGCTATCTATTGATGTGATCCATTCATACGATTCATTCACATGATTCATTCGCATGATCTATTTATGTGATCTATTCATATGGTCTATTCATGTTATATTGAGAAGAGATGGAAAGATCGATTGTCAAAGTGATCGACAACTGATCGATAACCTATAACTATAAGTAACGGAGTTTTAGAATGGGAAATATGATTGAGAAAGTCACAACAGAAATTTTATCAACCCCCTATGAGACGCAGAGAGAGCCATTGGAGCTCGACTCTTTAAAGGAGAAGTATATTGTGCTCTTCTTCTATCCAAAGGATAATACGCCGGGGTGCAGTAATGAAGTACAAGATTTTAATAAATTATTATCGCAATTTGCTGAGCTAGATTGTGCTGTTGTAGGGGCTTCTCGAGATAGTAAAAATTCTCATATTAAGTTTTCAGATAAATTTGAACTCAATTTTCCCCTCTTATCAGATCCGGAAGAGACACTCTGCCGCGCCTTTGATGTGATTAAAGAGAAGAAGATGTTTGGTAAGGTAGGGATGGGGATTGAACGTAGTACCTTCATCTTCGATAAGAGTGGAACAATTCTTCATGAGTGGCGTAAAGTGAAGGTGCCGGGTCATGCAGAAGAGGTTTTAGAGACGTTAAAATCGCTATAGATAGTGCTTAAATAATAACAGACAACAGACAACAGACAACAGACAACAGATAACAGATAACAGATGGATGATAGAAGAGGCTAGCTAGGACTAGCCTCTTTTTATGGGAGATTATGGAAAAGTGGTCAAATTAGAAGTGAATAAAGGGGATCGCTTTTAGGATTACAAGGAAGACAACTAGCACTAAGATAACGCTTGGAATCTCATTGAAGTAACGATAAAACTTGTGGGAGTGGTGATTTTTATCGTGACGGAAGATTAACACATAACGATAGCAGTAGAAGTGGTAGATCAGAAGAAGAAAGACGAGTGTCAATTTAAAATGAAACCATCCCATCTTAAGAAGTGCCGGATTCTTCATAATCAAGATCAAACCAAATATGACGGTAAGGGCTCCGCCAATATTGGTCATGATCATCAACTTTTTCTCCATCACCTTAAATGTCTCGCTTGTTGCGGGATTACTATTTGATGCATGATAGACAAAAATTCGGGGAAGGTAGAAGAGGCCAGCAAACCATGTGACCATAAAGATAATATGTAGCGCTTTGTAGACAAGATATGACATAAAATTTTATAACCTTATTTATAACCTTATATTAATGTGCCTGATGATTATATCTGATGACTATATCTGATGATATTTTTCATATTTACGATTATAACAGAGATTCCTAGCTGTCATCGATAAAGCAAAGGGGTGAGGTAAAGAGGATGAAGTCGCTGGGGGAGTAATCTTTTTCTCGATCATCAATCTCCATCGACCAGTAATTTCCAATAAAAATTCTCGATAACCAATGATAGAGGGGTGATAGATAAGAATCACCCACTCCCGATCTTGTGCAAAGGGCTTATTTTAGCGATAATGTCCGGCATTGATAACTTTAGATCTTCAACAAAGGACTTTATATGGTTTTTACCATCAAAAGACGCCCCACAAGTCAAGTGATGGTGGGAAATATCGGCATCGGTTCTGATTATCCAATTAGGGTTCAGTCGATGACCAATACCAATACAGAAGATGTTGCGGCAACTGTTGCGCAGATTATTGAGCTTGCGGATGCTGGCTCGGAGCTTGTTCGCGTCACGGTCAATACCGAATTAGCGGCAAAGGCTGTTCCTCATATTGTAGAGCAGCTAAGAGCTACGGGGTATGAGACGCCGATTGTTGGGGATTTTCACTTTAATGGGCATCGTTTACTGCAAGCTGAGCCTGAATGTGCCAAAGCATTGGCGAAATTGCGAATTAATCCCGGCAATGTAGGGCGCGGGGCACGAAAAGATGAACAATTTAGTGCCATCGTTGAGGAGGCGCTCAAGCATCAAAAGCCGGTTAGAATCGGTGTCAATTGGGGGAGTTTAGATCCTGAGGTTTTAAAGCGTCTTTGGGATGAGAATCTTAAAAAAACAATCCCTCTGTCTAATGATGAATTGATGTGTGAAGCGATGATTGTCTCGGCGCTAGAGAGTATTGCTTTTGCGAAAGAGATTGGGATGACAGATGAAGATATTATCCTCTCTGTGAAAGTGAGTCAGAGCCAGCAGTTAATTAAGGTCTATCGTGATATCGCACCATTGACTCAGGTACCGCTCCATCTGGGCTTAACAGAAGCAGGGATGGGAATGAAGGGAACAGTGGCTTCAACTGCGGCATTAGCCGTCTTACTTCAAGAAGGAATTGGTGATACCATTCGTATCTCTTTAACGCCGGAACCTAATGCCTCTCGGACCGAGGAAGTGCTCGTAGGGAAAGAGATTTTACAGAGTCTACAGATTCGTGCTTTTACCCCAAAAGTGGTCGCTTGCCCAGGATGTGGCCGAACAAGTAGTGATGATTTCCAACATTTAGCGCAAGATATTCAATCCTATATCGATAACAATATGCCTACTTGGAAGACCCAATATGAAGGGGTTGAGAAGATGGTGGTTGCAGTTATGGGATGTATTGTTAACGGCCCTGGCGAATCTAAAATGGCGAATATCGGCATTAGTCTACCGGGGAATGGTGAGCGACCTGTCGCACCAGTCTATATTGATGGTGAACGATCAGTAACCCTAAAAGGGGAGCAGATCGCTCAAGAATTTAAACAGATCATAAACGAATATATTAATGAGAAATATCGAAAACAGTAATGAAGTGGTGCTTGAAAAGCATGATGATGTAGTGAAGGATCAGCAAAAGGATCGTCCACTACGAACCGTTCGTTCATTTGTGAAGCGAGAAGGGCGACTAACAAAGGGGCAAGAGCGAATTTTAGCAGAGAGTCCCTATCTTCTCTCTCATACAATTGTGGATGAGGTCTGGGATCTTGATCAGATTTTTGGCCGTCAAAACCGTGCGCGTACTTTAGAGATCGGTTTTGGTGATGGTGCCTCTCTCTCTAAGATGGCTGAAAATGAACCTGCGCGTGATTTTTTAGGGATCGAAGTGCATCGACCTGGTGTTGGTCGTCTACTCTTAGATGTTGAGGAGAAGGGATTAACCAATATTCGAGTGATCGATTATGATGCCGTTCATATCTTAAAGCATGCGATACCTGATGGAGCGCTCGATTGTGTTCAGATCTTCTTCCCCGATCCTTGGCATAAGAAGAAGCATCATAAACGTCGTATCATTCAGCCTGAATTTGTTGCACTTATTGCGAAAAAGCTCTGTAGTGGTGGTCGACTCTGTTTAGCAACCGACTGGGAACCCTATGCAGAGCATATGATGGAGGTGATGCTCGCCGCTCCTGATTATGAAAATAGTGTGGAAGGCTTTATTGAAAACCCTACCCATCGTATGCCGACCAAATTTGAGGCAAGAGGGCGTCGTTTAGGGCATGGTGTTTGGGATCTTGTTTTTCTTAAGAGATGATAATTTCTAAATAGCGCTTCTAGGTCTTCTAGATAGAGTAGAGCATATCTAGTTGCGCTTGATTATTGATGTATCAATAATATATTAATAACGTATTACTGTAAAAGAACTGTAAAAGAGTGGAGGGCGTGATGATTGATAGTGCTATGATTCTCGCTCTCTCGATCTTTATTTTTACAATGATACTGGTGATTTGGCAACCGAAAGGGTTGGGGATAGGATATAGCGCCTCATTGGGCGCTATTTTAGCGTTAGTTACAGGAACCATCGCTCTGTCCGATATCGGGATTGTCTGGGGAATTATCTGGAATGCCGTTTTAACCTTTATTGCGATAATTATTATCAGTATTGTGTTGGATAAAGCCAACTTCTTTGAGTGGGCAGCACTTCATATTACTCGTTTAGGAGCCGGCATCGGTTTAAGGCTCTTCTTTCTAATGATGCTTTTAGGCGCATTGATCTCTGCATTCTTTGCCAATGATGGTGCAGCGCTGATTTTAACACCGATTGTGATGGCAATTTTAGTGAAAGCGGGGGTCAGTCGTGCTTCAACATTAGCTTTTGTGATGGGGGCAGGATTTATTGCCGATACGGCAAGTCTTCCTTTTACAGTCTCTAACTTAGTAAATATTGTTTCTGCTGATTATTATGCGATCTCATTTGGGCGTTATGCATCAGTTATGGTGCCGGTCAATATCGTCTCTATTTTGATGACGATGTTAGTGTTAGGGCTCTTCTATCGCAGAGAGATCCGATTTCAATATCAACTTTCAGGTAATAAGCTTCTCCCTAGTAATGTTATTGAAGATAAGCCTCTTTTTTGGGCTGGCTGGATAACGTTGATTCTTTTGCTGATCGGTTTTTTTATCTCTGATCACTATAAGATCCCGCTCAGTGTGATCGCCGGTGCCGGCGCGCTCTTTCTTCTCTATGTTGCCGGGAAACGGGGTGTAGTAGCACCTAAAAAAGTGCTTCTATTGGCGCCTTGGCAGATTGTTCTCTTCTCTTTGGGGATGTATCTGGTGGTCTTCGGTTTAAGAAATGCCGGACTGATGGCGTATCTGGTAATACTTCTTAATCAGTTAGTTGAAGCAGGGATCTGGAGCGCAACGATCGGGACCGGGCTCTTGTCGGCGCTTCTATCGTCGGTCATGAATAATCTTCCTACCGTTTTAATTGGCGTTCTTTCGATCGATAGTTCTATTGCGACAGGTGTGACGAAAGAGGCAATGGTTTATGCCAATGTGATTGGTAGTGATCTCGGACCTAAGATTACACCGATTGGTAGTCTAGCAACCCTGTTATGGTTACATGTATTGAGTCAGAATAATCTCAAAATTACTTGGGGTTACTACTTTAAAGTGGGAATTGTCTTAATATTACCTGTATTGTTAGTCACCCTTGTCGCTCTGGTTATTCGGTTATCGTAGTTGCCGGGATCTTCTCTTTGATCTCTTCCGGCGTGCCATAGAAGATATCATCAATATACCAACGCTTTGAGAGATGCTCTGTTCTAACAAAGAGCTCATCATCGATCTCTTTTCCTAAGCAGGCTTTAGCAATGGGGGAGTTGACGGAGGAGTAATCTTTATGATGCGCGATCTCATCTGCACCAACAATGCGAAAAAATAGGCGATTTTCATCATCATCCATCAAAGTTACCCAAGCGCCAAAATAGACTTTTCCTTCCTGTTGAGGAGAGTAGGGAACAGGGCGAAGAACCTCAAGACGCTTCCGAAGATGCCGAACGCGACGATCGATTTCACGTAGTTTCTGCTTATTAAACTGATAGTCGGCATTTTCCGAGCGATCGCCTAATCCGGCAGCCCAAGTCACCTTCTGTGTGATCTCGGGGCGTTCAATTCGCCAAAGATAATCGAGCTCCTTTTGCAGAATCTCCATCCCTTCTTGTGTGATTAAGTTGATAGCCATGATAAACCTCTGCTTTTGATCTATTTTTTTAATCTCTATTTTTTAATCTCTATTTCTTTCTACCACGTGTTCTTGGACGATTATTTCTACCTCGGCGATTATTAGTCGGGGTATTTGAGTTGGGTGTCTGGTTAGTATTGGGGCTCAATCCTTGGGTTAAATTTTGGATAAAATTACCATCTGATGATTGACCTAATCCCCCTGGAACGCCGAAAGGATCGCGATTTCTTCTACGATTTTCCCGTGCAATATTTGCTTCAAATGAGCCTGACTCGAAGGGGAGTCGATTCTTATTGACGATCTCATCGTGATTATTGCTAAAGAAATCGCTTTGGCTCTCTCCTTTAGCAGCGGGTTGAGCAGAAGGTGTTGGTTGATTTTCTCGATCATCCCGGCGGCGGCGAGCTGTACGTGGTTTGACTTCACGTTTGACTCGTTCTTGACGCTTAACACGTCCACGGCGTGGTGTTCGTTCTTCACGTCTACTATTTTGAGCGCTCTGAGCATTCTCTTGTGCATTCTCTTCAATATTATTGACGGTTTGAGATTGTGACTCTACTCTATTTTCAGCTACTTTTGCCTTGTGCGCTTCAGTGGCTTCAGTAGCAGGATTATTTTTAGAGGTGCGTGCTCGATGATCTCGGCGACTGCGTTGGTCTCTACCATCACGATTCTCTCGATGATTGTTATTTCGATTACTCTCTCCGCGGCTTTGACGCTTTGGTGGTTTGATATCGACTATTTCGATAGGAAGATGAAGATCGGGGTACTCTTCAAAGAGTGCATCGACCCACACCTGGTCATTCTCAGAAGCGATCGAGATAAAGTGTTGCGGGTTAAATTTCTGCTGAACAAATTGCAGGCGCTCCTCATATTCAGCATAAACCGTAGGAAAATCGAGGAAGAAGACGGCATCACATTTTGTAATCTTGTCCGCAAAATCTTGAACGACACGATGCATTAAAATCAAGGTGTTAAATTGCCCTTCATGATAGCGATCAAAGAGACTATTGGCTGTTTCATCATCGATCTTTTCATGCACAATACGGCTACGAATACGCGCACGATAGAGATATTTCTCTAATAGGCGAGCTGATTGTCGATTATGGGTGATCACTAATACATCTTGAAGATTATGTTCTCGGATATAATCACGAATATATTGACGTTGTAAATTTCTGGGAACCATTGCAATAAAGGTGCCACCTGTACTCTGTTGCTCTTTTGAAGCGGTCGACTCTGCGTCTTTTGAGGTCTCTTCTTTGCTCTCTTCCTTTTTATGGCTATTAAGACTAATTTTCATCCCTTTTTTAGCTGTAGGTTTTGTATTCGAGGAAGGTCTAGTCCCTGCTGTTGGTGATGCTATCTCTTCAATATTAATATCAATATCGTTATTAGCTTTAGCTTCAGTTTCAACTTCTGCCTTACTATTAGGAACATTGATAATATTGATATTAATGGCTTTTTCTATTTTTTCCTTCGGAAGAGAAGCTAAGATTGGCTCGCTAATTTCAGAAAAACAGGTAGCTAGAAAATAGGAAGGATGATTTTCAAAACTTTCGATGAGATAACTGCGATTTTGTTCTTCGAGGAAGAAGAGATCATCGATAAGTGCAATCGGTACTGCTTGATCGACAATGATACAATCGAAGTTTTCTGGATTGAAGGGTTGTCTGCGCATCGCATCGAGTGAGAAGAGAGTGTAGGGCGCGATAATGAGATCAGAAGCTGAGATATTGATGGGCTTATCCGCATCTTTTGGAAATAGTGTGTTGACGCTCAGTTTAGGATCGAGTGCTTCAAGAAAGAGCTTAAGGAAGATGGTATCACTGATAGAGCGAGTAATAATTAAACCGCTCGTGAGTAACTTCAGAGTGAAGAGTCGAGAGAGTTGAACCAAAATAACCGAAGGCGGAAGAATCTCTTCTACCTCTAAAGGGGCTTTCTGCTCTAATAGGGACTTTCCTCTGACAGAGAAGGTGTTCCAACGTGATAATATCGTCTCTTGTGTCGAATTCATATAATCTTTTTCTAAGTTGTCTTTGTGATTGTAATTTTAATTGTGATTGTAGTGGTGGCTGTGATTCAGGCCTTCAATAGGACTTAAATATCTATCTTAAGTATCTACCCGCTAGGTATTTAATATGTATCAATATAGGAGAGAATCAAACTTCTTCTTTTTCTTTAGATTCTGCAATAAACCATACACTTACTCTTAAGAGCTTGTTTTAACCTTGGTCAACTTTAACCTTGATCAACACCGATGTTGATGCGATTAATTTTGATGAAGAACAAGATATCGACCAATAAGGCACTATCGCTCTCTACTGTTTAAATTTTTACTCAAAACTCTTTTAACAATTCTTTCAAAAATTCTATTCAAAATAGACTTCTAAATTGCTTAAAGTTCTGTAATTCTCTTTTTGAGATCGATGCCTACCATTTAATGGGGAAGCAACGTTATTATTTGTACTTAATTTTTATTTAGTTTTAGTTTGAGCTCTATCGCTTGAGCTATTTAACTTTGAGTTATCTCACATTTTTAAGTTTTTTAGCTCTCTTCTCAATACTTATAAACTTGCTTTAATTTTGTAGCATTTAAGGATCGAGACCACTTAACAAATCTTCTCATTGGAGTAGTGATTTTATAATATGACGATTGAATGAGTATTGTAAATCGATAACGATATAAAATCTCTCTATAAATCGATAGGTGAAGCGCTAGATCAAGCATTATATTTCGCTATCAAGTTTATATCTCTATCTCTCTATAAATATCTATCGATTGTATCTATCGATAGATCTACTCTATCTTCTATCCTTGTCTATAGTTATGGATATTAATGATGTCAAAGTAATAGATCGTAACATCGTTATTCTATAATCCCATTTAATCTAATCTATAGGAGATTCTATAATAGATCTATGCTTTAAGCGTGCGGTTGCTATTTTAAGCCAGTCTCTATTTAAGTGTTATATCTGGTATAGATATTATTCATACTCGATCTGCTTTATAGCGCTCTATTTATCGCCACCTGCAATCGATAGATGTGACGCTCAACTTCAATCTTTGATAACGCTTTATAATTTAGCACGATAAGGGTAGAATGAAAAGCTCGTATTTGAATATATAGTGTCTACAACAGTATCTACAATTCCGGGCTCCGGAACGACTTATGGGAAAGGATTGATAAGAGTATGAAGCGAATCTACTTTTGGTTGAAATTGGCGATTTGGTTACTGATTTTTGCGGTAATGTTTATCATTTTCTATGTGAATCGTCATAGTGATGTCACCTTCAATTATCTGTTAGGTGAAGCAACAATTAATACCTCCCTCTTTATCTGTATTGTCTTTATTGTGGGAGCGATTTTTACAATCGCTGTTCTTGCATTGCTCAATGTTTCTCGACTCTTCCAACATCTCTCCCTGAAAAGCTCTGTGAAGAAGCTTGAAAGAGAGAATGCAGAGTTAAAGCGTAAAACGCATGTACTTTAATCAATAGAGCTTTAATAGAGCATGAGTGAGATGGATCAGTTTTTAGAGGAGCAGAGCGATTTTGATTTCTAGAGTAATCGGTATAAGCGCCACAACCTCTCTACAAAGAAGAGCTTCTTCGATAAGCAGACTCCCCTACCGTGATCGTGATAGGGGAGTCATTGTTGCAATTTAATTATGCTTGAATATATCTGGTTACTTCTACCATTAGGCTTACTGATTGGCTGGCTTGCCGCGAAGCGAGATAACGTCAAAAAGCAGAAGATGCTCCGTTATCTCAATCTCCGTTACTTTATTGAAGAGAGTCAGGAGGTCGATGAATCGTTACTAACGCTCCCTCCAGATTTCGATGCTGATAACTTACGATTTAGCCTGATGTTAGGCGATCTTTTTCGCAAACGAGGAGAGATCGATAAAGCGATCAATCTTCACGAGTATCTTATTAAGGAAGCGCCCACAAAAGCATTAACGGAGAAGGTCTACCTCTCTTTAGCGGAAGATTATCTTGCCGCCGGTATGCTCGATCGCGCTGAAAGCACGCTTCGCCAGCTTCTTGAGTCGGCAGAGTATCGAGATCTTGCTCTCCTCAAGTTAACAAAAATTTATAAGCAGCAGAGAGAATGGTTGCAGAGCATCGCAATGCTTGAACAGATGGAGTCGCTTACACCTCTCTTAAAAGCAGAGATGGCGCATCTCTATTGTGAATTAGCAGAAGAGGCATTGGCAGAGAAGAGTGCAACAGGGTTAGAGCGCGTGATGCTTTGGCTCGATAAAGCTTATAAGGCAGATAAAAACTGTGTTAGAGCAACTTTGATTCGAGCTTATGGTCTCTATCAATATGAGCAATATACCTTAGCTTTAGAGACATTATTGGAGATTGAGCGACAAGAGATTAAGCTGATTCCACTTATTGTTCCGATCGTTTATGAACTCTACCATCTACAAAGTCGAGAAGAAGATTTTCTTACTTGGTTAGAAGCGATGATCGCTAAAAATCACCATATTATGTTAAGGGTTTGGAAGACGCATTACCTTATTTTGCATCAATCATTTGAGGCGGGGATCAATTATCTACAATCATCTCTCAAGCGAGATCGTAATTTATTGGGGCTAACAATTCTCAATCAACTACAAAAATATTGTCAAGAGAATGAATCTGCGCGATTGATCGATCAAACATTTCAGGAGATGCTCGATCGTTATGCGCAGTTTCAGTGTGATTCTTGTGGTTATACGACAAAGACCTTGCAGTGGAGTTGTCCAAGTTGCTTTGAGTGGAATCGCTCTATGCCGGTAGAAGATATCGTCGCGTTAAAAGTTAAACATCACGGTTCTGCTTAAATTTTGCCTCTCTTTTACTCAAAGAGCGACTAATTTTAAAACAGCACTTTGAGGGAGGTGATTGTATAGCTTATTCTTTTTCTCCTTATCTTTATGTAAAGATGAATTAAGCACCTGAATTAGGCTCTCTTTTCGAAAAAGAGGTGTATAATGTGCGCGTAATAGATGAGGCTGATATTGAATCTCTAATCTCGATAATCTCTAATCGCGATAATCTCTAACCTTGGATAATATCAACAATTATTAATAGCGATATTATTCTGAGGACTATTACTGCTAGGTAACTTTACAGAAGGGTCATTATAGATACGATCTTTCTGCTCTTGTTTCATCGCTATAATAGGGCAGCCTCTCTAGTTGTACCGCTTTTTTATTACTCTTGAGAGACCTCTAATGAAAGAAGATAATCTGTTATACCATCTTGAAGATCGACCTCCTTTTTCAATCTCACTCCTCCTTGCCGCTCAACATCTACTTGCTGCACTCGGCGGTATTATCGCTGTTCCCTTAGTGATCGGTAGCGCCTTAGGCCTTCCTAGTGCCGAAAAAGTGGCCTTAGTGAATGCTGCGCTCTTAGTTTCTGGTGCCGTCACCTTTGTCCAATCTCGAGGGATTGGTCCTATAGGGCTTAAATTGCCGGCTGTAATGGGGACAAGTTTTACCTTCGTAGCATCAGCTATCGCAATCGGTAATAGCGAATATGGTGTTGCCGGGATTTTAGGATCTTCATTAGTTGCTTCCTTAGTGATGATTATTGGCAGCTTCTTTATGCCACAAATTCGTAAACTCTTTCCGCCTGTTGTGACCGGTACAGTGGTTGCAATGATCGGCTTAAGTCTTCTTCCAGTAGGGTTAGATTGGTTTGCCGGTGGGCAGGTGGGCTCTCCACAATATGCTTCAGGCCCTAATCTTGTAGTTGCTTTCTTTGTGCTCTTTGTGGTGATTGCTTTGACGCAGTGGGGGAAGGGTATTTTAGCATCTGCATCAATTGTGATAGGAATGATCGTTGGTTATTTGGCGGTGATTATTTTAGAGAAGGGCTTTGGCTATGAACTAGGTTTAGTCGATTTCTCAGGCGTTGAGTCTGCTAAAGTTTTCGCGCTTCCATCGCTCTTTGAATATGGTTTTGCCTTTCCAATCTCCGGCATTATCGGAATGAGTATCGCCTATCTTGTAACGATTGTTGAATCGAGTGGAAATTTCCTCGCACTAGGTGAAGCAACGCAGACTAAAGTAACCGGTAAACGGATGAAGGCAGGAATCTTATGTGAAGGATTAGGGTCAGCGCTTGCTGCTTTAATGTCCACGACGCCTTTTTCAACCTTTGCGCAAAATATCGGCATCATCTCTTTAACAGGCGTTGCAAGTCGTTTTGTGGTTGCAATGGCAGGAATTTTGCTTCTTTTTGCCGGCATCTTCCCTATCTTTGGTGCGCTTGTGGTATCGATCCCTCTTCCTGTTTTAGGTGGAGCAGGTTTGATGATGTTTGCCATGATTATCGCTGCCGGGATTCAAGTATTAGGTCGTGTTGAGATCAATAAACGTAATGGTTTAGTGATCTCTGTCTCATTGGGTTTAGGCTTGATGGTAACGATGCGCCCAGAGGTGTTAAATGCACTTCCTGAGTTTGTTCAGGTAATCTTTAAATCAGGTATTACCGTCGGTTCGCTCTCAGCTCTGATCTTAAATCTTATTCTTCCCGGAAGAGAGATTGTCGCAGATGATGAGGCGGAAGCTTAATCGATCTCCAGGAGCGATCAATGCCGACCAAACTTGCTCGATTGAGTTTGATCTGAGTTGATTAGGTTTGAGCGGGTTTAATCACTCTTTAAAATTTAATGAGATTTAACAGTAAAGGCGAAAGTATGAGGATTCATGAATCTCTCCAACTTTCGTCTTTTTACAACTGTGTTTTATCAAATTATAAAGATAAACTACTCGACAGTGAGTGATTTAGCGAGATTTCTCGGTTTATCGATATCCTCTCCTCGTTGTAGTGCCGCATAATAAGCGATTAGTTGGATCGGGATGGTAAAGAGGATAGGGCTTAAAAGATCACTCACTTCAGGTAGATGCATAATATGGGCTCCTTTGAGATCATCTAGTGGCACCTTGCTATCGGTAATAATAAAGAGTTGACCTTTACGCGCTAAAACTTCATGAAGATTGGCGCGGACCTTTTCAAAGAGGGCATCATCTGGGAGAAGAGCGATAATAGGCATCTGATCATCGACAAGCGCAAGCGGCCCGTGCTTCAACTCTCCTGATGGATAAGCTTCTGCATGAATATAGCTGATCTCTTTAAGCTTTAATGCACCTTCAGCCGCAATGGGGTAATGAATCCCGCGACCTAAATAGAGTGCGCTAGTTGCTTCTAAGAAGAGTGTTCCCCATTGACTTGCAAGTTCTTGGCAATTAAAGCTCTGAATAATCATCGCCGGTAATTCCCGCATCATCTGTAGATTATTTCTCGCCTCTTTGGAAGAGAGTCCTCCTTGGCTCATGGCAATACTATTGGCCAATATAAAGAGACTCATGAGCTGTGTTGTAAATGCTTTTGTAGAAGCAACACCCACCTCGATTCCTGCCTCGGTATAGAAGGAGCAATCACTCATGCGTGGCAGTACGCTCTCTTTGACATTGCAGATAGAGAGCGAACTCATTGCGCCAAGCTCTAATGCATGTTTAAGGGCTTCGATGGTATCTAATGTTTCACCCGATTGAGAGATCGTTATCACTAGCGTGTTCTCTTCAACAATCGGTGTGCGGTAACGATATTCACTGGAGATCTCTACAAGAGTTGGAATTTTGGCAATCTCCTCAAACCAATATTTTGCGACTAAGCCGGCAAAATAGGAAGTACCACATGCAAGAATCTGGATTCGTTGGATTTGAGGGAATAGCGCTACAGCCTTTTCTCCAAAAAGCGTCGGAGAGAATGGTGAGTGATCCGCTTCCGCCATCGTTTTCGCCATGGTATTTTCCAATACTGTTGGCTGTTCGAAGATCTCTTTGAGCATAAAGTGCTGATAGGTGCCGATATCAAGCTTCTCTAATGTGAGATCGGAAATTTTGATCTTATCTGTAATCTCTTCAGAAGAGAGCGCTTCTCCTTGGTAATTAAAGAGCGTCGGTTCACCACCGGCACGTAAGATAGCAAGATCCCCCTTCTCTAAATAGAGAAGACGATTTGTTTCAGAGATTATCGCCGCAATGTCGGAGGCGATGTAGTGGCTCTCTTCTCCTAATCCAATGATTAAAGGGCATCCTTGAGCTGTTGCGATCAGTTCATTAGGATTGTTTTGGTCTAAAACTAAAAATGCATAATTACCGCTAATAGTTGCGATAACATGCTTTACTGCTTCTAAGAGCGAATCATGTTTTGTGGAGGATTCGTGTAAAAGGTGCGCTAATACTTCCGTATCTGTCTCTGACTCAAAGTGATAACCGATACTTTGAAGGCGTTGTTTATGTTCATCATAACCATCAATAATCCCATTGTGGACAATCATTAAATGACTTGATTGATGAGGATGAGCATTTTCGATAGAGACGCCACCATGCGTTGCCCAGCGAGTGTGACCGATACCGATAGAACTCTCATAAGGAGAGGCTTCTTGGAGCAGATTTTCAACACGGCCTACAGCTCTGAGTCGTTTTAAATCATTTTTGTCTAAAAAGGCGATACCGACAGAATCGTAACCTCGGTATTCGAGCTGTTCTAAGCCGTTTAAGAGGGTTGGGAGGATATTCTTTTGTTGACTAATGATTCCGAAAATTCCGCACATTGTTCGCCCTTTATTAAATATTATTAAATGTCTGTTAAAGTGCGTATTTTAGAGGGAAAGCGGGATAATTTCTAATTAAAATTTTTAAAAACTAACACTTTTTTACTGCTCGAGTATGGTTGAGAGAGAGGACAAAGAGCCAAATAGAGCTAAAATAGTAGAGGGATCTATAGAGAAGAAGGCGCAATAAACGATAAAAATTTAAGCGATTAGAGGGAAGGAGATCATATTCTGCGGGATAACTTTTGCAATAGCAGGGAAAAGCCCCTATTATTGAGATCTATTAGATGTATAGACCTTTTCAGTATATGAGAAGATATTTAATCTAGATTGAGAGAGCTTAAGAAAATTATGGAACTTATAAAATACAGTACACTTATTGAAGAGCCTTGGAAAAACGGGTTAGGGACAACCCGCCAAATTGTTATTTGGCCATTAGATGCGGACCTTAGTAATTTTGAGTGGCGTGTGAGTGCTGCCGCTATCATCTTCCCAGGTCATTTTTCTCATTATCCAGGCGTCTCTAGAAGCTTAAGCGTTCTCTCAGGAAAGAGTGCCGAGCTGAAATTGGGAGAAACAAAACAGACACTCTCTTATCAAGGACCTATTGTGACCTTTGATGGCGGTGATCATGCGGAAGTGTTAAGTGCTGATGGTCCCGTTTTAGATTATAACGTGATGAGTCGTGATGCCGCGGTAGAGCATGAGCTTTCTTGCGTAACATTAAAGAAGGAAGAGGTCTACAATCGTAAAGGTGACTTCACTTTAGTCACTGTTTTCAAAGGTTGTAATCTTATTTTTGAAGGGGAAGTGGTCTATCTTGCTGAATATGATTCCGTCCTGTTTAAGAAGCATGATGGCGCTGATCTCGTTTTTGAGAGTGCCGACCCAACAACATCGATGTTAATTACCGAAGTTTGGTATAAGTAGTCGCGTATTTAAGGGGTTCATTTTAAGGTCTTCTTTAAAGGTTTTTAGTAACAGCTTCTATTAATGTTTCTATTAATGCTGTTAATTAAAAAATAGAGAGTATAAGTTAGAGCTATAATATCTTTAGATGTTGTAGCTTTTTTCTATCTGGATTTTACCTTTATGGTTGTAGATAGCGAATCATCTCACCTAGACGCTTTCGATCGATTAAGATCACATCAAGCTTAATCGCCGCCTCAATAGCCGCTTTAGTAAAGCCACTATTGGTAATCACAATAATACGATCAAGTTCATAGAGATCTTTTGCTGTATAGATCTCCTGAATCGCTGAGAGCGGGACATTTCGGGCCCATCTTTTGCATTGAAAACCATATTTGAGTTTCTCATGTTCAGCATAGACATCGAGTCCTTTATCATTACTATAAGGGGAGACGCGGATCTTTTTAAATTGATAGAGATGGAGAAGGTTTGCAACATAATGCTCAAATTTCTCCCCATCCATCTGATCGATCTCCTCTAAGGTATAGCTCGCAGTGCGTCGATCCTTCTCATATTCTCGGCGAAAGATATTGAGTGAGATAATTTTTCTTCCTACTCGTAAAACAAGATCGCCAATCGCCTTAAATGTAGGAATGATAGGGATAAGCGCCATAATACTTGGATAGAGCGGATTAACATGGCGAAAGAGCGCAATATAGAGCAGAAATCCGGCCCAAGCGGTTGTAATCATAAAAGCTTCTGATGCGGAGAGATAGAGCCAGCGACCGATACTAATAATAGGAATTAGCAGAAGAAGCGTAAAGTAGAGAACGCCAAGATAAGCAACCCAATGATTTTCAGAGTGAATAAGGGAGAGCCCCATTAGGGTTAAAACCGAAAGGGTAATCAATGGCATTGTGATATAGCCAAAAAAATATTTTGATATTGTAAATGCGCACTTCATCGTTATTAATTTTCTACTTTTCTGCGCAAACCTTGATTTAAACTAGCTTAAGAGAGATTATTCTACCATAAGATTATCTGATTAATCTCAAAAAAGATAAAATCGGACTTGAAAAAGTGATTTTTATTAAATTTAAGGAAGGATTAAGGAAGGATTTAAGAAAGGAATTTGATAGTACAGTTACAAAGAGCGTTGCTAGCAATAAAGCAGGAGAGGCGTAAAGAGGATAGAATAATGGTGAAAAGAGAGGATCTCGTTTAATTAGTGAGCAATTATAAAGATAGTGTTGACAGATATCGTGATACTATATAGAATTCCTTTCTAGTTCAGGACATATAGCTCAGTTGGTTAGAGCACAGCACTCATAATGCTGGGGTCGGTAGTTCGAATCTACCTATGTCCACCAAACCAGTGGTTTTAGAGTGCAATTTTAAGGCCACAAAAAATTAGGACATGTAGCTCAGTTGGTTAGAGCACAGCACTCATAATGCTGGGGTCAGTGGTTCAACTCCACTCATGTCCACCAACACAAAAAGCCCACTTTTTAGTGGGTTTTTTTATTGTCTAAAATTGTGTTTGACGGGAATTTTGACGGGAATACGGTTAAGTTAGACATAAAATTAATAAATATTCTGTTCTAAATTGATTGGGAAGGATATTACCTAATGATTCGTGAGCTCTTTCTTCATTATAACTTAAGACCGAAATCATTGATAAGGGTTATATGTGACGGATGGTAAGTGGTAGAATTAAGGTGATTGGTGGTAATATTATTATGTTTGGATGGGTAACAAACCATGTAAACTTGGTCAGTAATTCTAAAAGGGACATTTTCTAAATTTGATTATTTGAAGGTTTTCGCTATTTTCATAGAGCTATACTACAATAGATTAAATAATCAAATTTCTTCATTGATTGGAGAATATTATTAATATTTGCCGGAGGAAATAAGTATGCTATATGAAAAAAAAGGATTTTTACGATCTGTAGCAAGTATATTTATACAAGGCTCTAGCTATTATGACTATAAAAAAATTACTCAGAAATCCTTTAAAGAAGCTTCTACTGAGGATATTTTAGAAATATCTAAAGATTTTGAAAGAGTCACACAAAAATATATATCTGATAAAAATATAGAGCGATACGTTTTTGATAAATAAACTGTAGTATTACTATAGATTTAGCATGAGAAAAGAAAATCATCAGGCAGCTGAAAATAATAAGGACTCTCAGGCGAATGATTTAATACAAAAGCTTCAAAAGCAAGGTATTTTAGATGATGCTGCGCTGAAAGTCATATATGAAAATCCTGAAGCTGCAAAGGTTATTACTCAGATAGCTGTTCAACATAAACAGGAAAGTTACGATAGTCCATTTCCACACCTTGATCATCTGGAAAGATTTAACGAGCTCTATCCTGATGCTACTGAAACTGTTTTTAAGGAATTTGAGCGGCAGGGAAAACATCGTAGAGATATGGAGTCTATTATTGTAGATAGAGGAACAAAGTTTGATCTTAATGCTCAAAAATATGGATTTTTTACATCTATAATTTTAGTAATAGCAGCTTTGTTTGGAATGTATATGGGATGGGATGTTTTATCTTATGGAATTCTCGGCTTTGGTGTAGCTCCTATCGTATCTAGTTACTTTGGTAAATTTTCTAAAAAAGAAAAATAAAATTTAAACTTTGCTCTTAAAATCATTCCCAAGGCATTGTTATGAGGATAAACAGCTACTGTTCTGATTTATAACGTTAGATCATATCCATCAACACGAAAGCCCACTTTTTAGTGGGCTTTTTTATTGTCCAAATCTAAGCTCTTTTTTAGATCGTCAATAGCTGGAAGTGTGAGCTATATATCAGTATTCTTTGCTTCTCATTTATCCCTCCAACTCTTATTGTTTATACCATTAGTTATTTTTGTCATTATTTCTGGCAACAAGGTAAGATACTTTAATCTGGCCATATAGAAAACGTGATCTAATTAAAGAGAGAAGAGGGCTAACATGAGAAAATTATTATTGAGTCTTGTATTGGGGGGATTTGTCACTTTGGGGCAGATGGCATCTGCAAGTGATGTGAAAGCAGTCACTGACTTTGATAGTCAGCGTTATCTTGGGCAGTGGTATGAGATTGCGCGTCTACCTAACTTTTTTCAAGAGAAGTGTGTGGGCGATATTGCGGCTAAATATCATCGTGAAGGGGAGGGGATTGCTGTTGTGAATCGTTGCCGGGTTGCTGATGGCAAGATGGATGTTGCTACCGGTTTTGCGACCTTAGAAAATAGCAGTGGCAGCGAATTGAAAGTCTCATTTCTTCCTCGTTATCTTCGCTGGGTTCCTTTTACAAAAGGGGATTATTGGGTACTAAGAATTGATCCCGATTATCAGATCTCTTTAGTGGGAGATCCTGATCGAAAATATCTCTGGCTCCTCTCGCGTACACCTACTTTGTCGGCAGAGGTTATTAAGGATTATCTCAATAGTGCAAAGGAGATGGGATATCAGTTAGATAATATTATCTATACCCAAAATAGTGTGGGCGACCAGCAATAGATAATAGATAATAGATGGAAAATAATGCATGGGAAAAAAGTTAGAGATATTACATGTGACTGATCTGCACTATCAGAAGAAGCTCTATCGATGGATTGCTAAAGTAGAGGATCAATTTGATCTAATCTGCTTAACAGGGGATCTTCTCGATGAACGTGCTAATGATTCTGGTAAAAAACAGATTCGATATCTTAAACGATGGCTGGCAGAGCGAAAAACGCCAGTTATTATCTGCAGTGGTAATCATGATTATGTTAAAGAATCGATCGATTGGATGAGAGATCTACCTTATGGAGATGGTGATATTCACGCTATTTTAGGGCTAAAAATAGCCTCAATCCCTGAAGATTGCCGTGATTTTAGCCCATATTATGATTGTGATATCGTTTTGCATCACTATCCGCCTAAAGGAACGCCGACAGCATTTCATCGAAAGAAAGGTAAAGATGTTGGAAGTAAACGATTAGCGCGAGAGCTCCCTCAATTTAGATGTCAGCTACTACTATGTGGGCATGCACATCGTCCGCTTCTACCGATTTTTGTCCGTCATGGCATTAAGATCTATAACTCCGGTGGTGATCATGCGCCTAAACGTCCTCAATATAGTCGTATTACCTACTATCGCTCTAAGAAGAGTTCCGATTAGGTTATGCAGATCCTAAAATCAATTGTTAAGCAATTGATAAGCAAATAGAGCAAGAAGGTAAGAAGGCAATAGAGTGATAGAGCAATCTAAAAGTTTTAGATTGCTTTTTCTTTATCCGCTTCTCTTTTGGTAAAAAGCATGATACTTTTATTTTGTATATAAATCTTATATGTTTAGTTTTACATATGATCTTTTATTAGTTATGCAAAATTTTAGTGGTGCAGAGAAAGGAGAGCAGAATGGAGCGAGAGAGTATAACAAGTGGCACGGTGATAGTGGCTGCCGGCAATATGAGGGGAAAGAGCGCTAATCATCCCTTTGAATCAAGGAGAGGGAAAAACTCTTTTCGCCAAAAATTGGAAAAGAGCGTAAAAATAGCTGGACTCTTTCTTTTAGGGGGTATTCTAGCCGCCTGTGGTGATTCATCAGATGCAGATAAGGTATTGCGAGTTGGAATGCCGCCGAGTGCGCACAATATTTTAGTGGAAAAGGTTGTAAAACCGGAGTTAGAAGCGAAAGGATATGAGATTGTTTTTCGTAATTTTGGTGCATTACGGGATGCAAATAGCGCTTTAGTTGAAGGGGGAATCGATTTCCATACCGCTCAACATCAGGCTTATCTCGATGTCTATAATCGAGAAACAGGGGCAGATCTTGTCTCTGTTGTGCATACGCCTTCAATCCCTGCATTTATCTATTCTACTCGGCAGAAATCGTTAGATACGGTAGAAGAGGGCGCTTCTATTTTAGTGCCGAATGATCCCTCGAATGCGGCACGCTCTTATGCCTTATTGCAGAAGATCGGTTGGATTGAGTTAGATCCTCAAGTTGATTTGGCGATTGTGACGGCTAGAGATATCACCAAAAATAGTAAAAACTTACAATTTACAGAGGTGGATTCTGCCTTAATTCCTCGTCTTCTTGAGGAGATCGATTATGGTGTGATGCCGGGTGGTGTTGCATTATTAGGGGGAATAGGGCCTGAATATGCATTAGCTCATGAGACCTTTCTTCCTGATCTTGAACTGATGGTTACAGTGAGGAAGGAGGATCAAAATGCACCTTGGATTGATGATCTAAAAGCGGCATTTAAATCGGATAAGATGCGCCACTTTATTGAAACTGATCCTGAAATTGCCGGCTGGTTTATCTGGCCTGAAGGTTAGAGATTCATTTTCTTTCTTAAATGATCGCGATAAATTAAGTTTAAAATGAGTCATTTTTTAACTAAGTGTGAATATTTGTTGATCAATCCCCCCTTTTATCTTTAAGAAAAAAAGGGGGTTCTTTTTTAAGGATTTCAGTAGGTAATAGTACTTAATTAAAATGATAGTCACTCTTAAATGTCTCTTTTTTTAAAAAGATAACATTCAGATTAACTCTTTAGTTGCTTGATAATAGCGATCTTTTTAGAACTATTTTTTGTGAAATGTCTAATCTTATAAAAAATATTCTGTTTTTTTGTGAAATATTTTTGGGGAGCTAAAAATAGATCTCGCTTCATTGAAAAAAATTATCACTTTAGAATAGTTGCTAAAAATTGATCATGATCAATAAAATTTTCTCATGATAAGATACGCGCTTATTAAACTTTTAGGCGTTTTAACATAATTATTTGAAGTGGAGTTTTTATATGAGTATTTCACGTAGAAAATTTCTTCTAGGTGCTGGTGCTGTCGGCGTTTTAGGGGCGGGTGCAGCTGTAACCCCAATGATTCGTAGAGAAGGTACCTTAATTTCAACAACTTCTCGCGCACCATATGTTGCGGGAACTGAAGGTCCTTTACCGAAAGAGTCGGATGTGGTGATCATCGGTGCGGGTATTCAAGGAATTATGAGTGCGATCAACATGCGTGAGCGTGGTATGAGCGTGACAATTGTTGAGAAGGGTGAAGTTGCAGGGGAACAATCAGGACGTGCTTATAGCCAAATTATCAGTTATAAAACAGCACCAGAGATCTTCCCACTTCATCACTATGGTAAAAAGTTATGGCGTGAGATGAATGAGCGTGTCGGTGCTGATACCTCTTACCGTACTCAAGGTCGTGTAGAAGCCATTATCACACCTGAAGAGTTAGCGACCGTTCAAGAGTGGATTGCCGTTAATTCACAAAATCCAGGATTTGATACACCTTTAAAGACCCGTATCATTCAAGGTAAAGAGTTAGCAGATCGTCTTCCTAATGCACAAACAGCTTGGGAAATTGCAGGTTTTGAAGAAGATGCCGGAAGTGTTGATCCAGAACGTGGTACGACAGTTTTAGCAGAATATGCGAAACGTATCGGCGTGAAGATCTTTACCAACTGTGCAGCGCGCGGTATTGAGACTGAAGGTGGTAAAATTGCGGAAGTTGTGACGGAGAAAGGGGCAATTAAGACCAATCTTGTTGTATTAGCAAATGGTTTCTGGGCGCGTCTCTTTATGGGTAATATGGGTGTTGATCTTCCTACGCTCAATGTCTATCTCTCACAGCAGGTTGTCGAAGGAGCAGAAGGCGCACCAAGAGGAAACGTTCATCTTCCAAATGGTATCCATTTCCGTGAGCAGTCGGATGGGACTTATGCGGTTGCACCTCGTATCTTTACAAGCTCTATTACAAAAGATAGCTTCCTTTTAGGGCCTAAGTTTATGCACCTTTTAGGTGGAGAAGATCTACCATTAGAGTTTAAATTAGGAAGCGATCTCTACAACTCATTTACCATGAAAACATCATGGAGCATGGATGAAGTGACTCCATTTGAAGAGTATCGTGTCGCTACTGCAACACCTAACAACGAACATCTTGATGGTGTATTTGATCGTATGAAGGCAGAGTTCCCACAATTTGCAGATTCTAAAGTGATCGAGCGTTGGGGCGCATGTATTGCACCGACCGCAGATGGATCACCCATTATCTCTGAAGTTGAAAAGTATCCAGGTCTTGTGATCAATACGGCAACAGGTTGGGGTATGAGTGAGAGCCCTGCAGCAGGTGAACTTACGGCTGATCTTATTATGGGTAGAACACCGATTATCGATCCAACGCCATACAGCATTAAGCGTTTCTCATAATTATCGGTATAGTTCTATTCTATCTGCTATAACCTCATCTATTCATCTCAATTAATTGACTCAATTAATTGGAGTTAGTTGAGGTTAGTTGAGAGTGATAGATATTAGTAGAATAATGCAGTTCTATTGAGTTCGCTAAAAATGGTAAACCCAACGGTTTCTCTATCGTTAAGATAGTAAGCCGTTGGTTTTTTTTATGGTCAATCTTTAATTATTTAATTTTTGATTATCTGATTATCTGAGTATCTGATTATTGCTTATCAGATACTCTGAATGCTTTTGTTTTTTGTCGAAAATCCATGCTAACGTTCCGCTAGAAACTTGCATTGAGTAGATAGGCATCGCCTCTTCTTGGTGCATGTTTACGAATGCGCTCCATCTCTGCCGGGATCTGAATAAATTGATTAGTCATCTCCACAATACAGCGATCGAGCTGATCATTGCCGCTACTCTTATAGATGCCTGTACGTAGAGGATTTTCATAGATAATAAGCGCAACACGATATTGGCGATTTTGCCCTTTGATATAACGATCATAACATTGGGTCGATTTAAGAGAGACATTGTACTCCAATCTACGAATGTGGCTCTCAGCAGCATTATAGATATTGCGATAAGCTCTCACTTCAGCTTTTTCTATCTTCTCTTCTTCTGTCTGCTTCTCCTCTTCGATCGGTATCGGTTCACTATCGGGAGAATCGAGGTAGTGGACGATAAGGGGTGTCGATTCTGCTTTTTGCATCTCTTCAAGAACTTCATCAATCTCTACAACTTCATCATTGCTCTCATCAAGCATCTCATCTTCTATTTCATCGAGTGAGTCATTAACGGCATCATCTACTGCTACGTCGTTCTCCTTGAAGTTTTGTGGGTTATATTGTTTAAGAAGATCGATAAATTGAGGTGAATAGTAGTTCGGTTGATCGCTATCATCTTCACTCTCTTCCCAGTTTTTATCGAGAAATGGTGTCTCTTCTAAGAGTGCAATCGCATCATCTACTAACTTTTGGTAAGGATTCTCTTCTGTTGTGATGATTCGGCGATAATCTCCCGCCTCTCTTGGAGGAAGAATATTATCTTGCAGATATTCGCCATCCTCAGAAATATTACGTTGGTAAGGAAGCGCTTCATCTGATTCCTCTTCTACATCTTTTGTATCTTCGTTCTCTGCTTCCTCTCTTTTCTCAGCATCCTCTTCTAAAGATTCATTTCCGGGAGCATTTTCTCTCTCTTCTTCTGTAGAAGCCTCTAATTCTGCTACTTCCGGTGCTGTTGCTTCCTCCTCGACCTTTTCCTCAATCTCCTCATCAGTTTTCTGATCGATCTCGCTCTCTATTGTTTGATCTGTTAAAGGTTCTAGCTCATTAGTCGGAATAAGTGTTACCGCTACTAGATCCTCCTGCTGATAGAGTTCAATACGATTTTGCTCATCATGGAGCATCAGATAGCCAATGCCGGCATGTAAAAATAAGGCGATGAGTAGGGCGATGATAAAGAGGGTGCGATCATTCATAGAATCTTCAATTATTCCATTGAGTCAGCAGAGTTGTAGGCTCTCTCTATTAGATAGAGAAAGGGAGGATTATTTTTCTGATTGATAAATTGCTGGCAAAAGACATGATATTGTCGTTGATCCAAAGTTGAGAGATATTGCGCTAATTGATCTCGCTCCTCTTTTCCTGCCTCATGACCATGATAGACAGCAATCACCATTATGCCATAAGGCTTGAGTCGTAAAAGTCCAGCTTTAACACTTTGAAGGGTTGATTCTGCTACCGTTGTGATCGATTTATCGCCCCGAGGAAGATAGCCGAGATTGTAGATAATAAAATCGACGCGCTCTTCAGGTGCAAGATAGCGATCAAAATGGATATGGCTATCGTGAATTAACTCTATTTTGGGAAGCTTAATATCTGCCTCCTCGAGCAGTTGTTGGCTTCGCTCGATCGCTTTTTTCTGGATATCAAAGCTATAGAGGCGACCTTTCGGTCCTAACCGTTGCGCAATCTTGAGAGTATCTTGTCCATTACCTAATGTTGCATCAATGACCGTACTTTCCGGTATTATAAAACGCTCAATATAGCGGTCGATAATGGGATGGATAGAGGTTAAAAATTGGTAACGTTTCATAGCGATCTGATCTGCCTATTACAACTGTTGATGGATATATAAGGATAAGAGCTATTAATAGATATTTGATGGCTCTTTTATAAGAGTCTAGCGATCTTCATTAAAATCGCTAACAAATAGGAGTATCATATCATGTTTATGTGCTGTTATTGAGCAGATAAAGCAAGCTAAAAATATTACTCTTATAGAGGTTTTATAGATCCATTGTATATATCTATATATATATCTATTTGGACGACCTTGATCTAGATATAGATCTATATCGAGGTTGATACGATAAGTTTGTATCTGAGTTAATTGATGAACGCTTAGACAATCAAAAGAGAGGAGCGATAAGTAATGGCGAAGAGAAGAATTACCGATCTGCTGCAGATGAAAGCTGCATCAGAAAAGATAGCAATGTTAACCTGTTATGAAGCAGGTTTTGCAAAAGAGATGAAAAAGGCTGGTATTGATGCCATTTTAGTAGGAGATTCATTAGGAATGGTAGTGCAGGGACATGGTTCGACACTACCGGTTACATTGGAAGAGATGATCTACCATACGGAAAATATTGTGCGGAGCCATCCTGATGCATTTATTGTGGTTGATCTCCCTTTTGGATCGTATGAAGGCAGTTGTGAAGAGGCATTTCGTGCAGCTTCAGCATTGATGAAGGCAGGTGCAGAGATGGTTAAGCTCGAAGGGGGTGCCGGCATGGCAAAGATAACGGCCTTCTTAACAGCAAGAGGTATTCCGGTCTGCGGTCATGTTGGGCTCTTGCCACAATCGGTTCATCTTATCGGAGGATATCGCGTTCAAGGACGGGATCTACAAGTGGCAGCGCAATTGATTGAAGATGCCAGAGCGCATCAAAGTGCCGGGGCACAATTGATGGTTGTCGAGTGTGTTCCTGAAGAGGTGGGAGAAGCACTCTCTATTGCGCTCGATATTCCTGTGATCGGTATTGGTGCCGGTGCTTTAACGGATGGGCAGGTCTTAGTGATGCACGATATGCTCGGTGTCAGAGGAGATGTTGTGCCTCGTTTTGTCAAGAATTTCTTAGCGAGTAGTGCCGAGAAGGGTGATCCATCGATTGAGGGTGCTTTTAAGAATTATGTAACTGAGGTAAAAATGGGAGTATTCCCGGGAAAAGAGCATCTTTTCTAACGGTTTGAATTTTTTATTATGATAAAAGTCTTCAATAAATTGGGGAGATAGATAGTGAAAGTATTAAAAAGTGTAGCAGAAGTGCGTCAATGGCGAAAAGCACATCATGAAGTTGCGTTTGTTCCTACAATGGGAAACCTCCATGCGGGGCACCTCTCCTTAGTGGCAGAAGCGAAGCGTCATTGTGAGAATGTGATTGTTTCGATCTTTGTCAATCCACTGCAATTTGGTGAGGGGGAGGATCTCGATAGTTATCCGCGAACAATAGAAGCGGATATGGAAAAGTTGGAAGCTGCCGGCGTTTCGGCGCTTTTTCTTCCAACAGAAGAGATTCTCTATGGAGAAGATGCGCCTTTTTTAGTGGTACCTCCAAAATCGCTTATCGGTGAGCTTTGTGGGCGTGATCGTCCGGGCCACTTTGAAGGAGTTGCAACGGTAGTGACAAAGTTTTTCAATATTGTTACTCCCACTTATGCTTGTTTTGGTAAGAAAGATTACCAACAGCTTAAAGTGATCGAAGCGCTTGTGGCGGCACTCAATTTTGATATTAAGATTATTCCGGTCGATATTGAGCGAGAAGAGAGTGGTTTAGCGCTCTCAAGTCGTAATGGCTATTTAAGTGATGAAGAGCGTCAGCAAGCGACAAAAATTTCTGAAGTCTTAAAGGTCTTGAGGGAGAATCTACTCGCGCTTGATCTTGCATCGCGTCCTGAAAATTATCATGCCTATGAGAATGAAGCGCGTACTATTTTAGAGCGAGAAGGTTTTGTTGTGGATTATCTCTCGATTCGAGAGCAAAAGACGCTACAGTTAGCCACTCAGAAAGATCAACATCTTGTGGTCTTAGTGGCTGCAAAATGTGGTAAAACAAGGCTTTTAGATAATATTGAGATCAACTATTAAGTTTGATTAATTCTTGATTAACTCTTGATTAATTGACGTTTAAATTGAGAAAGGAGATGCGATCCATCTCCTTTTTTGTCGATTATTACTAATGATTATATTAGAAAAAAGGTAGAAAAAAGGTAGAAAAGAGGCTGAACGCTGCCGGTCCTCATTGTCGCGTTCTTCCAAAAATTACACGCCGGCAATGGGCATCATTGATGCCAACCTGCGGGCATGCAGTGGGAAAAAGAGCGAGATGGTAAGCTCCCGCGGCTCAACAGATTCTCTTATGGATTGAATCGATTAAACAACAGAAGCTGATGAGTTGCCGGAGATCACCACTGCATGCTTCCAAAAACCACGCGCCGGCAAATTGGCAATCTCCTATTGCCGATACTGCATGTTTCCATAAATCGCATGCCGGCAGATGATCTTCGATTGTCGGGAAATAGCATCACTTAATACTGATTAATGCTTGATAGTATTGTCTCAGGCATCAAAGATGCCAACCTGCGGGTATGCAGTGGTTAAAAGAGCGAGATGGTAAGCTCCCGCCTTTCAACGAATCATCTTAAGAATCATTGATTGAAAAAAGAGGCTGAACGCTGCCGGTCCTCACTATCGCGTTCTTCCAAAGATTACACGCCGGCAATGGGCATCATTGATGCCAACCTGCGGGCATGCAGTGGTGAAAAGAGCGAGATGGTTCTCTCCCGCCGTTCAACAGATTCTCTTATGGATTGAATCGATTAAACAACAGAAGCTGATGAGTTGCTGGAGATCACCACTGTATGCTTCCAAAAACCACGCGCCGGCAAATTGGCAATCTCCTATTGCCGATACTGCATGTTTCCATAAATCGCGTGCCGGTAGAGGATGCTGGCAAGATGATTTCAATTGTTGAGATTACGACATTTTTTCTTTGTTACATTGTTGTCACATACGCTTTGTATACTGTTTTCAGTCGCGGGAGGAACGTAGTTATGAAACCGACCCCCGTCTCCTTAAATCATAAACTTTTAATTTTGTACACTTAGGAGAGTTTTTATAATGAAAACAGTAAAGAGCAGTATCGCTAAATTGACCGCAGCAGTTGCATTGGGTGTCGCTATCACTACTACAGGTGCTATGGCAAAAGATCCCATTACTGTAACAGGCGCAGGCGCTTCTTTCCCGGCACCTGTCTATGCGAAATGGGCCGCTGAGTATGCGAAAGAGACGGGTAATCGAATTAACTATCAATCGATCGGTTCTTCCGCTGGCGTTAAACAGATCGATGCAGGTACAGTAGATTTTGGGGCAACGGATGCACCTCTATCAGAAGAGCAGTTAGCAGAGAAAGGTTTAATCCAATTCCCAACAGTGATTGGCGGTGTTGTTCTTGCAATCAATGTTGATGGAATCAAAACGAATGAACTCGTATTAGATGGTGAGACATTAGGGGATATCTATCTTGGTAAAATCACTAAGTGGAATGATGAAGCGATTGCAAAGTTAAACCCTAATCTTAAACTTCCTAATCAAGATATCTCTGTTGTCCGTCGTGCAGATGGTTCAGGAACCTCCTTTATCTTCACCGGTTATCTCGCAAAAGTGAATGAAGCGTGGAAAGATCAGGTAGGAAGTGGTTCAACAGTGAACTGGCCTGTGGGAATAGGTGGTAAAGGGAATGATGGTGTTACCGCATTCGTCCAACGTATCGAAGGTTCAATCGGCTATGTTGAGTATGCTTATGCAAAGCAGAATAATTTAAGCTATACCAAGTTGATCTCAAAAGATGGTGAAATTGTCAGCCCAGGCATCGACTCCTTCAGTGCTGCTGCAAAAGAGGTGAAATGGAATGAATCTTTTGTACAAGATCTAACAGATAAGCCAGGTAAAAATGCATGGCCTTTAGCAGCAACGACCTTTATTCTTCTCCATAAAGAGCAGAATAAGCCAGAAGTTGCAAAAGAGATCGTTAACTTCTTCAACTGGGGTTATGGTAAGCAGGGTCAAGAGATTGTTATCGGTCTAGATTATGCTCCACTTCCTGAAAATGTTGTCAAAATTATTGATACAACTTTAAAAAATGAGCTTATCATCAAGTAGATAGATGAGTAAAAATCAGTATATGCTCTATATATAGATGATAAAGATGGTGAAAATATTAAAAAGTATTCATCTTAAGCGATAATAGAATACCCAATCGATGAGAAGACGCTTCGGTTGGGTTTTCCATATCCAAAAAATTCAAAAGCTTAAAAGTTTAAAAGTTTAAAAGCTTAAAAATCTAATAATCGAGTCATCGAGATAGTGAAAGAAGAGATTGAATGAAAAGTATTAAAAAACCACAATCGGCTCTGCCAGATCAGCTTTTTGCTTTCAGCGTTCGTGCTGCGGCGATCTTTGTGCTGATTCTTTTAACCGGGATTATGCTCTCCCTAATTATTGCTTCTATGCCAAGTATTAAGGAGTTTGGACTCAAATTTCTCTGGACAAAGGAGTGGGATGCGCCGATGGATCAATTTGGTGCCTTAGTTCCGATCTACGGCACGATTATTACCTCCATTATTGCATTAGTGATTGCGGTGCCGGTCAGTTTTGGGATCGCTATATTTTTAACAGAGCTAGCCCCCCCTTGGTTACGCCGACCGATCGGGGTTGCGGTGGAACTTCTCGCGGCCATTCCCAGTATTGTCTATGGTATGTGGGGACTCTTTGTCTTTGCACCACTCTTTGCAAAATATTTCCAAAAGCCGCTCGAATCTTTTAGTAAGGGGATTCCTTTTCTCGATGAGATCTTTAAAGGCCCCGCTTTTGGTATCGGTATTTTAACAGCCGGCATTATCCTCGCCATTATGATCATTCCCTATATCGCTTCAGTGATGCGCGATGTCTTTGAGCGAACACCTCGTATTATGAAAGAATCAGCTTATGGGTTAGGCGCTACTACTTGGGAAGTGATCTGGAAAGTAATTCTTCCCTATACGAAAAAAGGGGTTTTTGGCGGTGTGATGCTTGGATTAGGACGCGCACTGGGAGAGACAATGGCGGTGACCTTTGTGATCGGTAATACCTATCAATTTGATAGCTTCTCCCTCTTTGCGCCCGGCAATAGTATCACCTCATCATTAGCAAATGAGTTTGCCGAAGCATCGAGCGAGCTTCATACGGCAGCGTTAATGGAGTTAGGGCTTCTCCTCTTTATTATTACCTTTATCGTATTAGCGATCTCAAAAATATTTATGAAGCAGGAGCGTGCATAAGATGAACGTTATAAATAGTAGTAGAGAGAATAGCAGAGAGAATAGTGGAAATAGCGGAGATATGGAAAAGAATAGGGTATCGCAAGATCAACACCATGAGCGCCAAATGACCCATCTTTCACGTGTGAAGAAGCAGCAACGTCGAAAAGTCATCAATCAATTTGCGATTGGACTTTCGCTTGTTGCGATGGCTTTTGGACTCTTCTGGTTAATTTGGATCTTATGGACGACAGCGACGAAAGGAATGGGGGGAATCTCGCTACAATTTTTCACTGAGATGACGCCACCACCTAATAGTGAAGGGGGCGGATTACTCAATGCGATTGTGGGAAGTGGCATTCTAATTCTCTGGGCAACAGTAATCGGTACGCCGCTTGGAATTTTAGCAGGTGTCTATCTGGCTGAATATAATAGTAATGGCAAGCTCGCTTCGGTGATTCGTTTTATTAATGATATTCTCCTCTCGGCACCCTCTATTGTGATCGGGCTCTTTGTCTATACCGTTGTGGTGGTTCGGATGGGGCATTATTCTGCTATTGCCGGAATCATCGCTTTAGCATTGATCCAGATTCCGATTGTGATACGGACAACGGAGAATATGTTGCTCCTAGTACCTCATACTTTGCGAGAAGCGGCTTATGCTTTAGGAACACCTAAATGGAAGATTATTGTTCGAATTACCTTAAAATCCTCCCTCTCCGGGATTATGACGGGAATTCTTTTGGCAGTTGCACGTATCTCGGGTGAGACGGCACCTCTCCTCTTTACGACACTTTCCAATCAATTCTGGAGCACCGATCTTATGGAGCCGATGGCAAGTTTGCCGGTCACAATCTATAACTTCGCAATGACGCCAGATAGTAATCTTCAAGCATTAGCTTGGGCAGGAGTTTTCTTTATTACAATGGCGATCTTGGCACTCAATATTATTGTGCGGATCTTCTTTAAATCTAATAATCGTGATTAGTCGATCACGGTTAGAGGAGTGTGATAAGAGAGCAGAATATCTCTATTGTTACACTCCTGTTACATAATGAATTTATAATAGCGAACTTATACTCGATATAATCGCTCAACCTTTAGTAGAAAGCTTATGAGATTTGAAAATAAGCGCTAAATAGGGCATAGGGCATCTAACCATGCTAAAGGTGAGTGAATCTCTTAATAGATGTAGGAAGATAGAATGAATTTAGAAGCTAAACAGAATATCGATTCTCATGATGCATTTGCCGCAGCGGCAGTTAAGCCCCCTGTTAAAGAGGATCGCCCGGCAAAAATTAGCGTTAGAAATTTAAACTTTTATTACCATAAATTTCACGCACTTCACGATATTACACTCGATATTCCCGAAAATCAGGTAACGGCTTTTATCGGCCCATCTGGTTGTGGTAAATCAACACTGCTTCGAACCTTTAATAAGATGTTTGAACTCTATCCCGAGCAGCGCGCTGAAGGGGAGATCTTGATCAATGGGGAGAATATCTTAACCTCCAAGCAAGATGTCGCTCTCCTGCGTGCTAATGTTGGCATGGTGTTTCAAAAACCCACTCCTTTTCCCATGTCGATCTATGACAATATCGCCTTTGGCGTCAAACTCTTTGAGAATCTCTCAAGAGCCGATATGGATGCGCGGGTAGAGTGGGCCTTAACAAAAGCGGCACTCTGGTCGGAGACTAAGGATAAGCTTCATGAACATGGCACCAATCTTTCTGGCGGACAGCAGCAACGATTGAGTATCGCGCGTGCAATTGCTATTCGCCCGGAGATTCTTCTAATGGATGAGCCTTGTTCGGCGCTCGACCCCATCTCAACCGGTAAGATTGAAGAGTTGATCTTTGAGCTAAAAGAGGATTACACCATCGTGATGGTGACTCACAATATGCAGCAGGCAGCACGCTGTTCAGATAAGACGGCGTTTATGTATTTAGGAGATCTGATCGAATTTGATGATACCGATACGATCTTCACAAAACCGAATCACAAACAGACAGAAGATTATATTACCGGTCGTTACGGTTAATGATTGAGTATGAGTGGTTGAGTTTTGAGAACGAGATTTGAGAACGGGTTTTGAGAACGAGATTGATATTGAGAAGAGAAGGGAACGCATGAAGAAGTTAGATTTTACGAGCCATATCTCAGCGCAATTTAATGCTGAGCTTGAGCGTTCGATGAGTAAAGTATTAGAGATGGGTGGGTTAACTGAGCGGCAGATTCGCGATTCGATCAAAGCGATGAGTCAGCGTGATGAGGCCTTAGCCCATGCTATTATTGAGCGAGATGAGGTGATCAATGAGTTAGAGGTTGAGATCAATGAGCTCTGTATTATGATTATCGCAAAACGGCAACCAACAGCGAGTGATCTTCGTCTTCTAATTGTAATTATTAAGACAATCGCCGAGCTTGAGCGTATCGCCGATACTGCTCGAAATATTGCTAAAATGGCCTATATTACGCCGGCGCCGGAGCATCTTGATGCGATTACCGTCTCTTTAGAGTCTCTAGCGATTCGGAGCCTTAATTTCTTTGAAAAGGTATTAGATGCCTTTGCACGTATGGATCTTGAAGCCGTCTTATCGATCTATCCCGAAGATGATAAGATCGATAGTGAATATGAGAATATTATTCGTCAGTTGATGACCTATATGATGGAAGATCCTCGCTCTATCCCCTCTATCTTAAAGGCGATGAATTGTGCGCGTTCTTTAGAGCGAATAGGGGATCGATGCCAAAATATCTGCGAATTTATTATCTACTTCGTCAAAGGGGTAGATATTCGTGTCCAGAAGAATGAGCGATTACAAGAGCTGCTCGATCAGCGAGATCGTAAAGCACTTTAACCCTTGCTATAAGGGCTTTATGATTAATAACTCAATGGAGGATCAGTTTAAAATATGAGCTGATCCTTTTTTATTGTTCTCTTTTACCGTCCTTCTATATCGTTATAGGATCTCTGTTTGAATATTGTTCGATCACTATCGAGATCATTTTTATGTCACTATTTCAGTGACAAAGGGAAGCCATTAGCAAATAATAAGCATCAATATCTATTAGTGATCTCTATTATTGATCTACTATTATTCATATCTTTATCTTCTTGCTATCTTTCATCAGCTGATCAATTGATCTGATGCCGGCAAGTCATTTAGGAGTATCGATGTCTCTCTCTTTTCAAGTTATTGCTTCACTTAAAAAATCTCTTTTCCGTGTGAGTGCCTTACTCTTAGTCGCAGGGCTTTCACTCTCTTCCCCGATTGCATCTGCTCAATCAGTCCCCATCGATAACTTTAAAAATTGTCTTATAGAGCGCACCTCTGATGTTGATCGGGTAGAGTTAGCTCAATGGGTCTATTTAGCGATCTCTTCCCATCCTCACTTAGTTGCCTATTCGGCGATTACTCCGGCAGAGCGACGTTTGATGAATCAGCGTGTTGCGCGTCTTTATGAGCGTCTTGTTACTCAAGATTGTAAAATTGCTTTGGTAATGTTAGTGGTGACAGATCAAGTTGAAGAGGGAATGGAAGTCGGTTTTAGTGCATTAGGAGAGATTGCAATGCTCTCTCTCTATTAGAGGATGAGAGTGTGCTTGAGAGTATTGAAGAGTATGCTAAATATCTCGATGTTGAGAAATTTGCCGATCTTTTTGAGATCGATAATTGATTGACTGATCGACTCAGTCTTCATTAAGTCTTCATTAAAGCGCTATGGCGTTGTCAGAAGATAGTACTAATGGTTGGGGGTTAGGGTTTAGACTCCTCCCCACTCTTGCAATTAATAGTTGCTGTTCGGCGTAAATCCGTTAGAATGATCGCCTTTCATTCGTGGTTCGCAATCCTCCCACATAAAAAAACTAAGGAATTTAATCGATGATTCAATACAACTTTACGCCAGAGCAGCGGCAGCGTGCGCTCTATATTCTCTCCTTTTTTCATATTCTGATTATTGCCTCGAGTAACTATCTAGTTCAGTTACCCTTTACGATCTTCGGTTTTCATACCACTTGGGGGGCATTTACATTTCCCTTTATCTTTTTGACCACCGATTTGACGATACGCATTTTTGGGGCATCATTAGCGCGGAGAATTATCTTTGTGGTGATGATCCCGGCATTGATGATCTCTTATCTTCTCTCTGTTCTCTTCTTTAAGGGATTATGGGTGGGTTGGGAGTCTTTGGCGACCTTCAATCTCTTTGTTGCGCGTATTGCACTTGCGAGTTTCTCTGCTTATCTCGTTGGGCAGTTGATCGATATCACTGTCTTTAATTATCTTCGTCAAAATCAGCGTTGGTGGGTTGCACCGAGTGCCGCGGCTGTCGTGGGGAATTTAATCGATACTCTAGTCTTCTTTAGTATTGCGTTCTATCAAAGTGATGATGATTTTATGGCAGAGAATTGGCCAGAAATCGCTATGGTGGATTACTTCTTTAAGATCGTTATCTCAGCAATCTTCTTCCTCCCGCTCTATGGAATATTGCTCAACTATCTTTTAAGAAAATTAGCTTCCCTCAAGAGTCAATAGATAGAGCAGGGTAATAACGTGCCGGTGATGAATCGATCAGATTACGACTCATACCAGCGCGTAGTTTCTGAAAGTATGCAGGAGTGATCTTCGGCATCTCATTAGCTTCTGTTGTTTAGTTGATTCGATCCATAAGAGAATCTGTTGAGCGTCGGGAGATAACCATTTCGCTCTTATAACTCCTGCATGCCCGCAGGTTGGCATCTTTGGTGCCTGATGCCGGCGAGAAATTGATGAAAATACGCGATAGTGAGATCCGGCAGCGTTCAGCCTTTGTTGTAAGAGCTAAAAAACGGCTGAGAATCGTCTCTTACATTTTTGATAGGTGAGCTTTAAGACGAAAAGAGAAGCAGCTTCCTTTCCCAACTTCACTGCTAATCTCTAGCTGACTCTCATGATTATTGAGAGCATGTTTAACAATGGCTAAACCTAAACCACTTCCTCCCGATTGCTCGCGGTTGCGAGAGGAATCGACCCGATAGAAACGCTCTGTTAATTTGTGAAGATGCATTGGAGGAATTCCTTTTCCTCTATCTGAGAGCTGAAAGAGAATCTCGCCTTGTTCACTACCATTATCTACCTTTGTTAGTAGAAGATGGATCGGCGTTTGGGGAGGATTATGTTCAATGGCATTGTAAAAGAGATTGAGAACCACCTGCTTAAGTTGATCCTGACTGCCGAGAACAGTTAAGTTTGGGGTAATCTCTGCGGTAATATAATCTCGAGATTCGGGATGTTGCTGATAATAATCATCGAGCATCTCAGCGGTGAGTTGTGAAAGAGGAACAACTTCGGCACGATCCCACTTAGCACCTGTCTCAAGGCGTGTTAATGCCATCAGTTGAATCACTAAGGAGTGAAGTCGCTCCGCTTGCTCCTCGATACGATCGAGCGCCTTAGCTTCAAAACTCTCGCGCTCTGATTCTGCCAAATTGCTCTGTAACATCTCGACATACCCTTTAATCACCGTTAAGGGCACCCGTAATTCATGGTTAACATTAGCGAAGAAGGTTTGACGCGTTCGCTCCGCAACCTCTCTATCGGTTACATCTCGAGCAATAATGAGTAGATTATTTTCGATATAAGGGTAGTAGAAGCGGCACTCAAGTTCACGTTGATCGAGCTGTAGGAGAAAAGGGGATTCATAATTTCCCGCTTTAAAATACTCCACAATTTCAGGTGTTCGAATTAGATTGAAGATCGATTGACGCTCATCTTGTGGCCAACGTAATTTGAGCATCGCTTCTGCTTGAGGATTACACCAATTTAAACGACCTTCTTTATCACATAAGATTGTGGCATCCGGCATCGCCTCCGCCCCTTTTCGAAAGTAGCGAATAAAATCGAGAAGTTGATTGCGCTCTTTTCGTTGCTCAATGCGCATACGATGCAAACCATGGAAGATAGGAAGCCAGCTACTTTTACCTTCGGGGGGATAGAAATTATGATCGATCCAGATCCAGCGGGAGAGGCGGTAGAGTTGCCGATAGTGCCAAAGAAGCAGCAGAAGAGTCGCAATAAAGAGCCAAAGAAAGAGGGAGCCAAAGAAGAATGAGAGTACAATCGCCGGCAGATAGAGCAGAAATAGCTCTAAAAGAAACTGTTTGGGAGAGAGGTGACCTAACATTTTTAAGGCTCCTTAGATCAATCTTAATTGAACACCTAATTTCTATCGGTTTTAAGCTACTAATCTATTGATTTATTGATTTATTGAATGATCTAATACCAATCAATCTGTATGCATTTTGATCAATAGAAGAAGAGAGAGAAGTAGAGAGCCCATCATAACGGATTGAAGAGGGCTTCTCCTACTAAAATTTAAGAGGATGAATGCTTTACCCAATCGATCTCTAGCGAAATTCTCTTATAAAGGCGTATTAGAGATGAGGAGAGAAGCGATAGCCTTCGCCACGAACGGTTTGAAGTAATTTATTATGGCCTGTAGGCTCTAAAATTTTACGAAGGCGCCCAATTGTGACATCGACCGTTCGCTCATCGACATAACTATCGATTCCCCAGACATGATCGAGAAGCTGATCGCGACTATAGACACGATCAATATGGGTAATAAAGAAGGCTAAAAGGCGGAATTCAATAGCACTAAGATTGATCAACTCCCCATTAATGGTAATTCGTTGTGCATCTAGATCGAGTTCAATACCGGCAACTTCACGAATCTCATTCTCCTCTTCAACATACTCATCAATTCGGCGAAGAAGGGAGTTGATTCGAGAGAGAAGCTCCTTCATTGCAAAGGGTTTAGGAAGATAATCATCAGCACCTGAATCGAGCCCAACAACACGATCTTCTAACTCTGCGCGAGCACTCAACATAATGACAGGAATATGGCGATTCTTACGGCTTGCTTTAAGCTCCTTTAGAAGATCGATTCCCGATTTTTGTGGCATCATCCAATCGAGGAGTATTAGGTCAATCTTAGGATTTTGAGTTAAGAGCTCTTTTGCTTCAATACCATCAAATGCTTGAATAACCTCAAATCCTTGACTTGAGAGAAAGTGTTCAATCATCTCTGATATAGGAATTTCGTCTTCAACGATGAGAATTTTTTTCATATTTACCAATATCTACCACTGTTTTACTATTGAAAATTAGTTGTCTACTCAATCGACTCACTGCTATCACGGTCGAGAGAGCGATCGCTATAGTGTCTCTTTTATTAGCAGATTCTTATTCTAAGGAGCGATTGTGACAACTATGTAACAAAGTGACAGATTGCGCAATGATTTGTCATCTTGATGTCATCTCAATAGGGTAAAAGGTAAGGGGGAGGTCTCAAAATCATTCTGTTCCAGTTGATTTTAAGCAGTAAGAAGATTAGTTGAGCGGCGGGAGCCAATCATTTCGCTCTTTTCACCACTGTATGCCCGCAGGTCGGCATCTTTGATGCCCATTGCCGGCGTGTAATCTCTGGAAGAACGCATCAGTGAGGACCGGCACCGCTCAGCCTTTTTCATTTCAAAAAAATAGCTGATGATAGAAGATCATTATTTGCCGGCGCATGGTTTTTGAAAGCATGCAATGGTGATCTCCGGCAACTCATTAGCTTCTGTTGTTTAGTTGATTCAATCCATAAGAGAATCTGTTGAGCGGCGGAAGAGAACCATCTCGCTCTTATAACTCCTGCATGCCCGCAGATTGGCATCTTTGATGCCCCATGCTGGCGCGTAATCTCTGGAAGAACGCATCAGTGAGGACCGGCACCGCTCAGCCTTTTTCATTTCAAAAAAATAGCTGATGATAGAAGATCATTATTTGCCGGCGCATGGTTTTTGGAAGCATGCAGTGGTGATCTCCGGCAACTCATCAGCTTCTGTTGTTTAGTTGATTCAATCCATAAGAGAATCTGTTGAACGGCGGGAGAGAACCATTTCGCTCTTTTTACCACTGTATGCCCGCAGGTCGGCATCTTTGATGCCCATTGCCGGCGTGTAATCTCTGGAAGAACGCATCAGTGAGGACCGGCACCGTTCAGCCTTTTTCATTTCAAAAAAATAGCTGATGATAGAAGATCATTATTTGCCGGCAGTGAAAGATTCTCAACTGCCGGCATCTGATTTCTGGAAGTATGGAATAGTAAGGCCCGGTAACCAGACCCTTTCTGATCTTACTTAAGGATGACTATTACGGATAATATCCGCTAAATATTGGGTATGCTTTTCACTTATCTCCCAAGCATCACTCTCAACCATGACACGGACAACGGGTTCCGTCCCCGAAGGACGAATAAGAATTCGACCTCGACCAGCTAACGCCTCTTCGACCTCAGCCATCGCCACTTTAAGCGCATCACTCTCCCAAGCAGCACCTCGTTCGATTTTAACATTGTGCATCACTTGAACCGTTTTGGGGATACGATCACGAATTTCTGCAAAGGTTGCACCACTCTGTTTCATCAATTGAATCGCTTGCAGTGCCGCAATAATTCCATCGCCAGTTGAGTGTTGATCAAGGCAGAGAATATGACCCGAATTCTCTCCACCGATATTGAGCTCTAATTGGTTGAGAAGCTCTAAAACATAACGATCTCCCACATTAGAGCGGTGGAGCGTAATACCATGTTCTTCAAGCGCTAATTCAAAACCTAAATTGCTCATAATGGTGCCGACAACAGCCGTTTCCTGGCGTTCTGTCGCTAAGAGATAGAGGATATCATCCCCATCAAACGGGCGACCTTTCTCGTCGATAATCAGTAGGCGATCGCCATCCCCATCAAATGCAACGCCGTAATCTGCCTTTTCTGCCTTCACAGTTGCAATGATTTTTTCAGGAGCAGTTGAGCCGACAGCATCATTAATATTGGTCCCATTTGGGGTTGTTCCGACCTCAATAACGGTTGCGCCTAATTGACGAAAAAGATCCGGAACGACCCGATATGTTGCACCATTGGCACAGTCGACAACGATCTTATCCCCTTTGAGGGAGAGCTCCGGCGCACTAGCAAGGCAGAAATCACGATAGTCTGTTAAGGCATCAGAGAGTGTCTCAATAGTACCGGTCGCACCTGTCTCTGGAGCAGAGAAAGGGGTATCAATTCCTGCTTCGATAGAGAGTTCAACATTATCATCGAGCTTTTCACCCTTCTCATTGAAGAATTTAATACCATTATCGAAGAAGGGGTTATGTGATGCCGAGACAACAATACCCGCTACAGCTTGATGCTTCATTGTGAGATAAGCAACTCCCGGCGTGGGAATCGTGCCGGCGAGAAGAACATTGACACCGGCATAGGTCAATCCTGAGGCGAGTGCCGCTACAAAAAGATCACAGGAGATGCGTGTATCTTTGCCGATGACGACGGTACTCTTATCTCCTTGAGAGAGCGCTTTACCTGCGGCAAATCCAAGTTTGAGAGCAAAATCGGGGGTGAGTGGAAATTCCCCTACTTTTCCGCGGACGCCATCAGTTCCAAAATATTTTCTCATTGCGCTGACTCCTTTTTAGTACCCACTTAAAGTTGGGTAAGTTGAACTATGGAATGTAAAGATAAAAACAAAATATGGGGAAAATCATAGCAGATTTTTAAGTGTGTGGTCCTTTTTGCAGCGATAAACCTCAGTAGGATCAATTTTAGGGATGATGATAGAGGGCAATTATAGGGGTAATTTAACTCTCAAGTTCTCTATTTATTTTGCTATACTGAGGGAATTAGAGTTTACAATCTATTTCAGGAGCAGAAATGAATCGAAAGAAAGTGAGTATCTTTGGGGGAACAGGCTTTGTCGGCTCTCCACTTGTTGCGGCATTAGCAAAAAATGGTTATCGCGTAACGGTCTTCTCTCGTGATCGTAATGTGCAAAATGATGCTTCATGCCTCTCTTATGTTGAATTTATCGATGGTTGCAAATTGGAAGATGAAGCCGTTATTCGTCAACATATGGCAGGATCTGATTATGTGATCAATCTTGTCGGCACATGGGATAACAACCGTCGCCGAGCGACTAAAGCGCATGTTACTTATCCAACTCGCATCTATGAGATTGCAAACTCCTTAGGGGTGAAGAAGATGATTCACTTTAGTGCTTTAGGTGCTAAAGAGGGGCAGAGTACTTTCTTTACAACAAAAGCTGCCGGAGATAAGGCGCTTCTCGATCTAGCGGCTAAAAATAAGATGAAGGTTGCGATTGCAGCGCCCTCATTAGTCGTCGGTTATGAAGATCGCTTCAGCTATAATTTAGCGCGTTGGATTCGTCACTCACCGCTTTTATGGTTACCGATGGCAGAGGCGAAAGTGCAACCTGTTTTTATCGATGATCTGATTCAAGCTGTTTTTGCGCTTTTAGAGCAGGATCATGAGCAGGTTGAATTTGAACTTGCCGGCAAAGAGCAATATCGCATCAAAGAGATTGCACAAAAGATAGCGAAAGAGATTACGCCAAAACGCCGTACAATTATTGGTATGCCCAATTTTATCGCCGGCACTTTAGCGTTCTTTATCGGCTTTATGCCACGTTTCCCCTATAATCGTAATCAGTTAAAGAGTGCTAAAACGGGCTCTGTAACAACACGAAATGATTTTGAGAAGCTCGGTTTAACGCCGGCAAGTTATGAGTCTGTTCGTCAAGCAGAGATGCCGACAACGATCTTAGATAAATATTATTATGATCGCCTCAATGCGCGCCGACCTGTAAAGCTCTAACACTCATCACTCTAACGTTTGTTACTCTAACGTTTATTACAAATTATTAGAAGACATTATCAAAGTAAGCTCCTTATATGTGAGGGATTCCTTTTAAGAGATCCATTAGATATAAGAGAGCTTCTTTATTTGTCTATCTTTTATTCATCAGTCAGTTATTGAATCAGCGCTAGTTGAATGAATGGGGTCATTGATTCATTGATTCATTGATTCATTGATTCATTGGTGCATGGCTCATTCGTTCGTTAAAAAGGATTATAAAAGATGTTAAATGTTGAATTTAAAGTTTTAGATCAACGTCTCGGAAGAGATTTTCCACTGCCTAATTATGCAACAGAAGGTTCTGCCGGGTTAGATCTTCGGGCAATGATCGATGAGGATCTTGTTATCAAAGCCGGCGAGACATCGTTTGTAAAGACTGGAATTGCTATCTATCTCAAAGATCCTCGCTATGCGGCGATGATTCTTCCTCGCTCAGGTTTAGGGGTAAAGCATGGCATTGTTCTGGGGAATTTAGTAGGCTTAATTGATGCCGACTATCAAGGGGAGTTGATGGTTTCGCTCTGGAATCGTAGCGATAAAGATTTTACCTTAACAGTGGGCGAACGTATGGCGCAGATGGTGATTGTTCCTGTTATGCAGGCAAACTTTGAGCAAGTTGAAGAGTTTGAAGCATCTGAGCGTGGTGAAGGTGGATTTGGACATACAGGACGAAAATAGAAGATGGAAAGAGAGAAGGGCTATCGGGTCCCATTAGCCTGTTTTTGGCTAGTCTTTTTAGCGGCGGCATCGTTACGAGTAACCTTAACATCGTTAGGTCCGGTGATGAGTGATATCTCAGAGAGTCTATCGTTATCGAGTGCGGTGGTCAGTTTTTTAGTGACTATTCCGGTAATCTGTATGGGGATCTTTGCACTCTTTGCTTCCCCACTGAGTCACCGATTTGGCTTAGAGCGTGTTATTACCTTTAGTCTCTTTCTAATTGGGATCTCAACAATTACCCGTAGCTATTTTCAGAGTAGCACTTGGCTCTTTCTCTCCTCTTTTCTAATGGGGATCGGGATTGCTATTGCCGGTCCTCTCCTTTCCGGTTATGTAAAGCATCACTTTAAGCAGCGCAGTAATGTGGGGATGATCTTTTATACATTAGGAATCAGTATCAGTGGTGTTTTAGGAACGATGAGTAGCTCTATCTTAAATCACTATCTCCACTGGGAGTGGGCATCAACCCTTCAATTTTGGGCGCTCCCTGTTTTAGCGGTCTCTGCAATTTGGGCTACCTTTTATCTCTTTAGAGGTAGTGCGCCGGCAAATCAACAAGCGCCGAAAGCAAAAATGCCTTGGAATCAGCCACGAGCTTGGATGCTAGTGGCCTGTTTTGGTCTACAATCAGGGCTTTTCTATACCAATGTTGCGTGGCTTCTTCCTTTTCTATTAGAGAAGGGGATCGATCAATTTCACGCTAATACATTGCTCAACCTCTCGATTCTCAATGGAATTATTGGTGGGTTTCTCATTCCGATTATTGTAATTCGCTTAGGATTAAGAGCAACAAGTCTCGGCGCAATCTTTGTGACAATTGTA
Source organism: Ignatzschineria indica (assembly GCF_003121925.1). Taxonomy (NCBI): domain Bacteria; kingdom Pseudomonadati; phylum Pseudomonadota; class Gammaproteobacteria; order Cardiobacteriales; family Ignatzschineriaceae; genus Ignatzschineria; species Ignatzschineria indica. Next base: position 530,325 of record NZ_QEWR01000002.1, on the reverse strand, counting down.
GCGGTGATGATCCTTTTGTGGGGCGGTAATAATCTATTACTGCTCTATATCACAGTGGGTATTTTGGGCATATTGGTAAGTTCAGGATTATTTGCCTTAACGATGCTGCTCCCTTTTAATGAGGTTGATGATGGAAACTCGGTGGCAAGTTGGACAGCGATGATGCTCTTTGGTGGTTACTGTTTTGCCGCTTTTATTCCTACACTTCTCGGATGGCTCTACGATTTAACCGGCACTTACGATACGGTATTTTTAGGGTATCTGCTCAATGCCACTTTGTTGGGGGTTGTCTTTTATCGTTTCTTTAGTCGTAAAAAACGTGTCGGTGCATCATAAAATAGTGATTGGATAAAAATAATCAGTGAAAAGAGTGTAAGGCACTATGATTTTTTAGAGCGATCTCGTATATTGATTTGTGGACGTGATTTGTGGGCGTTATTGAACGTCATCAATTATCATTAATTATTATGAAGTATCATTAAGCGTCATTAAGCGTCATCAAAGGTAGCAATAGCTATAAAATATGATTAAACACTTATGAAACGTTATTAAAACGTTATCTAATAAATAGACGATAGGTTGATTGAGCCATATCGTTGTCATCAATAGAAAATGCTTGAGATTTGGAGAAGGTTAGGAAAATGAAAGTATTAGTTTTAGCAGGAGATGGAATTGGTCCGGAGATTGTTGGCGAGGCGGAGAAGGTCCTCAATTTTGTGGCAGAAAAGCATCAACTCTCGCTCTCTACTGAACATGCACTGATTGGTGGAATTGCCGTGGATGAGAAAGGCGCGCCTCTTCCTACTGAGACCTTAGAGCAAGCAAAAGCGGCAGATGCAATTCTTCTTGGTTCTGTGGGAGGTCCTAAATATGATTCGCTTCCTCGCCATATTCGTCCTGAGCAGGGATTATTAGCGATTCGTAAGGAATTAAATCTCTTTGCTAATCTTCGTCCGGCACAAGTTTTTAAAGAGTTAGCCCACGCTTCTAGCCTTAAAGATGAGCTCGTTGCAGGACTCGATATTATGATTGTGCGTGAACTGACAGGTGATATCTACTTTGGTCAGCCTCGCGGTATTGAGGAGCGTGATGGGGAGCGTGTAGGTTTTAATACGATGATCTATTCAGAATCGGAGATTCGCCGTATTGCACATGTTGCTTTTCAAGCGGCTCAAAAGCGTAATAAGCGCCTCTGTTCTATCGATAAGATGAATGTTTTAGAAGCGACTCAACTTTGGCGTGATGTGGTGACAGAAGTTTCAGCAGAGTATCCTGATGTTGAGCTCTCCCATCTTTTAGTGGATAACGCTGCAATGCAGTTAGTTAGAGCACCAAAGCAATTTGATGTGATGTTAACGGGAAATATTTTTGGAGATATTCTCTCTGATGAAGCTTCAATGTTAACAGGCTCGATCGGCATGCTTCCTTCAGCCTCTTTAGATGAGAATAATAAAGGGCTCTATGAACCTATTCATGGATCAGCACCCGATATCGCCGGCAAAGATATTGCCAATCCTTTAGCAACGATTCTCTCAGTGGCGATGATGTTTCGCTATACCTTTGGACATAATGAGATTGCCGATGAGATCGAAAATGCAGTGAAACAGGTCTTAAGTGAAGGGTATCGTACACGTGATATTGCTCAACCTGGTGAAGAGGTTATTGGCTGTGTTGCAATGGGGCAAGCGGTACTAAAAGCGCTCGGAGCATAATTGATAATTTGAGCTTCAATTGATACTGTTTCGATCTTAATAGGTTTCAGCAGATCAGATCTAGCCTGTTTGGATCGAATCGATCATAAAGTCATTAAGTGATGACTTAATACAGTAATGCAGTAATAAAATAACGAAATAATAAGATAAAGGATCAATATAAGATGAAAAAGTTGGGTTTAATTGGTTGGCGTGGAATGGTCGGCTCCGTTTTAATGGAGCGTATGGAAAAAGAGAATGATTTTGCCGGAATTCACACCACCTTTTTCTCAACCTCAAATGCCGGTGGTGATGCGCCGGTGGTCGCAGGGAGTTATGAATCAGTGTTGGTCGATGCTTTCGATATTGAGGCATTAGCAGCACAAGATATTATCATTAGTTGTCAGGGAGGCGATTACACTTCGTCTGTTTTTAATAAATTGCGTGAAGCGGGCTGGCAAGGCTATTGGATCGATGCTGCATCGACACTGAGAATGGATGATGATGCGATGATTATTCTCGATCCGGTTAATCGTGAGATTATCGATCAGAGTTTAGAGCGTGGCATTAAGAATTTTATCGGTGGAAATTGTACCGTGAGCTTAATGTTAATGGCACTTGGCGCTCTCTTTAAAGAGGGGTTAGTTGAGTGGGCGACCTCTATGACCTATCAATCAGCTTCAGGTGCCGGCGCACAAAATATGAAGGAGTTATTAGAGCAGATGGGTGCGATCCATTCTCTTGTCAATAGTGATCTTTATAACCCGGCAAAGAGCATTTTAGAGATCGATCAGATGATCACTGATTCTTTCGCGACAGATCAATGTCCTAAAAATCGTTTCGGTGTGCCATTAGCAGGAAGCTTAATTCCATGGATCGATACGGAATTAGAAAATGGTCAGAGTCGTGAAGAGTGGAAAGCGATGGCAGAGAGTAACAAATTACTACAGTTAGAGCGTTCAGTTCCTATTGATGGGACCTGTGTTCGTGTAGGAGCGATGCGTTGCCACTCACAAGGATTGACGGTGAAGTTGACAAAAGATGTTCCGCTCGATGATATCGAAGCGATGATTAAAGAGAGTAATCGCTGGGTTAAAGTGGTTCCTAATCATCGCGATATTACGATGCAGGAATTAACACCCGCAGCAACCTCCGGCACAATGAGAATCCCTGTAGGACGTCTTCGTAAGATGAATTTAGGGCCGGAATATCTCAATGCTTTCACTGTAGGTGACCAGCTTCTTTGGGGTGCCGCAGAGCCACTTCGTAGAATGCTCAACATCTTATTAGAGAGAGAAGAATCGCTTAAGTAATGTTATCTGCAGCTTTCTAATAGCGACAGCATAACCTAATCGCTAACTACCATACCATTATTTGATGTAGTTGTGATGTAGTTGCGATGTAGTTGCTATAAAAAATCCCACAGCATTAAACTGTGGGATTTTTGTTGATCAATATTTCTGTTGATAGTTACTTGAGTCTTCAGGTCAGGAATCTCGGTTTACAAATCAGATAAAGAGTCTATCGCTCCCGTTTTCCGCGTCTTCTTGGAATGCCTTGGTAATTGGTGGTGAACAGTTTACCACGTTGATGTTGACGCTGACGGCGCTCTTTATGGCTCTCTGCCGGCACTAAAGCCTCTTTGCCAGAACCGATCAGATCACTTCGACCCATGTAGCGCAATGCTTGGCGTAATTGTGGCCAATTATTGGGATCATGATAGCGCAGGAAGGCTTTATGAAGTTGTCGGCGTTTGAGGCTCTTTGCAGTTCCTACATGTTCAGAATTACGACGAATCGGCTTGAGAGGATTCCGTTCAGAGTAGTACATTGCCGTTGCCACTGACATCGGTGTCGGCATAAAGGCTTGGACTTGATCGGCACGAAGATCATGCTTTTTTAACCAGAGTGCTAGGTTGAGCATATCTTCATCACTAGTTCCGGGGTGAGCGGCGATAAAGTAGGGGATCAGATATTGCTCTTTTCCTGCTTCGCGAGAGTACTTTTCAAAGAGTGTTTTAAAATCCTCATACGCTTTCATGGATGGCTTCATCATCTTCGAAAGTGGGCCTTCTTCCGTATGCTCCGGGGCAATTTTAAGATATCCGCCCACATGATGTGTTACTAGCTCTTTAATATATTCTGGCGATTGTGCGGCAAGATCGTAGCGAACGCCGGAAGCGATATGGATTCGTTTAATACCTTCAATCTCACGAGCTTTTTTATAGAGATCGATAAGGGGCTTGTGATCTGTATTGAGATTTTGACAAATCCCAGGATAGACACAGGAGAGTTTACGGCAATGCTTCTCAATATTAGGGTCTTTACACGCTAAGCGATACATATTGGCGGTAGGACCACCAAGGTCTGAAATATAGCCTTTAAAATCGGGGCTGCGATCTCGAATCTCTTTCACCTCTGCCAAGATAGACGCCTCAGAGCGGCTCTGAATAATGCGTCCTTCATGCTCTGTAATGGAGCAGAAAGTACAACCGCCAAAACAGCCACGCATAATGCTAACGGAATGTTTGATCATCTCCCATGCTGGAATATGGGCATCACCATAGCTAGGATGAGGTGCGCGCTCGAAGGGAAGGGCATAGACGGCATCCATCTCTTTTGTTGAGAGAGGAATGGGCGGCGGATTGATCCAGACATCAAGATCCCCATGTTGCTGTACCATCGGGCGAGCATTAAATGGATTTGTCTCGAGATGTAAAATTCGACTGGCATGAGCATAGAGTGCGGCGGTTTCTGTTACATCTTCAAAGCTTGGTAGACGAATGGTGAGATCTGTTCGGCTAATATTCTCACTTTTAAGGGTCGATTTTGCTTGATCTTGGGTCGGCGCTTCAAGCGCGACATTTGTCTCACAATCACGGCTTGTAATCGTGCCGTAAGGATTGATATAAGGATCGATCTTTCCGACATGATCAAAGTGGGTAGAATCGAGTTCGTGACGATCAAAATGATGCTTTCCATGAGGGCGAATAAGGGCAGAGCCACGAATATCGGTAATATCCGTAATCTTTTCACCGGCAGCAAGACGATGGCTCAATTCAACAATAGAGCGCTCTCCATTTCCAAATAGAAGAAGATCAGCAGCACTATCGACTAAAATTGAGCGACGAATGGTCTCTGACCAGTAATCATAGTGGGCGACTCGGCGAAGCGATGCTTCAATACCGCCGATAACAATCGGAATATCGCGATACGCTTCGCGCACCTTTTGGCTATAGACAATCACAGCACGATCGGGGCGCTTCCCATTCACATCACCTGCGGTGTAGGCATCATTACGGCGGACCTTACGATCTGCAGTATAGTGATTGACCATCGAATCCATATTGCCAGAATTAACAGCAAAATAGAGATTAGGCTCTCCTAAGCGCATAAAGTCATCAAGTGATCGCCAGTCAGGCTGAGAGATGACTCCCACACGGAAACCTTGCGCTTCTAGTAGACGGCCTAAGATAGCTGTCCCAAAACTTGGATGATCGATATAACTATCGCCGGTGACAAAGATAATATCGCAACTATCCCAACCTAGAAGATCCATCTCTTCTCGTGTCGTTGGGAGAAAGGGCGCCGTACCAAAACGATGAGCCCAATATTTTCGATAGGAGAAGAGCGGCTTAACACCTTCATATTGTCGCATAGTAAAACCTATTTAATTCAAGAGTTGATACTGATCTTACCCCTTCAAAGTTGGGAAAGGATCGGTAGATAGATGGGCTCGATAATAACCTTTTATTGCTCAATATCCAAGAAAATAGCATAAGAGAGGTGATGTGCTAAAAATTTGAGGAGAAATTGAGGGGGAGCTAATAAAAAGCTAATAAAAAGCTAATAAAAAGTTGAGGAAAATATGGGTAAAATTTACCCATCTTGAGAAGGGGGGAATTATTCGGTTTTAAGAGAGATTACTATTTACGAGCTACTTTTATCTTAAATAGCTGCTATCTATCTGTTTTTGTAGCACTTTTTGTCGCGATATTTTGGAGTGTCACTCATCGTTATTTGTAAATCATTTCTGTTTGTAACTTATTGATTAAAGAGGTTTCTCTCAATTCGTAATGCTAGAAATAGTTGTTATACTGTAGCGTAAGTTAAGTCGTTGCATTGAGTTGTAGCGATCGTCCGATTCAATCATTTCGATCATTTCAATAATAAAGAGGGAATATAAAATGAAAGGGAATAAAGACGTTATCGATTACCTAAATGTTCTTCTTGCTGGTGAGTTAGCAGCGAGAGATCAATATTTCATCCATGCAACAATGTACAACGAATGGGGATATCAGAAGTTATTTGAACGAATCTTCCATGAGATGGATGATGAAACTGAACATGCGAAAAAGATTATTGAGCGTATTTTAATGTTAGAAGGTATTCCAAAGATGGTGCCCGATGCGATCAATATCGGCTCGACAGTTGAAGAGATGCTTCAGAGCGATCTCAATCTTGAACTGTCAGTGCGTGAAGCATTGAAGAAAGGTATTGCGCTCTGTGAAGAGAAGCAAGATTATGTTACGCGTGAGATGTTAGTTGAGCAGTTAAAAGATACTGAAGAAGATCATGCTCACTGGTTAGAGAAACAACTTCGTCTTATCAAGACTATTGGGTTACCACTCTATCTCCAAAATGAGATTGCTTAAGGATTCATTGCTTAAGGATTATCATCATGATCCTAATGGTTTTAATGATCATTAGGATCTTCTAAGGATTAGCATTTAAGATAGATCTTGAGAAGATTAGATCTATTGAGAGAGTCGAGGTAAACAATATGAAAGTTGAACGTTCAGTATTACTACAGCTGAATAAGGTATTAGGACAATATCTAATCTCTATCAACCAATATTTTCTTCATGCGCGTATCTTGAAGAATTGGGGTTTTGAGGGGTTAGGGCATCCTGTCTATAAAAAATCGATTCAAGATATGAAAGAATCTGATGATCTTATTGAGCGTATTCTTCTGCTTGAAGGGCTTCCTAATTTACAAGAGTTAGGAAAATTACTAATCGGAGAGGATGTTCCTGAGATCTTAAAGTGTGATCTTGATCGTGAATATCAGAAGCGTGCTGTTTTAGTTGAGGCGATTGCACATTTAGAAGAGGTGCAAGATTATGTCTCACGCGAGCTTTTAGAAGGACTTCTCGATGAGAGTGAAGAGTATATCGATTGGCTTGAGACTGAGAGAGAGAATATCGAAGTGTTAGGCTTAGAGATCTATCTTCAACAGTTAATTGAGAAGAAGTAGCGCTCAATTTTATGCACTAGATCTGATGAGATCATTGATAGACGGCTGATCTTCATCATTTCATCATCTCATTGCCTGGATCTCTCATTATTATCGATTATTCAATGAGGCATTGAGTTTGGCATCATATGTGACGTAAATTGAGCGATAATTTAATCGTTGACAGAGTTAATCGTTGCTAGAGATCCTCTATTTAGTCTCCATTTCTCCATTCAATAAATAGAAGAGCTTATCAACGATCTAAAATGAACATATCTAAATAAAGATGGTTTCAAAAATAGTTAAAATGGTTAAGATTATCGCTCAGTTATAATTTATCAATACTCTATCTGCAACGCTCAATTATTATTGATAGTAATTTGATAGTAATGATTGATAGTTGTTATTGAGAGTAGTGGTGAGTTTGAGAGTCATAATTAAAAATCTCAGAGGATTTAATCAATTCTCTGAGATTTTTTTGTGATTTTTGAAACGCTCTTTTTACGTTCTGATAGAGCGAAATATTTGCTGATTTGTATCGACAATTTTCGTGATAACTATCGCAACTCATAAGCCTGGGGGATAGGATTATGGGCCGATTGAGGAGATGCTTCTCCCGGCAATAGACTTCTAGCAATATCGGCACAAGAACCACAACCTGTTGCAACACCTAGCTGCGCTTGGAGTGCTTCAAACGTTGTCACGCCATTTTCGACAGCTTCAACAATTGCTTTATCAGTAATCCCATTGCAAAGACAAATATACATCATTAATTCCTCTTATCGATGATCGCTTTCTACATACTAATAATAATTATTCTTATTTGCAAGTAGTAAATAATACGATTTGAGAATAAAATTATTCGAAGAGGGAATTGTGATGAGCGCAAGGCAGTAAGTGAGGTAGGAGAGTCGTTAAATCACGATAGTTGCAGGAGATAGTGAGATCGAAATCGTTAAACTAATGTTGGGGCTTTCTTCCGTTATCGATTCTTTTCGAAAGAAAAATGAATAAAATGAGTGAAAAGATCAAAGTTAGAAAAAATATGCACTATATTATGAGGGAAGGTTTTAATGAGATCATGATAATCGGCATTTTATCGAGGTTTTAATCGACTATTGTCGACAAAGTGCAATGTTGTTAATGTCATATTGTCAATGTCATATTTATTAATGCAATATTATTAACTTGAAGAGTGCAAGCGTCGATAAAGCTGATAAAGATCTCAACAAGTTAAAGTAGATTTTAAGCTAGAAAGGGAGCTAAACATTGAGCAGAGAGATTAAGAATTTACGAGATAAATTATGGCAACGGGGTGAGCTGTTTCGTACCATTCGCGATTACTTCTTCTTAGAGGAGGTGGTTGAAGTTGATACCCCGATTATGAGTCAATTTGGCAATCCTGATCCTGCGCTACTCAACTTTAAGTCTTGTTATACCGGGCCTGGAAAGCTTCATAATTGCGAAACTTATCTAATCACTTCTCCTGAATATCATATGAAGCGCCTTTTAGCAGCAGGTTCTGGATCTTGTTACTATTTAGGCAAGGTTTTTCGAGATGGGGAGTTGAGTCATCGCCATAATCCAGAATTTACGATGCTAGAGTGGTATCGAGAAGGATTTGATCTAGAGACCCTCATGGAGGAGGTCTATCGCCTTATTCGTATTTTAAGTGGGAAGGATCTTGAGCGAGAATCTTATAGTTATCAAGCGGCTTTTCAGAAATTTTTAGGGATCGATCCTTTCTCTATGACGCTCGATGCATTAATCGCATTTATTGAATCTAAAGATCTCTCTTTGACTTTTATGCCAAGAGATCGGGATGAAGCGCTCGATCTTATTGTCTCTCATCTCTTAGAGCCACAGTTTGATCGAAATAGAGTCACTTTTCTCTATCATTATCCGGCAACTCAAGCTTCACTAGCGAAGATTGTTACAGATGATGATGATGGAAATCTCGTTGGAAAACGATTTGAAACTTACTGGCAGGGATTAGAGCTAGCCAATGGTTATGAAGAGCTCACAGAGAGTCAGGAGCAGAGAGCTCGCTTTGAGGCAGAAAATAGCGTACGGCAAGAGATTGGATATGAGGCTGTTCCGATCGATCATCTCCTTTTAGAGAGTTTAGATCAGCTGCCATTTTGTAGTGGTGTTGCTTTAGGCGTCGATCGTCTACTGATGGCGATCTGGGGCAAGGAAGATATTGCCGATGTGCAAGCCTTCGGTTTTGAGCAATCATAAGGGTTATTTGGGTAATTATCTATTGAAATAAATAGGCTGAACACTGCCGGATCTTACTATCGCGTTCTTCCAGAGATTACGCGCCGGCAGTTGGCAACTATTCGATTACCAGAAATTTTCCCGGTATCATCGATACCAACCTGCGGGCATGCAGTGGTGAAAAGAGTAAGATGGGTTGACTCACGCCTTTTAACGAATCTTCTTAAGAACGATTGCTTGAATCAGAAGCAAAATAGGCTGAACGTTGCCGGATCTTACTATCGCGTTCTTCCAGAGATTACGCGCCGGCAGTTGGCAATTATTCGATTACCAGAAATTGTCCCGGTATCATCGATACCAACCTGCGGGCATGCAGTGGTGAAAAGAGTAAGATGGATTGACTCCATGCCTTTTAACGAATCTTCTTAAGAACGATTGCTTGAATCAGAAGCAAAATAGGCTGAACGCTGCCGGATCTCACCATCGCGTTCTTCCAGAGATTGCGCGCCGGCATGGGGCATCATCGATGCCAAACCGCGGGCATGCAGTGGTGAAAAGAGCAGGATAGTTGGTTCTCGCCTTTCAACGAATTCTCTTAAGAATTAATGATTGAAAGTTAATGATCATCAATAGTTATCTTGATCAGATATTCTTAATCATAATTGGGTATAATCTTGAGAGGTTATTTTAAAGAGAGGTTGCGGTTGGAAGATCGAAAACCACTTAAATAGTTGCAGATCTAAAACTTGGGAAACTGAGAGACGAGGTGAGAGGATGGTCGATGCGCCGAAGCCCTTTTGGCAAACATTACGGTTTATATTGAGTAATCTCATTGTATTGAGCTACTTTTTAGTGCGCGTCATACCAGAGAGTAGGGTTCTTGATGGGATTGTCTTTACACTCGATACATTTTTAATCCCAATGTTTGTCTTTATTGCTGCCTATTTGACGCAAGATATTTCATTGAAAGAGATTAAAAAGGCGGTCATTCCGGCAATTATCACCTGCAGTGGTTTTCAGTTGATTAATACGATTCCGGCAATAATTGCTGGGGAGTTTTCGCTTTTGAAGTTTTTTATCGAGCCGCTCGATGGCGTCTGGTTTATTATTGCCGTTCCGCTCTGGCAAGGTTTTAGTAAGATGCATGCAGAATTACGCCATCATCCTGTCATAACGATGATTATCTTCTCCATCATCGGATTTATTGCCTTCTTCTATGGACTACCTTATTCAGGCCTTTTCTCTATTGTCGCTTATTTTCCTATCTTCTTTTTAGGTCGCCGCATCACTCATGAAGCGATTCATCGCTGGCGCTCTGCACCCATCTATCTTCCGCTCCTTCTATTAGCGATCGGTTTAGCTTCCGCCTATTTTGGTTTTATCCACTATCCTCATCCTCTCTCATTTAGAACGCTCTATCATCTTCCTCTACAAGAGGCGATTATCTATTATCTACTCTTTATGTCACTTCTAGGCATGTTTGGCATGGTGATTGTCTATGGTATCCGCTATCTTGCCTTTTTAGAGAGCGTTGCACCTAAGGCGTTAGGCGTCTATCTGATCCATCCTATTATCTGTGTAATTGTTTTAACTGCGTTAGCACACTCTCAAATTGCTTTAACATTGCCGGTAGCGCTATTTTTGACGCTTGTAACGATAGTTGTTGCAGTCGGTCTTGCCTCGATCTTCCCCTTCAATTGGTTATTAGCACCGAAGATTTCCCATGAAGAGTATGAGTCAGCTTAGTAATAGAACATACAATAATAAACTCAATAAAAAAGTCAATCAGAGGCCTAATAAAATAAAACCTAAACAGATCTCTCTGTCTAGGTTTTCAAAAGCATTGCAATAGTGCTAGCTGAGATAATCGATAAGATTGATGAATCTAAGACTCAGTCTAGAAGTTACTCTTCATCTTCCTCTTTGATCTGCGCTTTATCAAATGCTAAGCGAGAGTTGAGGCGAAGTACCGCATTATCAAAGCGACGTTGATCGGTGCGATTACGAATCTCTAATTTTGGCACGGGGGTCGGAGTGCCATTATCATTGATCGCAACCATAGTGAAATAGCAGCTATTTGTGTGGCGTACTTCACGAGTCTTAATGTTTTTGGCTTCAACACGGATACCAATCTCCATAGAAGTGCGCCCAACATAGTTGACGTTTGCATGGAATGTAACAAGCTCTTGAACATAGATGGGTTGTTTAAAGACCACTTTATCGACCGAAAGGGTAACAACATAGGATCCCGCATATTGGCTCGCACAAGCATAGGCGACTTGGTCGAGGAGCTTAAGAATATTGCCCCCATGAATATTTCCTGAAAAGTTAACCATATCCGGTGTCATTAAGACAGTCATACTGAGTTCACGTGTGGGTGTTTTTGTATCAATCATTTTTCCTATCTCATTTGAAATCAATAAAAGGTATAATTGCTCTCTATTATAGTGGGTCAGCTGAAATCATACAGTATCAATTAGTATCAAACCCACTTATTCTTTTTATAAGAGTGATTACAGAAGTTAATGAGTGTTAGCGAGAATATTGCTAATAAAATTGTTTGAGTCCCTTTGTTATTCTATAAGCAGACTTGTAGCTTTTATTAATAATTTTATTGATAACCTATTTATTAGGGGATCATTAGACTTATCAATATAGTCAGCTTAGCCAGCTTAGTCAGCTAAATCGGCTGAATTAGCTCGATCGGTTTTGATCAGACCCAATCAATTGATATCAACTAACTTTAATCAACTCTACCTTTATTTATATCACGATAAATTATTCCGGCAAGATAAATGAGTTATTTAGAACAATTAAATGAGAGTCAATATGAAGCAGTGACTGCACCGCTTGGGCCTGTTCGCGTATTGGCGGGTGCAGGATCGGGGAAGACGCGTGTTTTAATCTCTAGAATCGCTTGGTTATTAGAGACTGAGCAAGCAGAGCCTTTTGGTATTTTGGCGGTTACCTTTACCAATAAGGCAGCATTTGAGATGCGTACGCGATTAGAGGATACTCTTAAATTTTCATTAAGAGGTATGTGGATCGGCACCTTTCACTCCCTCTGTCATCGTATTTTGCGCCTTCATCATCGCGATGCAGGATTGATTGAAAATTTCCAAATTCTTGATAGTGATGACCAAGTGCGTCTCTGTCGCCGCGTTATTCGGGCAAGGGGCTTAGATGAGAAGCTCTATCAGCCACGTGTATTAGCCAATTTTATTAATGGGCATAAAGAAGAGGGGCGTCGAGCGCAACATATCGAGGTCTATAATGATGCCTTTACCAAAAATCTCGTCCAGCTCTATCACGATTATCAGACACTGTGTGAACAGTCGGGGCTCGTTGATTTTTCAGAGATACTTTTAAGAACAGTAGAGCTCCTTCGAACCCATCAAGCAATCTTAAATCACTATCAAGAGCGCTTTAAGTTTGTCTTAGTCGATGAGTTTCAAGATACCAATAGTGTGCAATATGCTTGGTTACAGCTACTCTCCGGCAAGCATCATAATCTCTTTGTTGTGGGGGATGATGATCAGTCAATCTATGGCTGGCGGGGAGCAAAAGTGGAGAATATTCTCCATTTCGATACGCATTTTGAGGGGGTAACAACTGTTCGATTAGAGCAGAATTACCGCTCTACTAAGGCGATCTTAGAGGCGGCCAACCATGTTATTGAGAAGAATGATACCCGTTTAGAGAAGCGGCTCTGGACCGATAATGAGTCGACACAACCGATCATTCTCTATCGTGGAACCGATGGTTATGATGAGGCGCGTTTTGTTGTGGAGACCATTAAAGAGCGATTAAAAGAGGGATATCAGAAATCGGATATTGCAATTCTCTACCGCTCAAATGCGCAATCTCGACTCTTTGAGGAGCTGTTACTGCGTGGACAGATCCCTTATCGAGTCTATGGTGGTCTACGCTTCTTCGATCGTGCGGAGATCAAAGATATTATGGCTTATCTGCGCATGGTGGTAAATCCCAACGATGATGTCTCGCTTGAACGCAGTATGACTACACCGCCAAAAGGAATTGGGCAAGCGACGATTGAGACGATTCGAGAATATGCCGCACAGCAGAGAATCTCTCTTTGGGAGTCGATGCAGCATCTTCTTGAGGGGCAGCAGCTTAGCACAAGGGCTCATAATGTTCTTCTTGCCTATAGTGAGCAGATTCATGATCTTATGCAGAAAGTTGAAGAGATGAAGCTCGATCAATTCTTTGCTTACGCTATTGAGCAGAGCGGATTAAAAGCACAATATAAGAAGGAACCACTCAATCGAGGAGAAGATCGGATCGATAACCTCAATGAGCTCATCACAGCAGCAGAGTACTTTATGATGAGTGACCAGGTGGAGTTAGCTTTTAGTGATGATCCTGTGGATATTCAATCCTTAACGACAAGAGAGCAACTCGATGCCTTTATGGGGCAGACATCACTCGATTCTAGTGATGCGCAGGCGGAAGCAGGAGAGGATTCAATTCAATTGATGACGCTCCATGCCTCAAAAGGTTTGGAGTTTCCCATTGTCTTTTTAGTAGGGATGGAAGATGGCATGTTCCCAAGTGATGCTTCCATTCAAGAGGCTGATCGTTTAGAGGAGGAGCGCCGATTGGCATATGTTGGTATTACTCGGGCAGAAAAGGTTCTCTACCTTTTAGGGGCAGAGCAGCGGATGATCTATGGTAAGACGCTCCGGATGCCACCCTCCCGTTTTATCCGAGATATACCCTCTCATCTTGTTGAGATGATCGGTCCGGCGATTGCGATTCGACAAACATTACCTAGTAGTAAGGCTGGGAAGCGAGAACAGTTTGAAGATAATATTGATGGATATAAGATTGGTCAGTTTGTCTCTCACCCCAAATTTGGTGATGGTGTGATTCAAGGATTTGAGGGGGTTGGCGCAAGTACCCGAGTGATCGTAGAATTCTCCGAATCAGGACGTAAGGTTTTAGTTTTAAGCTTTGCTAATTTAAAGATTTTATAAATAATTTATAGAGGTTTTGTAAACGCTTTGTAAGCTCTTTGTAAGCACTTTGTAAAAGTTTTACAGCTATTTATTATGAATTTTTATGAATTTGTAATATTTATGTAAATTATTTCTATACTTTTATTGTCTACTTTTTTCATAAGAGGGGGAATATGATATAGATCATGTTGCTAGAGATGGAAACTTGCTTTATATCAATAGCGTAAAGCGAAAGCTCAGTTAGACTATTACTCATTCCCTAGTAGTAGGCAATAACAAGTTCAAATCATCAATGCATTTCGTCTATTAAATGTTTATTTGAATGGATATGCCTAATATTTTACTGGTTTTAACGTTACGTTAGAACCAGTTTTTTTGCTTGTTTTTTGTTTACTTCCCAATAATTCCTATCTACTATCTCTGTTTCTGTTGCATTAAGAGTTTAGAGAATACTCTAGCGAGAGAAGCATCGATAGGGGGGGTAGAGGTGCTCCTTTATTTACTTTTACCAAAGATGGGTCTACCCTAAATCTATAAGTCTATAAGATCTATCGATAAAGAATGAAGAATAAAAAGAAGGAGTAAAAGATGTTTCAAGCCCTCTATCTGCAGGATACCCCAAGTTTTAGCTGTTCTCTTACATCCGTTACACTCGATGAACTCCACCGTGAGGAGGGAGATACATTGGTTGAGGTTGAGTATTCGACGCTTAACTATAAAGATGCATTAGCAATCACTAATCAGGGGAAGATCGCCCGCCGTTTCCCAATGATTCCGGGGATTGATCTTGCCGGTCGTGTTTTAGAGACGCAATCAGATGCGGTAAAGGTAGGAGATCAGGTATTTATCAACGGATTAGGTTTAGGTGAGAGTCATTATGGCGGCTTAAGTGAGAGAGCTTATCTTAAGGGGGAACAGCTTTTACATCTGCCCGACAACTATACCTCTTTTGATGTAATGGCATTCGGGACAGCCGGATATACTGCGGCACTTTCAGTCGCAAGATTATTAGAACTAGGTTTAACGCCGGAAGGAGGAGAGATCCTTGTATCTGGTGCGACAGGAGGAGTAGGGATGGTTGCTATCATGCTTCTCTCTCAATTAGATTTTGAGGCGGTAGCGCTCACTTCGAAAATAGATCAACCGGAGTTTTTCACTCAGATTGGGGCTAAACGAGTTGAAGATGCGCGAAGCTATTATGAGGCAGGGCGCGTACTACAGAAGGGGCAATACCAAGGTGCGATTGATGTTTTAGGCTCGATCCCGCTTGTTAATATCTGTGCGCAGATTCAATATGGTGGTGTTGTTGCCGCTTGCGGTTTAGCGCGTGGAATGGATCTTCCTGGAAGTGTGGCACCTTTTATTCTGCGCGGTGTTACACTTGCCGGTATTGATAGTGTAATGGCCCCCCGATCGGCACGACTCAAAGCGTGGAAACTCTTGAGTGAGAATATTTGTAGCGCAGAGATTCGCTCGCAGGTTGATGAGATCACCTTACAAGAGGCGATACCTACTGCTAAGAAGATGATTGCCGGTCAAATTCGGGGGCGATATGTTGTTAAGATTTAGCGTAGTATTGATCTAAATGATAGGAGCAGGATGATCTATTTATCAATCTGGCGAAATTGGCGATTGAAATATAGAAGCCCTGCATTCTGATCATCACTAATTGCCATATAATCGAGTTCAAGAATAAAGAGAGTATGAGTACCAACTTCATAAGTTGCAGTGACGCGCCCCTCTAAATTAGCTAAAGCCCCCTTAAGCAGAGGCAGATCAGAAGGTCCTTCTGTAAACTCAAAGCGTTCAAAACGCTCTTCCATTGAGACGGGATGCATACCGCCAAAATATTCTGCAGCTTCTTGCTGTTCAGCGCTTAAGATATTGACTGCCATACGATTGTGAGCTTTAAAGGCGGCGTTGCTGGCACTATTTTGATTGATCGAGACAAGCATTGTCGGAGGTGTATCAGTGATGGAGACAACCGCTGTTGCCGTTAAGCCACACCGGCCCATTGCGCCATTTGTTGTGATAATATTAACGCCGGCACCGAGTTGCGCCATGGCATCTCTAAAGCTCTTTTTTATATCTTGATGGTGATCAATCACTATCTCTTTCATTCTATTATTCCCTCCTGTAGTGAACCATTGATTCTAGCGCTTTCTCCAAGGTTTGAAAAGTAGAGAAGCGATCTTCCTATTATGTGGGGGAATTTGAGCCGGTCTTGCTAATAATACGTTGATAGACCTCTGGGTAATGATCCTTCCACGCTGTGTGTGCTTTGATAATATCGCTGCAATCAATATTAATAATTCGCTCACTATCGCTCTCAATAGGGTAGTAACCAATCGGTCTACTCAGTTTGATATTGGCAATTGCGTAAGTGGTATGGAGCGTTGCATCGTGAATAGAGTGACAATTGTAGATCTTGCCACTAATAGCGGCGGTTAAATCTTCCCACTCTTGAGCATTATTATCGACCGCTCCTCCTAAAAGAATCACATTATTGATCTTCATTTCAGGATGGTATTTGAGAAGCTCAAGTGCATAGAAGATGACACGGCAACCTAAAGAGTGTGCAATTAAGGTGTAAGGCCCCTCTTTACATTGATAGAGGATATTTCCTAAAATCTCCCCGGTATCTGCAGCCTTCTTCATCGAGACATGCCACGGGTTGGTAATGGCGCTATAGGCAAGTTGCGCTAAAAAAAGTTTTTTAGAGAGAATATTTCCAAACTTAGGGGAGAGAAGTGAGCGGGTAAAATCTGCCACATTCTTTGATGCCCATGTTAAGCCATAGATCTCAATATTATCGGGAATAAGCTCAAAAGCACGGCACCAATCTTCAAAAATTTTATCGTGCTCTTTTAGAAACCCATTAATCACAATTGCGCGGTGAGCTCTATTTTGAGATGCTGATCTCTCCTCTTTCCCACTTTTTGGGGATGATTTACTCAATCGAATAATTTCAAAGCGCTCATCATCGGTAAAATATTCACTAAGAAGGTGTTTGCCGATTGTCGCCCCAAAACTGTAGCTTTTATTCTCAAGGGAGAGTAATCGTTTATATTCGGTAATATCTTTAAGTGGGGGATCGAGCGGTGCAAAGCGAATGATCGAACCATCATGCTCTGCACAGCGTTCATTATCCCAAGAAAAGAGTTTTCCAAAGCTCTTCTTATCAGCCCCTTTCGCCATATTGTCACAAAATCGGCACTGTACGGTGTAATTGCCACATTCAACACATTGATAGATGCTTCTACGTAAGCGATGGGCCTCTATCAGCTGATGATCTCTCTTATTGAGGCACCATGAGCAGTAACGATTCTCTAACGTCTCTGCTATTTCCGCCTCTTCAAGTTCCCTCTCAATCGTCTCTTTCTGCTGCACCTTATAGGTTTTATTATCAATTTTCCGTTTATCTTTCCGCCCTAAATCTCGCTTCATCTCTCATCCCCTTTTATCTCATTCCCTTTTAACAATTATCTCGTCTTAACAATAACCTCGTCTTAACAATAATCTGCGCGATATCGATCAACCCACATTGCTGTTGCCCCACAGACAGCTGCGGGCATAATAAAGAGATTGATAATAGGAATCATCGTTAAGAGTGAGACTAAAGCGCCAAATGGGAGGTTGAAGAGACGATCCTTTCCAAGGCGATTTTTCATGTCAGGAAAAGAGATCTTATGATTATCAAAAGCATAATCACAATACTGAATCACCATCATCCAAGAGGCAAAAACAAACCAAAGTACCGGCGCTGCAATATTGATAACGGGAATGAAGGAGAGCACTAAGATTAGAAGCGCACGGGGAAGATAGTAACCTAAACGAACCAATTCTCGATGGATCATTCTCGGTATATCTTTAGCAAAAGCGGCCCATGAGAGATCTACTGCCGGCACGCCAGATCGCTCTTCTTCTACCTTCTCGGCCAGTAGGCTATTGAAAGGGGAGGCGATAATGTTTGCGACAGTACTAAAAAAATACCCAAAAACGAGTACGATCGAGAAGAGGATAAGTGGCCAGAGGATAAAGTGGAGCCAATGAAGCCAGTTAGGGAGATAATCTAAAATCGCGGCGATCCAACCATCGATCTGGAAGTAGAGCCAGATAAAAGCACCTCCAAGAATAAAGATATTGACAACAATCGGGAGAAAGACAAAACGTTTCAATCCCGGCTGCATCATGATGGAAAAACCCTCTAAGAAGTAGTGAAAGCCTGTTTTTCTACTTCGATCTCTCCTATTTCGATTGATCTCTTTCTGACTCATCTATATTGCTCCTTTTTGTTGCCTTGTTCTTGCTCTTACTCAGCTCTTAACTCTTACTATTTTTTGAAGTCCCAAATCTCAAAGGTGTAATCATATCGATTCTTCTCATCTTTATGATGCTTCTCTTCAAAGATGAGGGTTGCATGGCTAAAATCAAAGGGGGGCATCTGGGTATCCCCTTCGATATTGGCATGTACATGGGTAAGATAGAGTCGATCCATCATAGGAAGAGCAGCTCTATAGATCTGCGCGCCCCCCATAATCATAATCTCTTCAACCTCGGGCTCTTTTTTAAGTGCCTCTATCGCAACTGAGAGATCGGAATAGATTAAGCATCCGGGGAGAGTTTCCTTCTCTAAAGAGCGGGAGATTACAACATTAGTTCTGCCGGGAAGTGGTCGGCCGATCGATTGGTAAGTTTTTCGGCCCATAACAATCGGCTTTCCCATAGTGCTCTTTTTAAAAAATTGCAGATCATTAGGAAGATGCCACGGTAGGGCATTCTTATCACCAATTGTGCCATTATCTGCCATTGCTAAGATTAGGGAGATGATGCACTGGTTTTCTCCTCTTTTCTCTGCTGTTTTTTCTCTATCTACTGTACGATTATGGTCGTCTCTGTTCTGATTCATTGAATACTCACTTCACTATTTCATTATCTATGAATGTTGATGTTAATGTGGATGTTAAGGTCAATTTTATTACCTCTTTTCTCTTATTTTCTTCCTATTATAGGGGAATTTCTTTTAAAGTATCCTCTGATTAGATCTGTTGATTCTAAAAAATTGTACCCATTAAGTCTCAATCAGCTTTTAGTTGAGTAATGAGAGCGATTCGCCCAATCCTTCAATTCTAGCTATTACTTTTCTTTGGTTATCTTTGGTTATTTTAAGAAATAGATAATAGCCAATAGACAATAGCAATAGATAATAGACAACTTCCCTGCAACTTACACTTAATTAAATAGTGAGGGGTGCTATAATATCGTCCTACTTATTTTAGGTGTTGATAAAAATGATTGAACAGAAAGAGAGTAACAAAGCGCCTCATAAAAAGAGCAATGCGATCTATGTATTACCTAACTTGATTACCACTGCTTCGATGCTCTGCGGTTTCTCTGCAATTTTAATGGCATTAGATGCCTATTATGGTGCTCATACGGGAGATTCGCCCCAAACCTTCACGCAAGCAGCTATCTTGGTCTTTATTGCGATGATCTTCGACGGTTTAGATGGTCGCGTTGCCAGAATGACCAATAGTTCTAGTGCATTTGGCGAGCAATATGATTCTTTATCAGATCTGATCTCCTTTGGAATTGCGCCGGCACTGATTATCTATCTTTGGGCATTAAAAGAGAGCCACTTCAATATTATTGGTGGAATCTCTTGGTTTGTGGCCTATATCTATCTTGCTTGTGCCGCTCTTCGCTTAGCACGCTTTAATGTGCAGATTGGTAAGGTGGATAAGCGTTTCTTTGTGGGAATGCCAAGCCCAACAGCTGCGGCAATAGTGGTCGGGCTTGTCTGGTTTGGAGAAAATGTGGGTTTAGAGACACCATGGAAAGATTATGCCGCTTTAGCATTGACGCTCTATGCCGGCTTGATGATGGTGACCAATATTAAGTTCTTTAGCTTTAAAGATCTCCGTTTTCAAAATCCCGTTCCTTTTTTCTTTTGGGTTCTACTTGTTTTAGCTTTAGGAATCTTAGCGGTCTGTGTGGTACGCTTCCCAGGGGAGTCGATCTTTATTGTATTATTACTCTATGGATTATCGGGGCCTGTTTATGGAATTTTCCGTTTTCGTAAGAGAAAACAACTCAAGAGCCAGCCAAAAGCAGCAAGACAACGTTAGAGTTATTAGCCGATTGACCGACTGACCGGTTAGTCGATTAGTTGATTGGTCAACTAGATAATTTAGATAATGGGACATCTGCCTATATATTATCGATTATCTAACGCTGTGATTATCTAATGCTGTTTTATAGGTTATTAAAATTTTAATGGGTCAGATGAGGTCGGTCGATAAGGCCTCATCTCTTTTTTGATAGGGAGTAGGAGAGATGGATACCAGACAAGCTGAATATCTGAAGCTGTTGGGAATTCAAGCCTGGTGTAAGCAGGAGGATCTCCCTATAATTCAAGCGCATCTTCAGCAGGAAAAAGCACCACAAAGTGGAAATAGCGCCCCATTAGTGCGAGAGCCGAAAGAGGGGCGTATACGCTTACAAGATCAGATGGCTTCTCTCTTTGATGAACGGCCTTCTGGAAAAACGCCTGATCAGAGATCTGCGGCGGGAATGGCAGGGGCACATCTTGTTGATAAGGCGCCGGCGTCACATTCCGGTGAGGTAGAGCAGCCTCTAATAACTGAATCATTATCGAAATCATTATCGGAATCATTATCGGAGTCGTTATCGCCCCAAGTCTCACAGAGGGAGGGAGTAGCGCTACAGGAAACGGTACAAAATCCGGCTGATCTCAATGTTTTAAAAGAGCGTGTTGCGCCACAACAATCTTTTCAGGTAGAGGTTGCACCAAGAGCGCCGGAGAAGATCGCAGTGAGAGGACCATTTACCCCTACTCCCTATCAGTTTCCGACAGATTCCTCTATCTATTCGCCACAATTTGCCGAAAGTATTCAGCAGTGTCGAGGGTGTGAATTTTCTCAGTCACGGCATCAAGCAACATTACCGCGACAATATCCTGATGCGCCAGTGATGGTGATTACGGATATCCCCCTAAAAGAGGAGATGTATCAGGGGTTAGTCTTAGATCGCGCAGATGAGTCCTTCTTCTATCAGGCATTGAATCGCGTTGGTTTTAAGGTTGAAGAGCTCTATATTACTCCCTTTATTAAGTGTCGGCCGCCTGAATTACGTGATGTGGAAGAGAGTGAGTGGCATGCCTGCTATGCTATCTTACGGCAGGAGATTTTAGCGTTACAGCCGAAGGTAATCTTTCTTCTAGGACGAAATTGCGTTAAATTTCTTCTCCAGAGCGAGCTCCCCTTTGGGTCACTCCGTTTAACACCCCATCAATTAACCTTTGACGGGGTTACTATTCCGGCAGTGATCTCCCATTCGCCTAAAGTTTATGCGCGAAATTCCCGTTTAAAAGCGAACTTTTGGCAAGATGTGAAATTTTTACGCCGGCAATATCTTGCTTAAGCGGTATGCTATTACGATTCAATCTATTACTATTCTATAAATAATGGTTTTAACGGCTTTTAATGACTTTTAATGACTTTGTTATAGATGAGGGATAGGACTCTTTTTGTGAGGAGCATTGATAAATAGAATCGTTCCGACAATGGGTGTTCAGAGTTTCAAGATGCAGTAAAGATCAAGATACTCATGAGAGGTATCTTTTATTAGGGAGGAGAGATGGAAAAGAGAAGAGAAGAGGAGATTGCAGCACTATTTGCAAGGCTCTCAATTGTGCCGGCAACAGTAGAAGATTTAGAGAGTATTGTTGAAATTGAGCAGAGAGCCTATCCTGTACCTTGGAGTAGAGAGCAGTTACTTGCCGTCTTTCAGCAGAAGGTAATTCGTTTAAAACTTCTTCTTGATGAAGAGATCGTGATCGGTTATGCCTTTGTCTCTATTGTATTAGATGAAGGGCATCTGCTCCACATTACAGTTGATCCGCAATATCATGGAAAGCGATTAGGATACTATCTCCTCGATGCGATCTTAAAATTAGGGGAGAAAGAGAAGTTGGCAACGCTCTTTTTAGAGGTCCGTGCCGGGAATGAACCTGCGCGCCGGCTCTATGATCGGATCGGATTTAATCAAGTCGGTCTGCGGAAAGGTTACTATCCTTGTAATATCAATGGACGGGAAGATGCGATTGTGATGGCTTATACTTTTCCAACGGCAATCTTTAATTTCAATTTAGAAGCATAAAGTTAGAAGCATCGCTAGCAATCGGTGATCAATATCGATGATCAATATCAATGATAAATGCCGATGAGTAGCATCAATGAGTCTATAAGAGAACTTTATAAGGCTCGTTTACAAGTGAGTTAAGTGAGTTAAATTACTAAGCGCGTTAAAAGTAGAGGATTAATAATGAGTGAGTGTCATGATAAAGCAGTTATTCAGCTCGATCTGAAAGGATTAAACTGTCCCATGCCGATCTTAAAGACAAAGCAAGCATTGATGCGTGCCGAGAAGGGGGATCGACTAGAAGTCTATGCAACAGATCCCCATGCAGAGATCGATTTTAAAGCCTATTTAGCACGAACAGAGCATCAACTTCTCTCTTTTGAGAAGCGGGATGGTCTCTTTATCTTCTTGATAGAAAAGGCATAATAGAGCCCGATATCAGAAGCATTAGAAGTATCAGTAATAGTAATAACGTTAAATATTAAATATTAATTAAGTTAATTAAGGTATTGATTGGTTAAAGACCAAAGAACGCATGAAGATTATTCGTAGAACCCCCCAACATTCCCATATTGCCCCGCAACACTCCTCCTTTCTCCAAGAGATCTTAAAAAAGAGAGCCATTGATGATCCGGCAGAGCTCGATCTCTCCCTTCGTGGGCTCCACTCTTTTGAAAGCTTGAGTAATATAGAAGAGGCAACAGCGATTGTTGTCGATGCGATTTTAGAGCAGAAAGAGATCTTAATTGTGGGTGATTATGATGTTGATGGTGCAACAAGTATCGCCTTAGCGGTTAGAATTTTGCGGGAGTTTGGATGTCATCATGTCCGCTATACAGTGCCGCACCGCATCTTAGATGGTTATGGACTTTCAACACCTCTAGTGCGTAAGATTTTACGTAATCCTCCCGATCTACTCATTACGGTGGATAATGGAATCTCTAATATTGATGGCGTTGCTCTTGCGCGTGAAGCGGGGATCGATGTTATTGTGACCGATCACCATCTACCACCCGAGACACTTCCTAATGCCAATGCTATTGTGAATCCCAATTTAGTGGGAGATCAATTCCCGAGTAAAGCATTAGCCGGGGTTGGGGTGATCTTTTATCTTCTCTCTAGTGTTCGTGCAAGATTGCAAAAGATCGGATATTTTGGGGAGAATCCAGCCCCTAAAATGGGGAAATATCTCGATATTGTTGCGCTGGGAACCGTTGCAGACCTAGTGCCACTTGATGCTAATAATCGTAAAATTGCTCAGCAGGGGCTCTTAAGAATGCGCCAAGGGATTACTATTCCCGGCATTGCGGCGTTAATTGAGGTCTCTAGTCGCAATCAAGCGCGCCTTTCAACCAGTGATATTGGGTTTGGAATTGCGCCGCTACTCAATGCTGCAGGTCGACTCGATAATATGCAGGTAGGAATTGAGCTTCTTCTAACCGAAAGCCCAGAAGAGGCTCGAGCCATTGCGCAGGAGCTCTTTAGTATGAATGAGGAGCGTAAGCGGATCGAGCAGGAGATGCGTGAAACGGCTGATTTTATCCTCAATGAGATCTCGTTAGATGATCAAACATTGCCACTTTCGATCTGTCTCTATGATCAATCTTGGCATCAAGGAATCACCGGGATAGTTGCTTCTCGTATTAAAGAGCAATATTACCGTCCCACCTTTATCTTCGCTTATGATAATGAGGGATTAGTCAAAGGATCAGGGCGCTCTATTCGGGGCATTCATCTTCGAGATCTGATGAGCAATGTTGCGCGAGATAATCCTGGCTTGATTGTTACTTTTGGGGGGCATGCGATGGCCGCAGGTCTCTCTTTAATGGAGGAGAATATTCCCCATTTCCAGAAGGCGATGGAAGAGGAGATCGAGCGCTTTTTAGCGCAAAATGGAGAGGATCAAGAGGCGCTTTTGAGTCAAAAGATTTACAGTGATGGACCACTACCACCTACGGCTTTCAATCTGCAATTTGCCGATGAGATTAAGTTAGCATTCCCATGGGGACAGCAATTTCCCGAACCGATCTTTGATGATCGCTTTGAAGTGCTCGATTATCGTATTCTCAAAGGTACTCACTTAAAATTTACGCTAAGAGCGCCGGGAAATGGGGAGTCTTTTGAAGCAATGGCCTTCTTCCAAGCGCATCAATTAGTGGATCATGTTGGGGAGATTCATTGTGCATTTAAGCTCGACATTAATGAGTGGCGAGGAAATCGTAATCTACAGTTGATTATCGACTACTTTACGCCGGTGGCATAGTAGCAATAATAAACACGGATGATACGGATGATACGGATGATACGGATGATACGGATGATACGGATGATACGGATGATACGGCGCCACCATCACCGCTCCTGACTTTTATGTTTTCGGTCACTTTTCTTTTTCTGCTATCTCCGTTTTGATCAGTCGATAAGGCAACAGAAGACACAATTTGGCAGACATAGACTAACTTTATACTTTTTATTCAGTTTAACGAAGTATAGAGGCGTCTTATGCAACAGATAGAGACCAGATTAGAGTTCACCGGATTAGAATTAAATTTAGGGTTGAATCATTCTTTGTTGAATCAGCGCTTACCATTTCAGCGCTATTGGCAGAGATTTTTTTGGCACTTTTCATCCCCTATTTTACAGCTTTTCCTATTACTGTTGATCATCGTGCCGGCAAATGCCGTTCCGTTGCAGCATGGAAAGAGTTTAACCCCTGCTATATTAGATGAGATTATTGTGCAGGAATATTTTGTGAGTGAAAAGCTCGATGGTGTTCGCGGCTATTGGGATGGGGAGCAACTTCTCTCCCGGCAAGGGTATGAGATCGTTGCACCAAAATGGTTTACAGAGCATCTTGGAGATACCCCTTTAGATGGGGAATTGTGGCTAGGGCGAGAAACCTTCCAAGAGATCTCCGCCTTGATCGCGCGTGCCGATCGGGATGATCCGCTCTGGAATAGGGTGACTTATCAGATTTTTGATCTGCCGGCAGAGCGAGGCCCCTTTCGTGATCGCGTTGCCAAGATGGCGCAATATCTCCCTCTTTTAGCGGAGAAAAATCCCCATATCACAATGATTCCTCAAATACGAGTGAACTCTAAAAGAGCACTTAAAAGAGAGCTAGATAGGGTCGTTTCGCTAGGGGGAGAGGGATTGATGCTCCATCATCAAGATGCTTTTTATCAACCCTATATTCGTCACGGTCAGCTGCTGAAGATGAAAAAGGTGGAAGAAGATTGTGCGATGGTAATCGGTTACACTCCAGGGAAGGGTAAGTATCGGGGTATGGTAGGTGCTTTGCGCGTTAAAAATGTTATTGAAGGGGAGACGAAGTATTTCAAAATCGGCTCCGGTTTGAAGGATCACGATCGGCAATCACCACCAGAGATTGGGCAGTGGATTCGTTATCGCCACAATGGCTTTACTGATCGGAAGATTCCTCGCTTTGCACGAGTTGTCGATATTAGTGGTGAGCATTGTGAGCAATTATCAGAGCAGGAGTTTAGGGCGTTAGAAGAGGCAATTTAGCTTGAGATGAGATTATCTGTTTGTAGATATGGGGTTATCTATTATAATAATGGGGTTTATAGGATCTATATCGGATAATGGAGAGAACGATCATCTCGGAGATTCCCTGAAAAGTTGCTTAAGAGTGGCTGATAGAGAATAAGTTTTAAGAAGTTGCAAGAGAGATCGATAGGGAATTTAACCTTCTGCTATTATCACTTTTATTATATAAGAGGCTTAAAATGAAGAAATTAACAATGATTGGACTTGCAGTATTGACGCTTGCTGGTTGTACAAACTCAAGTCTATATTCGGGTGATGTCTATACAGGAAACCAGGCGAAAACAGTTCAATCAGTCTCCTATGGTACAGTTGTTGCAGTTCGTCCTGTAACGATTCAAGCGGAAGGTTCATCATTAGGAACCGTCTCTGGTGCAGTCTTAGGAGGTGTTCTTGGTAATGCAATGGGTGGCGGTCGTGGTCGTAATATTACAACCGCTGTGGGTGCCGTTGCAGGTGGAATCGCAGGAAATAAAGTTGAGCAACAGATGGATAAAGTTCAAGGTGTTGAGCTCGATATCAAAACCGATAGCGGACAAACAATTGCGGTGGTACAAAAGCAAGATAAGAGCCTTTTCCGCCCAGGTCAGCGTGTAAGAATGGTAGGAAGTGGTCGTAATATCAACGTCTCTCCTCTTTAATAGCATCGATTATCGAGCGTAAGCGCATTAAAAAATGCATAACAAAAAGGATCTAAAATGGAGTAAATCCTCTATTTAGATCCTTTTTCTTTTTATTGTAATAATCAATTCTTAAGAGAGTTATTGAAGCAGCGGGAGCTGACTCATTCTTGCTTATTGCCATTGAATGTCCGCCGATTGGCATCTTTAATGCCGGGAAAAATCACTATTTAAATGATTAAGACTTCATCCCAAGATCGGCGCATTGCGCGCCGATTGGGTTATTGTATTATTTGAAAAGTATTATTTGAAAAAGTTAAGTGCAGAGACATTGAAGACTTCCACCAATAGATGGGAGACAATTGCCACTAAACCGTAGAGAATGATGATGTAGGGCATCACTTTACCACCAAAAGCACGAAATGAGACAGCCGGTTTTTGCCCACTCTTTTCTGCTTTTTTCCGATAATTGATCACCATTGCGGCCGGTACAATAACAGACCAGATCGCAGCAAAGAGACCTGCAAACCCGATCGCTAATACAAATCCATTTGGAAAGAGCATTCCTAAAATTGTAGGAGGTAAGAAGGTGATCAATGCTGTTAAAAAGCGACCTTTATGACCATCATTAATCTTAAAGAGGTCAGCAATATAGTCGAAAAGACCCAATCCTGCGCCTAAAAATGAGGTCACAACTGCAAAGAACGCAAAGAAACGGAGCGCTAAGCCGGCAAAAGGTGAAGCATTAACCTCATCGAGTAGCCATGCAACTTGGTCACTTCCCACAGAGAGGAAGCTTTCACGCTCAATACTTCCCATAATAGCGACCATCCAAGCAAGATAGAAGATAAAGGTGATGGACATTCCCCACGCAATCGCTTTTTTGATCTTTTTCCCCTCAATTCCATAATATTTTACAAAGCTAGGAACGCTGGCATGGAAGCAGAAGGAGGTTAAGAAGAAGGGCAGGCTGGCAAAAGCATAGATGGCATAACGAGATTCACCACTTGGCTCAAAGAGATAGGGAATCTCGATCTTGCCTAAAAGACCAGTCACTGCGGCGAAAAGGGTCAAAAACATACCGATCATTAAGATGGTTGAGATACGATCAACCGCTTTTGTGCTCCACCAAACGATGCCGGTGAAGAGCAGGGCGAAAATCAGTGAGGATTGATAGCGTGGAATCGCAATATCGAAATTGTGACCGATGGTATTACTGATCACAGAACCAGAACCGACGACATAAGCATAGAGAAGAATATAGAGAACAAAGGCGACAGAGAAACCATTTACAAAGCGCCAAAGACCGCCTAAATTATCTTTAACTAAAGTATCAAAGCTAGCCCCCGGTCGATAACCTAAATTGACCTCTAAGATCTGCTCCGCAGTAATATACATAAAAAAAACAGTCAAGAGCATTATCATGACTGTCCAACCAAACCACATCCCAGCAGATGCGATCGGTAAGCTTAACATTCCGGCTCCAATCATGGTTCCTGCAGCGATCATTGCGCCACCCACAACTGAAGGCGATTTATCTACTTTCATCTTCTTCCTCATCGGTCTACAACATAAGTTTGACCTGTTAGTTGATATTGCTCATTACTATATGATCACATATATTGATCATGTGTCTCGATCAGCATCGATCAGCCAATCGGCTAATATGAATTGATAAGTGCTGATAAGCGCTGATAAGAATCTACCGAATTTATCAAATCTATCAAGCCTATCAAATCGATTGATGCTCCAAATTTATTACTGAAAGTCTCTAATATTATCACGATCTACTATTACTGTAATGATTAATCGGGAAAATCGCGGGATAAAAATAGATCTTTGGGGATAATATGTGATAGACTTCTCGCCATTGACTGCAACATAATATGATTTTTTGATTCGTTTATCACTTCACTTACTGCACAGCCCATCTTTTTTTAGTCCGTTTATTTCATTTGCGTAAGTAGGCCTTTTATTTGAGTACCG
Source organism: Ignatzschineria indica (assembly GCF_003121925.1). Taxonomy (NCBI): domain Bacteria; kingdom Pseudomonadati; phylum Pseudomonadota; class Gammaproteobacteria; order Cardiobacteriales; family Ignatzschineriaceae; genus Ignatzschineria; species Ignatzschineria indica. Next base: position 501,864 of record NZ_QEWR01000002.1, on the reverse strand, counting down.
TTGCAACAGCGTCAATACTTTGGGCCCTATCCTTCAGATTTTATAATCACTCTTTTATTGATATTTGAATACTGATGTCTCAATCAGCGACTATTAAGAATGATGGATAGATTTTCTCCTCTTGCACCTTATTGAGGAAATAATAAAAATGACTATTGAAGTATCGCCAGTTGAAGCGATTTCAACAAGAAAACCCACGATTATTGAAGCATTTATTCCCATAATATTTATGATGTTCTCCCTTGTGATCGGGATCGGTCTATGGGATGTTAGCCCCCATATACCCCTCTTATTGAGTGTCTGTGTAGCGATTATTGTCGCAATGCGCTTAGGTTTTAAGTGGAAAGCGATCGAAACGGGAATGTTAGATGCCGTTCGTCTTGCGCTACAAGCGATTGTAATTCTGATTGTGATCGGTACCATTATCGCCTCTTGGATTGCCGGCGGCATTGTTCCGACCTTGATCTATTATGGACTCAATCTTCTTAATCCTGCCTATTTTCTAGTTGCTGCATGTGCCATCTGCTGCATTATCTCAATCGCATCGGGAAATGCTTGGACTGCCGCTGGAACAATAGGGATTGCGATTATGGGGATCGGCTTTGGTTTAGGAATTCCTCCAGAGATGGTTGCAGGAGCAGTAATTTCCGGCGCTTACTTTGGCGATAAGATCTCCCCGCTTTCTGAGTCGACCAACTTAGCGCCAGGAATCGTAGGGGTCGATCTCTTTGAACATATCCGCTATATGCTCTATACCACCATTCCGGCATTGATTATCTCTCTGATCCTTTTTACGATTTTAGGCTTTAGTGCAACCGCAGATTTAACTGATACAGCAGCGACAAACTTCACTCTACGAGAAGATCTTAAAGAGCTCTTTGTGATTTCCCCTTGGCTTCTACTTGTGCCGGCATCGATCATTATTGTGATGATCTTCCGTATACCGGCATTTCCAGGGCTGATGATCGGCTCTATTTTGGGCGTGCTCTGCGCGCTCTTTGTGCAGAATGCTGATCCTAGCATGGTGATGAATGCGCTCTATGATGGTTACAGTATCACCACAGATAATGAGACGCTCAATGAACTTCTTAATAATGGCGGGATTGTCTCGGTCTTCTCGACAGTATCGCTTGTGATTATCGCAATGTGTTTTGGGGGGATTTTAGAGTTTACCGGCATCTTCCAGACTATCGTTGCCTCTATTGTTCGTTTAGCAAAGACAACAAAGAGTCTGATTATTGCCACAGTAACAACCTGTATTACGGGCAATATTGTCGGATGTGATCAATATATGTCGATCATTGTGCCGGGTAGAATGTATGCAGAGGAGTATCGTAAGCGTGGGATTAAGGGAAAAGTTCTCTCTCGTACATTGGAAGATTCCGGAACGATGACCTCACCGCTTATTCCTTGGAATACTTGTGGTGCTTTTATGGCGACCACACTGGGCGTTGCGACATTCGATTATCTTCCTTATACCTTTCTTTGTCTCTTAAGTCCGGTGATTGCAATCGCTTATGCCTTAACGGGTTATACCATTGAATATTATGAAGATGGTGAAGCGCCGAAGAAAGTGAGACGTTTTAGAATGCCGAAGCGAATCTAAAATAGAGACTTTTGATGAGAAGTTAAAATTTATAATATCGCTTATAGTATCGCGCGATAAGAGAGTGATCGAGAGGTCACTCTTTTTTTATGCTGAGCGAAGATGGATCTGCCGGTAACGATCAGGTGTCATACCGGTCATTTTAAGAAAGAGGGTAATAAAGCTAGAGGTAGAGCGATATCCGAGCCTAAATGCACTCTCCTCAACGCTATAACCTTTCTCTAAAAGTGCTGAACCATGGATAAAACGAAGACGCGCAGACCATTCACTAAAGCTCATCCCTAATTCTTTTTGAAAGTAGCGTGCGAGCGTTCGCTCGGTTGTATAGACTCGCTCCGCCCACTCTTTAAGCGTTAATCGCAGTGCCGGATTGGCTTCTAAGGCACTTAAAATGGGCATTAAATAGCGATGATGAGAGAAGGGGAGATAAGTATGGCCGACCATTGCCTCTTCAAGCTCATCGATAAAGACAAGGCTTCGGCGATAATCACGATCACTTTCAGGCAGATAGATCTCTTTTGCAAAGAGCTCATCAATGATACTCGATGCGATAGCGCTCAGCTGTAGGAGCGATGGGGTTTGTGGAAGCTTTTTCGCCTCTGCTTCACAGATATTGACTGAGCGAAAGCGTGCTTCAGCGCGACTATAACAGCTATGAGAGCAGAGTGGTGGAATCCAGATAGCAAATCCCGGCGGGGCAATAAAGCGTTCTTGAGCAATCTCTAAGGTGATCACACCATCATTAACTAAAATCATCTGTCCCCAAGAGTGGGAATGGCTTAAATATTCTGTCGCTTCATTGATATGTTCATCCGCTAGCATAATAAGGCGCTTAGGGTGATGTTGAAATGATTGCAGAGGAAGTTGCTGTACCATTAAAAGCTCCTATTAGAGAGAAGTTGGGGGAGATTGTCTGAATAGTGAGGAGGATTGTCCGATTTCCATTATATCCCTCATATCAGACAAGACTATACTATCCCTCAAGTGATTTTCTTACAACTTATTCACTTATAAGCTACTCAATTAATATCTACTCACAATATCTACTCAATCTAGGAGTTATCACTATGCAATTTGCAGCGATGTTCTATCCCCTTTTAGCCGTCTTAATTTGGGCGATGAATGCTGTTGTCAACAAATTATCGACGGGAGTTGTCGAGCCAGAGACTATCTCATTTTACCGATGGTTCTTTGCCTTTTTAATCTTAACCCCTTTCTGCCTTAAAAAGAGCATTAAAGAGTGGGATACAATTCGCCCTTATCTTGCTAAGTTGGCATTTTTAGGGCTTTTAGGAATGGCACTCTATCAATGTCTTGCTTACTATGCCGCCTATACCATTAGCGCGACGATGATCGGTATCTTTATCTCTCTCATTCCGCTCTTAACTATTATTTTGAGCCTATTTATCCTTAAAACACCGATCACATTGGGTTTAATTATCGGTAGTGCGCTCTCCTTTTTCGGGATTATCTGGCTGATTAGTGGTGGTATGCCGGGAATTCTCTTTGAAGTAGGCGTAGGGCAAGGGGAGTTGATGATGTTAGTTGCCGCTTCTGCCTATGCGCTCTATGGTGTCTTGACGAAAAAGTGGCAGATTCGCCTCTCTGTTTGGCAATCTCTCTATTGGCAGATCATCTTTGGGATGATTCTTCTTCTCCCACTCTTCTGGCTAGCGGCTGATCGGGCAATCACATCTGATAATATCGGTTTGATTCTCTTTGCCGGCATTCCCGCCTCTATTATCGCTCCCTTTTTATGGATTAAAGGAGTCGCTTTTCTTGGCCCTAATAAGACAGCACTCTTTATGAATCTTTCACCGCTATTAACAGCACTGATCTCCATTGTTGTACTGCATGAATCTCTAGAGAGCTATCACTATATCGGTGGCGCCGTCTCTCTAACAGGTGTCATGATCGCACAGAGATTTTCGCAGTAGGGGGTATATATATCAATGTAGAAAGAGTCTAAAAAATTTTTTAGAAGAGATCTCATCTATTGGTGAGATCTTTTTTTATTTCGAAAATAAGTAGGCGTGAGTCAATACCCTATTGAATTAACAATAAGTTAACTTTCTTTGGAAGCTGTTTTGTGTCGATTCTATCGTTAAAATAACTCGATAATCGACATTGTTTTCCACTAATACTTAAATCGTAATGAAAAAACGATTTGACTTTAAATTATGAAATATGTAATATAAGCATCATCGGAGGGCTGATGAGAAAAGTAAGTGCCCCCAAGAAGCTAAAAGTTATTGAGATTAAAAGGAGGTTTATTGTGGTAGAGAAGAGAGCGTTAAAAGAGATTGCATTAGTCGCATCAGCTGGTGTTATTCGATCTGAAGATTTAAAAGTCGATCTTTATGATAAAGAGGTTGTGCTGTTAACCGGCAATAATGTTTCAGAATTAGGGATTTTGTTTTTAGAAGAAGGAGGAGATGAAAAAAATATAAAGAAGGTATTTGTAGAAGAGAAGACATTTTTAGAGAAGAAGCTAGAGGCCGGAGATATTGTCTTTATATCTCGAGGCGCCCACTTTAGAGCAGCTATAGTAAGAGAAGAGGATCTACGCTTTGATCTACTTCCATCGCCTAATTTTTTAGTGATCAAGGTAAATCCAGAGCAATCTGCAGAAGTAATTGTTGCTTATCTCAATAGCTTTATAGGGCAACAACAGTTGAATCACATTGCTGTAGGTGCATCTTTAAGAAATATTCCAGTAGGTAAATTGAAGGATTTTAATATTCCTTATCTATCTCAAGAGAAGCAATCCGCATTAAACACTCTTTTCTATAAAAATATAGCGGCATTGGAATCTATCTTGGCGTTATATACCCAGCAACAGCGAGTCTTTAATGCCGTTATTAGTAACTTAGTGGAGGAGTAATAATGAAATATAGATCGAAGTTTTATAGTGTAACTGATAGTTTGCGCAGTCATGTTGAGCAAGACTCTATTATTGAGGTGATGGTAGTTACAGCCTATCTATTTTGGAGTAATCCAGAAGCTACAATTAGTGCAACTCAAAGAGGTGAAAAAGCTCTACAGAGTCACTTTTTTGAAGCATTTATGCAGCATGAGTTAGAGAAATATTTCGATAAAGAGAATTATCGGCGATTGAAATTAGGAGAAATATTCTCTTTCTACTTAAAGCTCTATGAGGATTTCGGGAAATCTAAGGAGCAGTTTTCTGTCGTGGTTGCAGAATGGATCTTTGCAGCAGATATTAAAGAGCAATTTGAATCAGTTGATCCAGGATCTTCATCGCAACTTATGAGTGAGATTGCAAAATTGTATGGTGAGGGTCTAGTTTATGATGGCGCTATGGGGCTAGGAAGGTTGCTCTATCTCTTAAATCCAGAGAGTTTCATCGGTAAAGAGATCATGGCACATATCGCATACTTAAGCAGACTGCTCTTTACAATGTTAGGAAGAGAAGGCGATATTCAGATTGAAGATGCTCTTCTTACTGAAGAGAGTTCTTATCAGGCAGATATCGTTGTATCACAACCTCCGTTATCAATGAGGTTAAAACCAGGAATAAATTATGATGAAAAACCTTACTTATTAATTACTGGAAAAGTACCCTCTAGTCGAGGTGATAGTTTATGGATTCAGGAGAGTCTCTATCACGTTAAAGAGGAAGGACGAGTTATTTTACAACTGCCTCCGGGTTGGTTTTTCCGTGGAGGTTATGATCAAGCTTTACGACAGGCATTGATAGATCGAAATTGGATTGAAACGATTATCTATCTCCCTCAAGGGTTACTAAATTACACAGGAATTAATACTAACATTTTAATCTTAAATAAATCTAAAGAGAGTGCAACCATTCGTTTGATTGATACTCGGGAGTTTGGGAGAAAAGGTAAGCTCGGTAAAACCTACTTTACAGAGGAAGCGGTTGAGGAGATTGTCTCTCTAATAGAGCGTAAAAAAGTTGGGCAATATGATTTTGTGAAGGATGTCGAACTACTAGAGATTGTTAAACAGGAATATAACTTAGATAGTAATCAATACTTTAGTGAGGAGTTAGAGATAGAAACTTTAAATATTGAAAAAGAGCTCAAGCAACTTGAGAAAATGTTTGAGGATCAACAGAGAAAGCAGCAAGATTTTATTAAGAAAATCCCCTACTTTATCAAAAATAAAGGGCATTAAAATATGCAGAGTAGGGAAATAAAGGGGTTGATGGGGATTTTGATATTTTTTAACAAGCAGATCAATACCTTAAGTGCTTGAAAAATTAGAAGAGATAAAAATAGGAGGATAGTATGCAACAGACACAACACTTTAAGCACAGATTAAGTCAGCGAGGAGTAACACGAAAAATGGTTGATTTCACCTTAGATTATGGAAGGGTTGATGGCGATCGTTGGGTTCTAGATCGTAAAAATATAGATCGAATGATTGAGCATCTTGAAAATGAATTAAGAGTCGCAAAAAAGATTCGGGATAAAGGTGGGACTATTGTTATTACAGAAGATAATAAGTTTATCACGACTTATATTCGAGAAAGTCACCATTAAAATTTATTAATTGAACTGTAAATTGATGAAAGACACTTTAGTTTTTTGTAAAGCGACTACGATAGTCATTATTGATTTTGATGGAATGGAGTTATGCGGAAATTTTTGAAGCGTTTTTGGGGAAAATTTAATAGACAGGATCCGATTCAGACTGATAAGGGAAAAACATTCTCTAATCATGATAATAATAGTAAATTCTCTAAAAAAGATTCATCAAAAGAATTATCTGTGAGTTCAGAAGATTTACTTGTACAGAATTTGGAGAGCTCTTGTTCAGATGCTCAAGAGAAAGATGACAACAACGCCAATGTAGATAATATATCTTTGCGAAACTCTGAGGTTGCTGATAGCGAACAAGATCAATTTTTAGATGAATTAGATGATATTTTAGCAACACTTGAAGGAGGAGAAGAGTTAGTTAGTCCTGAAAAAGTCGTCTCAGATAAATTCAGTTACAACTTATCAAATACTACGGAAATAAAAAATAATGTTGAAGACAAGGCAAGTAGTCTAACTACAGATGCTGTTGCTAGTGTAAGTTTTGATTTTGAAGAAAAAGATACCTTACAATCCTCCCGATTTATTGAAGAGGAGATTGTCATTCAATCTGATAAATTTCCAGGGGACTTAACAATAAGTAAACATGATACGTTTATTGAAGTAGAAGAAGTAGAAGAAGTAGAGGAAGAATCGAGAACTTCTATTGGTGTAGGTCAAGTCGATGATCTTTCATTTTATGATGAAAGTGATGAGGCAAAGGACTTAGATTTTGATGATGCTGAGCTAGAAGTTTATGCTGATGAATTAACTGAATTAAATTTAGGAGATGAATCGCCACAAGTCTATGACAATCATTTGAACAGTGACATACAGCAGTGTGAGATAGACAGGTTATTAGAGGAGCAATTTGATTCTTATGATAATTTTCTCTCCTCAGCTTGGGATGATCTTGATGAAGATGTGGCCGTAGAAGAAAAAAACGATTGGTGGATTGAGCGAAATGTGACGCCGGAGCTCAGGATCGCTCAATTAGTAGATCAATTTATTGATAATATTGATTGCTCGGAGGCTTATTATCCCATTTTGGAGAATATTTTTTGGGGCGTGGGTAACCGTCATGTATTGAAAGAGGGGTATATTGTTCGACGTAGTCCTGCACAAGAGAAGGTGCTTGCCGAATTAATTACTATATATAATGTGACACCCTATGAGCTAGAGCTAATCTATGCCCTCAAGCAGATTTGGATGGATAATCATTGTTTTTGGTCAGTTGCAATATTAAGCCGAAAAACAAAAGAAATTATTAATATTGAACACAATCATAAAAATTTAAGTTGGAAAGTTGCGGCACGCTTTATTCAAAACCTTTCTTTTCTAAGCGATGAAGTATTAATAGAAGAATTTTTACTAAGTCTTTATCACTATTGGTACCAAATTTATATTATTCGGCCTAGAAAACGGATATCCAGGGCGGTGGATTACACAGTTTTCCAAGATTTTTTAAAAGAAATTGTCCGAATGGCTGAGTATAAAGAAAAAGAGATGGAACCACGGTTAAGAGGATATAACAGTTGGTTTGAAGAAATTTCTGGTGAGAGTAATTGTTACTTTTGGGAGCCAAATAGAGAGCTAAATATACTACAGGAGTTAGATTTATATGAGCAACATGACTATCCCAAAGCTATTGCCACTCGTTAAGCATTGCATCATTTATATCTTCTTTAAGAATGAGTGGCAGAGAGCTATTGTTCAAGATTTTGATAAATTAGATGAAATTATGACCCTTAAATTTATTGAGGGAAAGTCTAAATTTAGCCGTATCAGGGTAAAGCAGAGAGAATATCCCTATTACTCAGGTTTTGAAAAAGGTTTTCGAGTCATTGCTAGTACTCGAAGAGTTGGTCGCTCTAATTTAGAAGAAGGGATCGTTCTTGATCAGAAAAATGTAGCGGGGCAATATCTTGTTGCGGTACACTTTTTTCATGACGACCGAATATTATGGATTCCTTTTGAGCGATTGAGTTTGATTCGTGATCACGCTCGTAACTTTGAGAAAGTTAAATATAATAATCAAAATAATCAGGCTGAGCATTTTCGATTAAAAACCTTAGGATATGGAATTCAACTTTGGAATCAAAATACTGGCTCTCTATCATCTTTAAATATTGATCCATTGCCTCATCAGATCAATCTTGTACATCATATTTTACAGTCAGGGAATCTCAATTGGATGATTGCTGATGATGTAGGGTTAGGAAAAACGATTGAGACAGGGATGTTAATCACTGCACTCAAATATCGAGGAGAAGCTAAGCGCATTCTTTTAGTGACGCCGGCAGGATTGACGAAGCAATGGAAAGAGGAACTTTATTATAAGTTTTCATTTGATGATTTTCGTATTTATGGTGATGATTTTATAATCAATGAGTCACGAGAATGGCGAATGTATGAACATGTAATTGCCTCAATAGATCGCTTAAAAAGTGATGAAAGCCGAGCATTATTAAGTGGTGCAGGTTATTGGGATTTGATTATTTTTGATGAGGCACATCGTTTGACGCGCTCACAATATGGGAATCGCTATGTTTCATCAGGACGCTTCGATGTTGCGGCATTATTACGTCGTCATACTGATAATTTAATTTTGTTGACCGCCACGCCACATCAGGGAAAATCTGATCAATTTCAATCATTACTCAATTTATTACGACCTGAGTTAAAAGAGGAGATAAATCGTTTAAATCGTAATCCTGAGATTTTGTCAGAGATGGTTTATCGAAATAATAAATCAAAGGTTACTGATTTAGAGGGGCGTAAAATCTTTAAGGGGCAAAAAACCTATCCTATTCATCTGCCAGTTTCTCAGGATGCGATTACTTTTGATCGAAAACTACAGGAATATCTCCGTAAAAGCGCTAAGCGCAGTGAAGAGTTAGGCGGAAATATTGGTCGAGCCATTGGGTTTGTGATTGCAATTTATCGAAAACTTGCAGCCTCAAGTATTGCTGCAATTCTTAATGCGCTTATAAAACGTCAAGAACGGCTACTTTATGGTTCAAATGAAGAAATTAATGATGAAGATGAGCGCTTTATCGGCGAGTTTGAAGAGCGGCAAGTCAATATTGAAAAGGATGTTAAGGAACAGTTTATAGAGGGTGAGATTGAATATTTAGATCAATTAATAGCCCTTGGTGAAAAGGTTCGGGCGGATGATCAAAAGTTACAAGGATTTTTAACACAAGTTGTAGATCCTATTCTTCAAGAGAATCCGACTGAGAAGCTTGTAATATTTACGGAATACTTATCAACACAGAAATACCTAGAGGTCGCTCTTAAGAAACGTTATGGAGGAGAACGTATCTCTTTAATTAATGGCTCCATGTCTTTAGAAGAACGGCAAGAAGCGATTGCTCAATTCAATGGTGATGGGCAATTTATTCTCTCAACAGAAGCGGGGGGAGAGGGTATTAACCTGCAGCATAATTGTCATATCTTAGTCAATTTCGATCTTCCTTGGAATCCAATGCGCTTAGTGCAAAGAATTGGGCGTATCTATCGTTATGGGCAAATGAAAGAAGTATTGATATTTAATATCTTTTCGCAAGGTACTGTCGATGACGATATTGTTCGCTTGTTATATCAAAAAATTGATCAAGTTGTGAATGATTTAGGTGCAATTAGTGATGAATTTGATGAGGGTCTAAAGCACGATATTTTTGGAAATATAGCAGATCTTGTAGAGGTAGATAAAATTCTTGATCATTCGATCGTAGAATCTAAAGAGCAGACGGAAGAAAAACTTACGATGGCACTTGAAGATGCAAAGGTGATCTCTCAAAAGCAACAAGAATTATTTAGTTATGTTGCGCAATATGACGCAAATGCTTTAGAGCGCGAGTTTGTGATTACTTTAGATCATATTAGTGCCTTTATTCGCGGAATGTGTCGTTATACTGGCGTAGAAATTATTAAAGAGATGTATGACGGTGATATTTGGGTTCTTAAGTTACCAGATGTTTTAATGAAAAAATTAGCAACACGTAAACAAAATATCGAAGTCACAATTAATCATCGAGTAAAAATGCAACGTCCTAAGACAGAAGTGATGGATCTTAATCATCCTTTGATGAAGTATTTTATTGATATAGCAACCTCTTATGAATTTGGTGGGGCGAATGCCTTGGTATGTAGTGATCTCATTGAAGGTAAAGCGGTGATAACAGCGATAGTAAAATGGCAAAATTTACAAGGGACCAGTATTCATCAAGATATGATTACTTTTGCATTAACTGATGATGGTCCTCGACTTAATCCCCCAAGTTTTTCAAATTGGCTCTTAACGCCGGCAGAGAACTACTTGTCACAGGAGCACATTAATAGGGAAAAAGTTTTACCTTATTCTTTAGAAACGACTATTAATGAAGTATTAGATGATGCGATTAACCAAAAGCGACGGGAGACATTAATTCCCCATGATCAATATCTGCTTTCAGCTGCTTGGGTAAAAAAATCATAAGGTAGATTCATCGATAGGTATATTAACCAGTAACAATAAAATTAATGATTAATTGGTCTATTTAAAATTATTTTTAATAAGGCTATCGATCAAAAAATAGAAGGAAACAAGTTATTTATGGCGATTAAAAAGACAGAGTTATACTCCTCCCTATGGGCAAGTTGTGATGAACTTCGTGGAGGAATGGATGCGAGTCAATATAAGGATTATGTATTGACAATGCTCTTTTTGAAGTATGTATCAGATAAGTATAAAAATGATCCGTTTGGAATGATTGTTATTCCTGAAGGTGCGAGTTTTGATGATATCTCTCACTTAAAAAATGATAAAGAGATTGGTGATAAACTCAATAAAATCATCAGTAAAATTGCAGAAGAGAATGATCTAAAAACAGTCATTGATGTAGCAGACTTTAATGATGAAGATAAGTTAGGTAAAGGCCAGGATATGGTCGATCGTTTAACTAAACTGATCGGAATATTTGAAGGGCTTGATCTCTCTTCAAATCGTGCCGATGGGGATGATCTTCTTGGGGATGCGTATGAATACCTTATGCGCCATTTTGCGACAGAGTCCGGGAAGTCGAAAGGACAGTTCTATACGCCGGCGGAAGTGTCGCGGATCTTGGCAAAAGTGATTGGGATTAATGAGGGAACCTCTCAAGATCAGACTGTGTACGACCCAACATGCGGTTCCGGCTCTCTACTCTTAAAAGCCGCTGATGAAGCGCCCCGAGGATTAACCATCTACGGGCAAGAGATGGATAATGCCACAAGTGCATTAGCGCGTATGAATATGATTCTGCATGATAATGCAACGGCAAAAATCTGGAAGGGTAATACCCTTTCGGAGCCAGAGTGGAAAGAGGATAATGGGCAGTTAAAGCAGTTTGATTTTGCTGTGGCAAACCCACCTTTCTCAAGTAAAAACTGGACAAACGGGCTTAATCCGGCAAATGACCCTTACAAACGTTTTGAATGGGGAGTTCCCCCAGAAAAAAATGGGGATTATGCTTTTTTACTCCATATTCTTAAGAGCCTAAAAAGCACAGGTAAAGGAGCCGTAATTTTACCGCATGGTGTTCTCTTTAGAGGCAATGCCGAAGCGCGTATTCGGGAGAATCTTGTTAAACAAGGCTATATTCAAGGCATTATTGGTTTGCCGGCAAACCTCTTTTATGGAACGGGGATTCCTGCCTGTGTGATTGTGATTGATAAAGCCGGTGCAGCATCGCGCGACTCGATCTTTATGATTGATGCCAGCCGTGGATTTATTAAAGATGGCAATAAAAATCGTCTTCGCAGTCAAGATGTGCAGAAAATTGTCGATGTCTTCACCCAAGGTTTAGAGGTGCCGAAATTTAGCCGGCGCGTTCCGCTTGCTGAGGTTGCCGAGAATGAGTATAACCTCAATATTCCGCGCTATATCGACTCGAGTGAGCCCGAAGATCAGCACGATCTCTTTGCTCATCTCAATGGCGGGATTCCTAATCGTGATATCGATTCACTCTCTGCCTATTGGGATCTTTTCCCCTCTCTACGCCGGGAGCTTTTTAAGTCGATGGACGGGGATTATAGTGAGGCGATTATTCCGCCGATGGAGGTAAAGCAGGCGATTCTCAATCACGAAGAGTTTCAAACTTTTGCCAAAGAGAGCTTAGCGCCCTTTGAAGCGTGGGCGATCGAGTCTGATTTGCCGAGCATTGCCGTAGGTGATCAGCCGAAAGCCTTTATTCATCGTATTAGTCAAAGTCTCTTAGCCCATTATGCCGATCGTCAGCTTCTGAATCAGTATGATATCTATCAGCTTTTGATGGATTACTGGAGCGATACAATGCAGGATGATCTCTACATCTTAACGCAAGATGGCTGGAGCGCCGGCAATCGTCTACGGGAATTAGTGGTGAAGAAGGGGGAAAAGTCAAAAGAATCCCCCGATCTGACAATTAATAAGAAAAATTACAAAGCCGATCTTATTCCGCCGGCACTTATTGCTAAGCGCTATTTCAATGCTGAACAAGAAGCGGTAACGGAGGCACAATCTGCCCTTGATACCATCACGCAGACGCTTGAGAGTTTTATCGAGGAGCATTCCGGCGAAGAGGGATTGTTGGCAGAAGCGATGACGGATAAAGAGAAAGTGACGAAAACATCGGTGACTCAACGCCTGAAAATAGCAACAGATCCTGAAGAGCAAGCGGTTCTTAAAGAGGCAAAAAAATATTTTGATCAAGAGACAAAGGCAAAATCAGATCTAAAAAAAGCGATCGAAGCGCTTGATTTGGCGGTATTTAAGAAATATCCCGCATTAACGGAGAGCGAAATTAAGACCTTAATCATCGAAGATAAATGGCTACAAACACTACGCAATAACATCATCGCCGAGATCGAGCGCATTACCCAGCGCTTAGCTAATCGTGTAAAAGAGTTAGAAGAGCGTTACGCCGAATCTTTACCAATGATTGATCTTGAAGTGAAAACCCTTGAGGCAAAAGTCACAGAGCACCTCAAAGCAATGGGCTTAACGTGGGAGCAGTAATGAAAAACGAACAGAAGCAAACAATCCTCGCCGGCAAAGTACCGGCAGGTTATCAGCAGACAGAAGTAGGCATTATTCCGGAAGATTGGGAAGTTGTTAAGTTGGGGGATTTAGGATCATCCATTATTGGATTAACCTATAGTCCTCAAGATGTTAAAGATTTTGGCACATTAGTTTTAAGGTCTTCTAACATTCAAAATAATAGACTTGCCTATAAAGATAATGTTTATGTCAATGCGGAAATCCCTAACAGAGTAATAGTTAAGGAAAATGATATTCTTATCTGTGTTCGTAATGGAAGTAGAAGCTTAATTGGAAAATGTGCTTTGATAGATAAAAATGCTGAGGGGATGGCTTTTGGTGCCTTTATGTCAGTTTTTAGATCTAATAGCTCTTCATTTGTCTTTTATCAATTTCAATCTTCTCTAGTACATAATCAGATTAATGAAATAATGGGCGCTACAATAAATCAGATTACAAATAAAGATCTTGAACGTTTTATTATTAGCATTCCAACAAGTAAAGCTGAACAAACCGCCATTGCCGAAGCGCTTTCTGATGTGGACAGTTTATTGGTTTCGCTTGAGAAGCTGATCGAGAAGAAGCGCGCGATTAAAACCGGCACAATGCAACAATTACTGACCGGCAAAAAGCGCTTGCCGGCATTCGCCCAACGAGAAGATGGCACACTGAAAGGTTATAAAATAACGGAATTAGGCGAGATCCCGGAGGATTGGGAGGTTAAGTTATTACTTGATTTGAGTAGTTTTAAAAATGGAATTGCTCACGAAGATACTGTTGATGAATCTGGAGAATATATTTTAATTAATTCTAAGTTTATTTCGACAGAAGGGCAGGTTATTAAATTCACTTCAGAAAATCGTCAGCCCGTATTTAAAGATGATATTTTGATGGTAATGAGTGATGTACCAAATGGGAGGGCAATTGCTAAATGCTATCTGGTTGATGAGAATGATCGTTATACTTTAAATCAGCGTATTTGCGCGTTGACTGCTAAAAATATAGTTCCAAAATATTTGTTTTATATTTTGAATAGAAATAAATATTATTTAGCCTTTGATGATGGAGCAAAACAAACAAATTTACGTAGAGAAGATGTTTTAAATTGTCCTTTAATAATTCCCCCACTTAAAGAACAAACCGCCATTGCCGAAATCCTATCTGATATGGATGCCGAAATTGAAGCGTTAGAAGCAAAACGCACCAAAACGGAGAAGATCAAGCAGGGAATGATGCAGGAGTTGCTCACTGGTCGGACGAGGTTGATCTAAGATGAGTAATAAAGCGATGACTCACACAATCTGCCCGATTCAAGAGCTGTTAAAGGAGCAGAATTTAAGGATTCCCCAATATCAGCGCCCTTACAAATGGACGGCAGAGAATGTGAGCGCGCTTCTGCACGATATCAAAACCCAGAGCGATAGAGCAGTGCCGTATCGCCTTGGGAGTATCGTGTTTCATCGGCAGATTGAAACGAATGAAGACGGAACGGAAAAAATGATCCTCAATATTGTCGATGGGCAACAGCGGATTATGACCTTAATGCTGATTATTTGGGCACTTCGAAAGCATTATGTAGGCGATGAGAAATCGTCAGAAGATAGGGAAAGTCGGAAAGATGAGATAAAATCGGAAACGGTAATTCTTCGTTCAGATCTAGTGGAAACGCTAAAGGAGTTAACAGAGAAAGCATCTTTTCAAGATTGGGCTTTTCCCAGTACGATTTCTCAGGAGAATATCACTCAAAATTATCAGCTCATTAATCATTACATTGCTCAAGGCGGATTGCAGGAGAAAGAGATCGATTTCCTGCTCAATCGCTGTCAAGTGGTGCGCTTTGAGTTACAAGATATCTCAGAAGCGTTTCAATTTTTCGATTCTCAAAATAGCCGAGGGCGAGATCTTGCACCGCACGATCTACTCAAAGCTTTTCATCTACGGGAATTCCCCGATAGCGAGGTTAATCTAAAACCGATATCAATCGCCTATTGGGAAGCGACAGAAGATGCCGAAAGTGATGAATTAAGAACATTATTTGGTACCTATCTCTTCCGTATTCGTAGATGGATGCAACAAGCGCCGGCACGCTATTTTACGAAATCCCAAATTGCACTCTTTAAAGGCATTAATTTAGATCACAAATCGAATTATCCTTATACAAAAGCGCTTCAGGTAACGCACCGTTATATTGATCACTATAATCGACAATTTGATCGAGAGATTGATGGGCAGAAGATGGATTTCCCCTTTCAACTCGATCAAGCCATTATCAATGGTCGGCGCTTCTTTGAGATGGTGGAATATTATCAAAAGTCGATTGTGAGCCCGGTCATTCAATCGCAATTCAATATCACTACTTCAGATGAAGAGAAGCACAATTTATCATTAGACGGTTTACTCAGCGATCGAGCGGTAGATATTCTTCAGACGCTAGCAACTTATGGGCAACGGCATAGAGTCGGCGATGGCTGGGTGCGGATGATCTTCGATTGCGCATTAATCACTTATCTCGATAAATTTGGTCCAGCCAAAATATCAGAAGCGATTGAGCAGATCTTTATCTGGGCGTATGCTTGCCGACTGCAACAGCACGCGGTGCAATTAGCTACTGTAGATAACTATGTTTTAGGGCGAAATCTCTTTGCCTTTATCAAAGAGGCGAATGAACCGCAGGAGGTTTTTATCCAACTGGAGAAGACGCGCTATCTACCGACAATATCGGGAAATCACAGCGATATTGTAGGATTATTTGAGAAATTGGGCTTTTATAAAAAGGAAAATAATGACGAGCAATAACAAAAATGATGGCGTCAGAGAATTGAGCATCGGCGAGCTATTCAAGGAGCCTAATACCGCTTATATGATTCCGATGTATCAGCGCAATTATGCTTGGCGCGAGGCGGAGATTGAACAGCTCATCGAAGATATTGAGAGCTATGTTAATGGCGATCAGAAAAAATACTATATCGGGACGTTAGTGGTCTATCAGCGTGATGATGGGATCTTTGAGGTGATTGATGGACAGCAACGGCTAACAACGCTGACTTTGATCTTATTGGCTTTTAATTGTTTGGACAAAAAAGTTTTTGAAAACACAGGGTTAGATATTCAAAGCTGGCGACAAAGTGCGAAGCTCACTTTCGAATGTCGGCCGAAATCAATTGCGACTTTAGAGATGATTCAAAAAGGGGGGGATCTTACGGCGTTAGATGCGGAGGATTATAACCAAGGGATCATAACCGGTTATCATATTATCAAAAAGACTTTTCAGCGGAAATTGCAAAGTAGAGAGGCGAGGGAAGCCTTTTTGCAATATCTACTCAACTCTGTTCACATCGCCCGTATCGAAGTGCCTCAAGGGACAGATCTCAATCACTATTTTGAAGTGATGAATAATCGCGGGGAACAGCTAGAAAAACACGAAATTATCAAAGCGAATCTACTCTCTAAACTCTCGGAAGAGGATCGGCCTATTTTGAGTCAAGTGTGGGATGGCGTTGCCAATATGGAGCGCTACCTACAATATGCTTTTGAGCCTGAACCGAGAAGCGCGATCTTTGGGAATGAGTGGCAGAGTTTGCAGGTCACGGATTATGATGGATTAAAGTCGATTTTAAAAGCAGATACAACTAAAACAGAGGTAAGTCATCATTTAGTAGCGACAGAAGCGCCGACAATCAAAACGCTCATTGCAAATATCACGACTAAAGATCATAGAGAGAAAAATAGCAATGACGCAGGAGATACGCCAGAGCGCTTTCAGGTGGTACTCTCATTTTCGAGCTTTCTACTACACGTTCTGCGGATCTTTGTGCAGACGAAGTTATATCCCAAGCAATTTGATCGAAGTGATCTAGCGTTAGTTGATAATGATCTTCCCGATGTGGCGCTTGATGATAAGCAGTTAATTCAACAGTTTAATGAGTACCTATTAGAGAAAGATCTTTTCTCGGGGGAAACAGCGGAATCAAAAGCATTGGAAAATGAGATCATATCTGAACGGATCAAACAATTTACCTATCTGCTACTTCAATGCAAATATCTCTTTGATCACTATGTCATAAAACGGGATACAAGCAAAGAAGATCTGTGGGGAATCAGGGCGCTGAAAAAATATAGTCCGAGTGCAAACTATGTGAATACTTTTACCGGCGGAGAGACTGAAACGACAGATGTGAAGCGAATGATTCTATTGCAAACTGCATTTCACTACTCTATTCCGTCGCCCCATTATAAGCATTGGCTCTCAGGATTACTCTATTTCTTGGTCAATGAGCAATCAGATAGGGAGATGCTTCAAGAGATTAAGGCACAAGCCTACTTAGACTATATGGAGCGTTTAGCTCGGCGTTACACTTTTTGGCGTTATCTTGCTAAAGATGAAGATAGAACGGCGAAAGGGGGTTATGGCAATATGCTCTTTAATAATGAGAATGTCGCTACCTCGATGACTGAAAAAGATATTCCTTTAGATAAGTTGAGCTATTTCGGAATTGAGAATCATTTTGTCTTCTATTATCTCGATTACCTTATTTGGCAAGAGGCGCAAGATGATAGAGAGCTTATCCGAGATTACACAATGGTGGCCGGCGGTTCAATTGAGCATTTCTATCCGCAAAATCCCAAAAATGAGAAGCGCTTAGATCAGCAATCTACAGATGAAAATGGTAAAGAACGGGGGACGGAGAATAATAACGAAGAACCGGCAATCCGCACTGTTGATCGTTTTGGGAATCTTTTCTTAATCTCTCGCAACCAAAACTCTAAAATTGGCAATGATCTGCCGGGCGCGAAGATTGATCATTACCATAAGAGAGATATCGATAATCAGAAAATTGTGAGTTTAAAACTCTATCGGATGATTAAGTTAATCAACAGCGAACAGAAAGATCCCAATAATCGGGAGCAATATATTGAGCTGATGGGTAAACATGAAGATGATATGTGTGATCTTCTGAAAAGCTCAATGAGCGCATTTAATAAAGCTATTAATTAAGGGAGTTATTAGAGCTATTCCAGTTAATATAAGAGTATAAAAATATCAGCAACTATAAATAAGTAAAAATTACTAATAATAGATGTCATAAAGAGTAAAAAAGATAAAATATAATTTATAATATAGATTTAATTTAGCCATAAAAGATCATTTCATTCGGAAGTGGTTAGATTCAGAGCATTGGAAGAGAGAAGAGAAATAGTATGAGTCATGTAGGTAGTCGTGAGAGAGAAACACAAGATAAAGTCGTCAGTTTTTTTCAAAAAGAGTTAGGTTATCGCTATTTAGGTAATTGGCATGATCGTGCTAATAATCGCAATATTGAAGAGGAAATTCTCTCAAATTGGCTTGCAAGACGTGGTGTTTCCCATGAGCTAATTAATCGAGTGCTTAGAAAGATTGATAAGGCGACTGCGTTGGGAGAGGGGAAAAAGCTCTATGATGCTAATCGAGAATTTTATGAGCTACTTCGTTATGGCGTTAAAGAGCGAGAAACAGTAGGGGAGCAAAATCAAACAATCTGGTTAATAGATTGGGAGAATCCAGATAATAATGATTTTGCAATTGCAGAGGAGGTCTCTGTTAAAGGGGTTAATAACAAGCGCCCCGATATTGTTCTTTATGTTAATGGGATTGCTTTAGCTGTTTTAGAATTGAAACGCTCTTCCGTGTTGGTATCTGAAGGAATTCGACAAAATTTAGATAATCAGAAGCCTGAGTTTATTCGTCACTTTTTTGCCACTATTCAGTTGGTCATGGCGGGGAATAATACACAAGGATTGCGTTACGGAACCATAGAAACACCAGAAAAATATTTCTTAGAGTGGAAAGAAACGCCTGGGAATGGTCACTCTAATAGACTCGATGAAGATCTAAGCCTTTTGTGCAATAAGTCTCGATTTCTTCAAATTATTCATGACTTTATTGTCTTTGACGCAGGTATTAAAAAGACTTGCCGGCATAATCAATACTTTGGTGTTGAAGCGGCTAAAAAACGCATTGAGACGAGAGAGGGCGGCATTATTTGGCATACGCAAGGCTCTGGGAAAAGTTTAACAATGGTTTGGCTTGCCAAATGGATTAAGGAGAATATTGAAAATAGCCGAGTACTGATTATTACTGACCGAACAGAGCTTGATGAGCAGATTGAGAAGGTCTTTAAAGGGGTTAATGAAGATATCTATCGTACGAAAAGTGGAGCCGATCTTATTGCAACACTTAACCAGATCAATCCCTGGTTAATCTGTTCTCTTATCCATAAATTTGGGCGCCAGATAGATGCTTCTGAAGATGAGATCGCTACAGAAGAATTTATTACTGAGATCAAAAATGCGATTCCGCAAGATTTTAAGGCAAAAGGTGATCTCTTTGTCTTTGTGGATGAGTGTCATAGAACTCAATCTGGAAAACTACATGAAGCGATGAAATTGATCTTACCAGATGCCATGTTTATCGGTTTTACCGGAACGCCATTAATGAAAAAGGATAAGAAGAAATCAATCGAGGTCTTTGGAAGTTATATTCATACCTATAAGTTTGATGAAGCAGTCAAGGATGGTGTCATTTTAGATCTCCGTTATGAGGCACGTGATATCGATCAACACTTAACACAGCCTGATCGTATAGATGCTTGGTTTGAAGCAAAAACAAAGGGCTTAACTAATGTTGCTAAACAAGCTCTTAAGAAGCGCTGGGGAACGATGCAGAATCTTTTATCGAGCAAAGATCGCCTTAGTAAAATTGTAAATGATATTGCATTTGATCTAATAACCAAGCCATGTTTAGTTAATGGGCAAGGAAATGCAATTTTAGTCTGCTCCAGTGTCTATCAAGCCTGTCAACTTTATGAGTTATTTGTTCGTAATACGGATCTTGCAGAAAAAGTAGCCATTATTACGAGTTATCAGCCGACGGCAACATCGATTAAAGGGGAGGAGAGTGGAGAGGGTGAAACAGAGAATCTCTTTAAATATAAGATCTATCGGGAAATGTTAGCTCGATATTTTGGTCAGTCAGAAGAGGAGGCGGCCAAAAGAGTAGAAGAGTTTGAACGTGTAGTAAAACAGAGGTTTATTGAAGAGCCCGGCCAGATGCGACTTCTCATTGTAGTTGATAAACTTTTGACGGGATTTGATGCACCCCCAGCAACCTATCTTTATATCGATAAAAAGATGGCAGATCACAATCTTTTTCAAGCAATTTGCCGTGTTAATCGTTTAAATGGTGATGATAAAGAGTATGGCTATATTGTAGATTATAAAGATCTTTTTCACTCTCTTGATAAGGCTATTACTGATTATACGCAAGGCGCTTTTGATGGTTATGATGATGAGGATGTTGCCGGGATTCTGAAAGACCGCCTTACTGAAGCAAAGCAAGATTTAGAAGATGCGCTTGAGATGGTAAAAGCACATTGTGAGCCAGTTAAAGCGCCTAGAGAGACTGAGAATTTTATCCATTATTTTTGTGGTAACTCTGAAAATAAGGATGATGCGATAGAGCGAGAAGCATTACGTCTGGTATTCTATCAAGATGTGTCAAAACTAGTACGTGCCTATAGTAATTTAGCAAATGAGATGATTCCGGCAGGATTTACTGAATATGAGGCAGAACAGATTCATTCAGAAGTCCGTTTTTATCAAAATGTTCGTGATGAGATTAAAGTGGCAAGTGGTGATCTTATTGATATGAAGCTCTATGAGCCAGCAATGCGAAAATTGATCGATATGTATATTACCGCAGATCCGAGTGAAGTCTTAACCGATTTTCATGAGCTTGGTTTGATTGAATTAATTGTTAAAAAAGGTGCAGATGGATTAAAAGAATTACCAGAAGGTATTCGTAATAGTCCTGAAGCGATGGCTGAGACAATTGAAAATAATATTCGTAAGAAAATTGTTGATGAGAATCCTATTAATCCTAAATATTATGAGCAGATGTCCGTTTTATTAGATGAGTTAATTAAGGAGAGAAGAGAGCAGGCACTCGATTATAAACTCTATCTTGAAGAGATCTTAGCGCTCTCCAAAAGAGTACTGAATCCTGATCAAGGATTAAGCGATTATCCTTCTATGATCGATACGCCTGCTAAAAAAGCGCTTTATGATAACCTACAACAACAAGAGAAACTCGTATTAAAAATTGATAATGCGATACGAGAGACGAAAAAGGCTGATTGGATAGGAGATCGGTTTAAAGAGCGTGAAATTTCTCAAGCAATTTATAATGCATCAGATGAGGCATTAAGTCATGAAGAGATTGAACCTATTCTTGAGCTTGTGAAAGCACAAAGAGAGTATCGGTAATTCTATTCTAAGAGTATCTATTCTAAGAGTATGCTATCAGCGCTGATAATTTACCTCTCTTAATGAAATTCAGTTGTGGGAGTTTTTCTCCCACTTTTTTATATTTTGGTTAAAAGAGAAGGCTACGTTAGGAAAGTCTCATAAATTTTCATTAATATATATCATTTAAGTCATAACCTATTGTTAGATAGAAGGGAATCAATGGAAGAGATAAAGATAGGTTCTATTAATATGCTTCTTCATAGAAAGGAAATTAAGAATCTACACATAAATGTCTTACCTCCTGATGGTCAGGTGCGTATTTCCGCACCACAGAGGATGAGTGATCTAGCGATTCGGATGGCTGTTATTCATCGTATTCCTTGGATTAAGAAGCAACAGAGAGCTTTTGCCATACAACAGAGACAATCAGAACGGGAGATGATTAGTGGTGAGTCTCATTACTTATGGGGGAAGCGCTATCGTTTAGATGTTATTTGTAGAAATGGTCAGCATCAAGTGTTTGTTCAGCACGATCTGCTTAATCTCTATGTTTCTCCAAACACCTCTAGAGATAATCGTTTTAAAGTTCTACAAGATTTTTATCGCGAAGCTGTTAAAAAAGAGAGTCAAAAATTAATATCGAAATGGGTAGAGAAGATGAATGTTCCCAAGCCAATTTGGCAAGTAAGAAAGATGCGGACTATGTGGGGGAGTTGTAATATTGAAAAGAGGCGTATTCTGTTAAATTTAGAGTTAGCAAAAAAGCCGGTAGAGTGTTTGGAATATGTTATTGTCCATGAGCTGGCTCATTTTTTAGAGCGATATCATAATGCACATTTTAGAGATATTTTAGATAATTACTTACCTTCATGGCGAGAACGTCGTAATTTACTTTCAGAGTATCCATTAGCAGATGAATGTTGGAATTTTGGTTTAGAGTAACCCCAATAACAGCAAAACACCCTAAAGCAATCAGTAATGATCAACTTTAGGGTGTTTTTGTATCGGTTTTATACCGATTTTATATCGATTCAGATTCTATCTTAACTCTTTTTATATGACTAGAGGCTTTTTCGGCGAATGATCCGATGACGTAGACGGCTATAGATAAATGCGAGTAAGAAGAGAACTGTTTGACTGAGAACGATACAGGGGCCCGTTTCGGCATCGATATGAAAGCTTAAGAGAACGCCCATAAAAGCGGAGATGAGTGAGGAGATCACCGCAATTATCATCATAATGGGGAAACGCTTTGTGAGAAGAAAGCCGATAATTCCCGGCGCAACTAACATCGCAATAACGAGGATAACGCCCACCGCTTGTAGTGATGCCACAATACTTAATGCTAATAGAATCAGTAATGTATAGTGCAGAAATTTGACCGGCAGCCCTAAAACACTCGCTTGTACCGGATCGAAGCAGTAGAGCATAAAATCTTTTCGTTTTAAGAGGATAACAAGCAACGTAATGCCGGCAATAATGATAATTTGCCACAGCTCTGATGGGAGAATCCCTAAGATATTACCAAATAGCACGTGGGTGAGATGCTGATCGGTCTTGACAAAGGAGAAGGCAAAGAGCCCTAATGCAAAGAGTCCTGAGAAGACAATTCCTAAAATCGCATCCTCTTTAATCTGGCTATTAGCGCGTAGATATCCTGTTGCAACTGCACAGAAGAGACCGGAAGCAAAGGCGCCTATTACGAGTGGAAGATTGAAGATAAAGGCTAAGACAATCCCCGGCAATACAGCATGAGAGATCGCATCGCCCATCAATGCCCAGCCTTTTAAAATAAGGTAGCAGGAGAGAACGGCACAGACAACACCGGAGATCAGCGCGCCTAACATCGCTTGCTGCATAAAGGGATATTGTAGTGGTGTTAAAATTAAGGAATCGATCATAGTGATACCTCCTTCTGCGCATCTTGCTCCAATGTCTCTTCGATCTCATCAATACTTTCACTCAGTTTTTGATGCCGGCGTGCCGAGCGTCGCTTTGCAAAATGGCCATGTTTAGGCGCGAAGAGGAATGCAAGCAGAAAGAGGGCTGTCTGAAGAACAACAATTAAACTTCCCGTTGTTCCGCCGGGGAGAAAGAAGCTAACATAAGCACCGATAAAGCTACTGACAGCTCCGATAATCACCGCTAGCGTGAGCATCACCCCGAAACGATCTGTTAAGAGATAAGCGGTAGCGCCAGGGGTGATTACCATTGCGATTACTAAGATTGCTCCTACCGTTTGGAGAGCTGCAACAATACAGGCGCTTAAAAGCACAAAGAAGAGGATCTGTAGACGCATGACCGGCAGACCAATTGTCTTTGCTTGCACTTCATCAAAGAAGAGAAGCATCAGATCTTTCCAATAGCAGAGAAGGAGAAGAAGGGAGATGATAGTGATAATGGCTGCTTGCAGGGCATCACCATCGGAGATTCCTAAAATATTACCAAAGACAATGGAGTTGATGCTAATAGGGGTGGGATTGAGCGAGATGATAAGTAATCCTGCCGCAAAGAAGCTACTAAAGATCAGTCCGATAATGGCATCTTCTCGCAATTTTGTGAAATGCTTCACCAGCCCCATTGCAAGCGCCGCTAAGATGCCGGTAAAAAATGCGCCAATCGCATAAGGCAGGCTTAAAGCATAAGCGCCGGCAACACCAGGAACGACTGAGTGGGAGAGCGCATCCCCCATCAATGACCATCCTTTAAGGACCAGATAAGCAGAGAGAAAAGCACAAACAGCGCCAACTAGAAGACTCATCAAAATCGCTTTGAGCATATACTCATATTGAAAAGGCTCTATTAAGAGCGACAATAACTGTTCCATTGATCACTCCTGAGATGTTTCACTATTAAGTGGAGCACGCTCTTTTTGATTATTGCGTGTTTTTTTGAGCTCTTGAGTCTCTGTACAACCATAGAAGACAGCAGGGCGCTCATCATCGGTTAAGACCGTCAAGTGGCGAGGATCATCATCATTATGGAGGTGATCCCCTTTAAGCGAGATTTCACGTAGAACGCCACCAAAGGTATGGGTAAGATTCTCCTGTGTATAGGTGGTCTCTGTGGGGCCTTGGGCTAAAACTGTCTGATTTAAGAGAATAACTTGATCACAAAACTCCGGAATCGATCCTAAGTTATGGGTGGAGACGAGCATCAGATAATTCTCTTCTCTTAGTGAGATAAGAAGTTCAATAATGCTATCTTCTGTCTTAAGATCAACGCCGGTAAAGGGCTCATCAAGCAATAAGATACGACTCTCTTGAGCTAAAGCTCTAGCTAAGAATACCCGCTTTTTCTGTCCCCCGGAAAGCTCACCAATCTGCCGTTTACGAAAATCGGTAAGATCGACACGTGCTAACGCTTCATCGACCTTTTGATGATCGATTTTAGAAGGAATACGTAAAAAACCCATCTTGCCATATCGCCCCATCATCACCACATCTTCAACAAGGACAGGGAAGTTCCAATCCACTTCCTCTGTCTGCGGGACATAGGCGATCTTGTTAGCTTTGAGCGCCTCTTTAATGGGCATATTATCGATCTTAATCGTGCCGGAAGTGGGGTTGACTAACCCCATGATCGACTTGAAAAGTGTCGATTTTCCACTTCCATTGACCCCCACTAAGCCACAAATTGTGCCGGGATCGAGACGAAAATTGACATCAAAAATAGCTCTATGGCCATTGCCGTAGACAACAGCGACATCTTCAACAACGATACTCATTCTAGGTTAAATCCTTTAACAATCGTTTCTACAGTGGTTTGGAGAAGATCAATATAGGTGGGAACAGGCCCATCTTCTGTTGAGAGAGAGTCGACATAGAGAACGCCACCGTAACGAGCGCCACTCTCTTTTGCAACCTGTTTTGCCGGCTTATCTGAGATTGTACTCTCACTAAAGAGGACCGGAATTTGGTTGGCACGAATGGTATCAATAAGGCGCTTAACCTGCTGTGGTGATCCTTGCTCATCGGCATTGATTGGCCAGAGATAAGCCTCTTTGAGATCATAGTCTGCTGCTAAGTATCCAAAAGCCCCTTCACTGGTAACTAACCAACGCTGATCTTCTGGAATCTGCTCAAGCTTTTCCCGTAATGGTTTATCGAGCGCTCTGATCTTTTCGGCATATTGTGCAGCATTTTCATTGTAGATCGCCGCATTTTCAGGATCAGCTTCTACAAAAGCTTGACGAATATTTTCGATATAGACTAGGGCATTATTAGGACTCATCCATGCATGTGGATTGGGTAATCCCTCATACTCTCCTTCATAGATAGAGAGCGGTGTAATACCTTCTGTAACGACAACGGAGGGCACATTTTTAATATTTTGGAAGAAGCGTTCAAACCAACGTTCAAGATTGAGACCATTCCATAAAATAAGCTCCGCATCTTGCGCTTTGACGAGATCTCTAGGTGTCGGTTGATAATCATGAATCTCTGCTCCCGGCTTAGTAATTGACTCTACAATTGCTGCATCGCCGGCAACATTTTGTGCCATATCTTGTATTATGGTAAAGGTTGTGATAACTTTTAAGGGTTCTTTCGCATATGCAATTCCCCAGGCGGAAGTTAACATCGCGCTAATCAGCGCACCTCTTAGGGCAGTTCTAGCCCACTTTTTCAGACTTTTTTTCGATTTTAATTCCATGATTATTGGCCTCCCTCAGCCTTTTATTTGAGAACCATTCTCATTTGTAAATTTATATCATATAGAGCTTACTGTCAAACTTATCCTAAAAATATAATGAAAAAATGATATTTTGGGGACTGATATAGATCGATATAGATTGATATAGGATGGTTGCATCTCCCCTTGGAGTGCGCTATAGAGCAGGAGAAGCAGGGAGGAGTTGAAATTGAAGTGCAGAATTTTTCTGGAGATAGATAAAGATCTGGTAAGAGAAAGAGTGAGAAGAATCGCAAAAGGAGTCACAAAAAAGGTCACAAAAGGAACCGAAAGAGGAATCGCGAGAAGAAGGGCAGGAGAAGTAAGAGGCCCGGCGAAAGATGGTGGAAACTTAAGAGGTCGTAGGAAGAGTTAAAAGAAGGCTCAATTGGAAGATCGTCATCATTTCCATTTCAATCTATTTCCATTTCAATCCCAATCCGAGATAGAGCGTTCGATTGGTGCTACTTCCCCGTTTCGCCTTTAATTTCTCATATTGATAACCGGTATTGATAGAGAGATTATCCGTCAAGCGATAGGCGAGAGAAGCATTGAGATTGAG
Source organism: Ignatzschineria indica (assembly GCF_003121925.1). Classification (NCBI taxonomy): domain Bacteria; kingdom Pseudomonadati; phylum Pseudomonadota; class Gammaproteobacteria; order Cardiobacteriales; family Ignatzschineriaceae; genus Ignatzschineria; species Ignatzschineria indica. Next base: position 475,141 of record NZ_QEWR01000002.1, on the reverse strand, counting down.
ATCTAAAGTAACATCCCGATTAAAACTTCGCCCGACACTCCCTTTAGTTGCAAAGGAGATAGTCTGATTGTAGAGATCATGCTGAAAATCCCATTTGAGTGAGAGCTGCGGGTTATTGGAATGTGTTCGATCCCGATACTCAATACTTTGATAGTTGAGTAATGTCGCCAAAGAGAGCTGTGAGCGCGCATTATTCCAGACCTGAAAACCAGGTCCTGTACCGATTAGTAGATTATTGCGGATATCTTCAATCCAATCGTGCTGAAATGCGATCGATCCTTGCCAGAAGAAGCGCGGCGTGATGAATCGATCCGCGGCATAATTGAGATGATAGTAGTAATCTTTTGTTTTATTCTGATCTCGCTTACGATAGAAGTGTGCGGAGGTGATATGGCGCCAAAGACCATATTCCAAAGTATATTCCCCCTTAAGGCGATAGCGGGAGAGGCGAGAATTATCATTATCAAAGATCGCACTTGCGTTGAGCGCTAACTCTTGGCGAAAAGTTTTAGGTTGCAGAGTTGTACGATTTACTTTTGCAATAATAAGATTTTTATCGAAAGGAATGGATTGAGGGATGCCATGATTTTTAATAATGAGTCGATCTTTTAATGCCTCATCTTCAGCATCGTAGCGCACCTCGGTTGAGGTAAAACTCTTTGTAAATTGATTCTCTTTGACGGCGACCGGCGCTTTAATCTCAAATTGAGCGATATGTTTTGCATCTACCTTTACTCTGCCGGCATAAGGGGTTTCGATCTCAACCTTATGCGCCTCTATTAGTAAGATTTTACCACTGAGCTGATCCCCATTTTTTAAACGGATCTGATCGGCAAAGAGCGGAGTCGCTAGAAGTGAAATAAGCAGGGAGAGGAGGAGAATCAGTTGTGAAGTAAAGCGTTGGTGTGAAAATAATCTCATCAATTTTGGCATCAACAATCTCTCTTTTAGGGGAGAAGGTACTTTTCCGATTCTGCAGTAATAGATTACTGTAGAACGAATTAGAAAAGTCGGTAGAGAACAGGATAAAGGTCGATTTTGACAAGATCAAGAATAAATTGACGTTAATTTAAATAATTTATAACTAGTCCAGAAATGATCTGCTAATAATCTAAAAATGATCTGAAAGAGGTCTTTATGTAATTTATCTAAACATTATCTAAACATTATCTACATAGTATCTAAATCTATCTATAGATCATTTAATCTGTAATTTGATAACGGGTAATCTGATAACGGATTACTCTTTCTCTAAGAGCCAATGGAGATAGCGTGCATGGGTTTGATATTCATGCTTTTCCGAATAGCGTAGCTCCATTGCGAGATGATCCTCCTCGCTGATTCTCTGTCGAGCTTTTGGTGCCATAAAATCATAATAGGTGCGTATCCCACTCTGTTTAATAAGTTTGAGTCCATAACGCTCTACCTGTTCTGCTAACCATTGTGGTGAGATAGGAGAGATTGGCGTTAAGCTCCCTTTATCACCGTTAAATTGCCCTTTCTCTACATAGTAGTAGTTACCGCGAATAAGGTTATGGTAGATCAATCCCTCTCGGTTATAGAAGAGCAGGGAGAGCTTGCCACCCTTTTTAAGATAGGGAAGTGCAATCTGAAAGAAGATCTCAGGATCGGGAAGCCATTCGATCATTGCATGGCAAGTGATAAGATCAAACTGAGGGAGCGATAAAGGTGTTAATGTCTCAAGTGAGGCGTGATAAAAGGTCGCTTCTAATCCCTCATTGAGAAAGCTTGTCTGCGCTAAGGTTAACATCTCTCGCGCCGGCTCTATCAATGTGAGATGATGCCCTTTTTTCGCTAATATCATTGCATATTGCCCCTGTCCAGCACCGATATCGAGAATCGAGAGGGGCTTTTGATGAAGGTTTAAAGCGGCAAAATCTCGCTCTAAGATCGCAAGGCGCAACTTTCCTTTAAATGTCTGATAGATGTTACGTTTAAACTTGCCACTTAATTGATTAAATCTCTCCTCAAATATCTCCTCCTTTTGAGGCTCTCTGTCGATCGATTGATCGGAAGATTTTGATGTCGAGGTCACTTGATTTGATGGGGGCAATTGAATGGTATCAGTGGGCATAATAGACATAATAGATCTTTAAAAGTAGATTGGCGCAGGAATAGATCACGATAATTGATGCGGTTGAGATTCACTTAGGCAATCAGATTGAAGCGGGGATATTGCAAGATTTCTGCTAGCATCGAGTAGGGAAATTCATGGGTGATCTCGCGATAATCGTGTGCAGCATCATTATAAAAAGAGGCGGACTCATCGATATTGCGATTGGTAATCTCCACTTTCTCCCAAAGCTTGGTAAGCTCCTCTAAATCTTTTAGTTCAGGATGGCGAATTGCGCGTTTATGGAGGTAGTTCAGGCGATCTCTTAGTAATAAGATATTGAAGATCTCCTCCTCTTGAGATTGCTTGCGGAGCTTATCATCATAGAGAGGCATAATCTCTTCATAGAGTTTTCGCTCATCTCGTAATACTTTTTGGGTCATCACGATAATAGGGCGAGAGTGCGCGATCAATTCACTCTGAAGTCGTAGAACGTCTGAAAATGCCGTTTCACAGAGCAATCGCTGAGCGCGTAATTTTCGGTAATGGTGGAGGAACAGCACTAAAATAGTGGCCGAGAGAAGAATCGTAATAACGATCGTTAATATAGTGGTTTTCATATAAGCTCAAGGTTCCTTAGCCGATGAGAGTTCTATCTACAAAGTGGCGCGTCGTTAGCCATGGCGCTATTCTCTATCATTTCTCCTATTATATTCGGAATAAAAATAAATGGAGAGATATCTTGATCTATTGATCTAGGTTGGTGGATCGATGATCTATTAAAGTAGATAATATCTAGATATTATCGATGAGTATTTTGATGAGTCTTCTTTGGGGATTTCTCATATCTCCTCTTTATTTTCCATTTCCCACTTCTCATTTCTCATTCTCAGTTCCAGTTTCCAGTTTCCAGTTTTTCTACTCTTAGATTGCTATTTTTTTAGGAGTCATCCACATCTTTTTTCAGGGTAAAAAAAGGGTGGAAAATTCTCTTTAGGGAAAGATAAAAATCTCTGAAATGCCCCATAAAATCTTTATCGAAAGATAAAAAATAGCGCTCTAATTCTATTGACTAAGGTAGGTCATAAGGATAGAATCAGTGACTCAGAAATCGATATCTCTTTCGATTCTTATTGATCTTATTTATGGGTTGAATTTCTCAATGAAAAAACAGAAAGTCGCCATCATTATGGGGAGTAGAAGCGATCTGCCGACAATGCAGAATGCTGCTGACATACTCAACCAATTTTCCATCTCATACGACATGAAAATCGTCTCGGCACACCGTACGCCAGAGCATATGGTCTCCTTTGCGCTCTCTGCAAAAGAGGCAGGTTATGATCTGATTATTGCCGGAGCAGGAGGTGCTGCGCATCTTCCGGGAATGGTTGCTTCCTTAACGACACTCCCTGTCATTGGCGTTCCAATTAAAACAAGCACCTTAAGTGGTGTTGATTCTCTCTACTCTATCGTGCAGATGCCGGGTGGCGTGCCTGTTGCCACAATGGCAATTGGTGATGCAGGGGCAAAAAATGCCGCACTTTTAGCAGCTCAAATTCTCGCATTGAGTAATGACACACTTCATCAACAGATTGAACATTTTCGCGAAAAGCAAACCGCAACTGTATTAGCAGATAGCACAATTGAGGAGAAATAACCAAAATGCACATTTTACCCGGAAAAACTATTGGAATTATAGGTGGTGGTCAACTAGGTAAAATGCTAGCAGAAGCGGCGAACAGGATGGGATATTATGTTATAACGCTCGATCCTGCCTCAGATGCGCCGGCGGTCTCCGCATCGCATGGTCATATTGTCTCTGGCTTCTCTAATGAAGAGGGCTACGAGACATTGATCTCCCGTTGTGATGTGGTGACTTATGAATTTGAAAATATTAGTGCCAGCTTGGTAAAACGACTTAATGAGGAGTATTGCAATATCCCTCAGGGTGAGCTTCCTCTCTATTTAGCCCAAAATAGAGCACGCGAAAAAGCGGCATTAACAGAGGCGGGCTTACCTGTTGCGCCATATGTTGTATTGGAAGATCCAGAAAAAGAGCTCTCTAATGCGATTGAAACATTAGGTTATCCCTTTGTCGTAAAGACACAAGAGGGGGGATATGATGGTAAAGGACAGGTTGTGGTCCGCAGTGAGGCGGATCTATCAAAGGTGGCCACACTCTATAATATTCCTTGCGTTGCGGAAAAATTTATCCCATATGATTGGGAGTGCTCCATTATAGGGACACGTTCAATTAATGGTGAATATCGTCACTTTCCGATTGCGGAGAATCTGCATCATAATAATATTCTCTTTAAGACCGTTGCCGGAAGTGAAAAGGTGACGCCTGAATTAGAAGATGCGCTCAATGAGATGCTTAAAAACTTTATGCATACTCATAATATTGTCGGAACCTTAGCAATGGAAGCTTTTGTTGTGGGTGATCTTATCTATGTTAATGAATTAGCACCAAGACCACACAACTCAGGCCACTTTACCATTGAAGGGTGTGCAACGAGCCAATTTGAACAACATATTCGAGCGATTTGCGGCCTCCCACTTGGTGAAACAAATCTGAAACAGAAAACAGTAATGTTCAATATTCTTGGGCAGAACCGGGAATTTCTCTTCAATTATCTTCCCCATCTTTCTAGTGATGCACATCTCCATCTCTATGGAAAAAAAGAATTTAAAAATAACCGTAAAATGGGCCATGTCACCTTTACGGGCTCAAAAGGATTAGCTTCTTTTGAGAAAATGCTGACAGATAGTTTTGAATAAACTGATACTCAAGGACTCTAATGAAACGTAGATTTTATATTGAAAGTACACCGCGCTATTCAACTGAGGCTGCTGCCTTATTAAGCGAGCTCAAAAAAGCACTTAATATTCAGACGTTATCAAAAGTGCGACTCATTCAAGTATATGACCTCTTTGATTTGGCAGAGAAAGACCTTGATAGAGTGCGTACGGCATTGATTCAACCAGTCCGAGATCAAGAGATTGATGAGAGTATCATGATGGCTGAGTTAGCAAAAATGCCTCACTTCACGATTGAATGGCTTCCTGGACAATATGACCAAAGAGCATATAGTGCAGAACTTGCATTTAAAGTTGTCGGCGTCTCTCCGAAGACACAAGTTGCAACGGCACTTCTTTATGGTTTTAATCATGATCTTTCGCCAGAAGATCTCCAAAAAATTCAAGATTATCTCTTCAACCCCATCAATTCCCGCCTGAAAGATCTAACCCTTCCTATTAATGAATCTCGCTTTATCGATAGACGTGAACCGAAGAAGGTAGAGAAGATTAAAGACTTTATCCATATGACCGATTCGAAACTGACAGAATTTAAGCTGCAGATGGGATTGGCAATGGAGTTTGAAGATCTTAAACATATTCAAGATTACTTTAAAAATGAAGAGAATCGTAACCCTACTGAGACAGAGCTCTTAGTACTCGATACCTATTGGTCAGATCATTGCCGTCACACCACTTTTGAGACAGCACTTCAAACGATCGATTTTACCGAGAGCCAATTTAAAGAGCAGATTCAGCAAGCGTATGAAGATTATCTAGCCCTTCGTCGTGAGACAGGGATTACAGAGCGTCCTGAAACATTGATGGATATGGCGACTATCTTTGGCCGTTATCAGCGTAAAACAGGTGAATTGGCAGATATGGAGGTTTCAGATGAGGTCAATGCCTGCTCTGTTCGTATCAATGTCGATGTCAATGGTGTTGATGAGCCGTGGTTATTGATGTTTAAAAATGAGACCCATAACCACCCTACAGAGATCGAACCCTTCGGTGGTGCTAATACCTGTGTTGGTGGCGCTATCCGTGATCCTCTTTCTGGGCGTGCATATGTCTATCAAGGAATGCGTATTACCGGTGCCGGCAATGTGCTTGAACCTGTAGAGGAGACGCTTCCCAATAAGATTCCACAAAGAAGAATTAGTAAGGTCGCAACTCAAGGAAATAGTGCTTATGCTAATCAAATCGGGGGAACGACAGCTTTTGCTAAAGAGTATATTCACCCCGGTTTTGTGGCAAAGCGAATGGAGTTAGGGGCAGTTGTTGGTGCTGTACGTGAAGATTATGTTGTGCGTGAAAAGCCCGTTGCCGGCGATCTAATTATTCTTTTAGGTGCAAAAACAGGCCGTGATGGCGTCGGTGCAGCAACAGGCTCATCGCAAGTACAAACCGTTGAGACAGTTGAAACTGCAGGTACAGATGTTCAGAAGGGCTGTGCAAGTGAAGAGCGTAAAATTCTTCGTCTCTTTCGTAAGAAAGAGGTTACAACACTGATTAAGAAGTCAAATGACTTTGGTGCCGGTGGTGTCTCTGTTGCCATTGGGGAGTTAGCAGATGGTGTCTATGTCGATCTTGATAAAGTTCCGACTAAGTATCCCGGCCTTAATGGTACAGACCTTGCAATCTCAGAATCGCAAGAGCGCATGGCGGTTGTGGTTGCTAAAGAGAATGCAGAGCGCTTTATTGAGCTTGCGGCGGCGGAGTCTGTAGATGCTGTAGTTGTGGCAAAAGTAACAGAAGATCCTCGCCTTGTGCTTGAATGGAGAGGGCATAAAATTGTTGATATTGCCCGCTCATTCTTAGATACCAATGGTATTCGTAAAACGGCGACCGCTAAAGTGGTTGATAGCAACCTACCATCACCACTTCTTCAGCGTCAAAACTTAGATGATATTGAGAAGACTTGGCAGAATATTCTTTCTGACGTCAATATTGCGAGTCAAAAAGGGATGAATCAGAGTTTTGATTCCACCTTAGGGCGCTCAACGGTTCTTCTACCTTATGGTGGTAAGTGTCAGGCAACGCCGGCAGAAGCTTCAATTCAGAAGATTCAAGTCGAAGAAGGGGAGACGCAGACAGCGGCAATCTTAGCGCATGGCTACAATCCCTATATTGGTGAGTGGTCTCCTTTCCATGGCGCGGCGTATGCGGTTATTGAATCCCTCTCTCGCTTAGTGGCATCAGGTGGTGATCCTAAGCGCGCACGACTCTCTTTCCAAGAGTACTTTGAGCGTTTAGATGGTGTTCCAGAGCGTTTTGGTAAGCCGGTAGCGGCACTTTTAGGCTCTATCGCTGCGCAGAAAGCTTTCAATGTGCCGAGTATTGGCGGTAAAGATAGTATGAGCGGAACTTATGAGGAGATTAATGTTCCACCTACTTTAGTCTCTTTTGCGGTTGTTCCGGTAAAGACTGAAGATGTTATCTCACCAGAATTTAAGGATAGTGGTCACTATATCTATCTTCTTCCTGTGAAGGAGGATGTGACAGATCGCATCCCTTATGAAGAGATTAAACATAACTTTGAAGTTTTTGAGAAGATCCATCGTCAATATAAGATCTATGCGGCAAGCTCCGTTCGTCAAGGTGGCGTGGCTGAGAGTTTAGCAATGATGAGCTTTGGTAATCGTATCGGTGCTAATATCGAAAATATCTCTGAGCATGATCTTTTCCGCCCACAATATGGGGCATTTGTGATCACAACGCGTCAAGCGTTACCGGAGTCGGAAGATTATATTGCAATCGGTACAACATTGAGTGAATACCGCTTCGATTATGGTCAGATCACTATTTTAGGTTCAACGCTACAAGCGGCAGCGGAAGATCGTTTTGAGAAGATCTATCCGATCTATCAGAAGAGCGAAGGTTTTGTTCCTAAAGTAGAGGCTCGCCCCTTAAGTGCCGTGAAGAATCATCTTGCAGTTGAAAAACCACAGGTCTTAATTCCTGTCTTTGAGGGAACGCATAGTGAATATGATACGGCGAAAGCTTTTGAAAAAGCGGGTGCGACAACCAATCTTCTACCGATCGTAATGTTAACGGAGGCTGATTATTTAGCCTCAATTGCGAAGTTTAAAGAGGCCTTAAAGCTCTCTGAGATCTTTGTTCTATCATCCGGCTTTGCAAGTACTGAAGAGCCAGCAGGAACGGGGTCAACAATGGCGCTCTTCTTAAAACGTCCTGAGATTCAAAAAGCGGTTGAAAACTTCTTAGAGAAGGGTGGATTGCTCCTCGGTATCAATGCCGGTTTCCATGCATTAGTGAAGACAGGTCTTCTTCCTTATGGTGAATATCGTTCAGAGAATGAACTCCTCTTAACGACCAATCAGGTCGGTGAGTTTAAAGCGCAGATGGTGACAACAGAAGTTGTGAATAATCACTCATTATGGTTTGCGACCAATAGTATTGGTGAAGAGCATCACCTCCCCTTTGCAGCATTAGAAGGGCGCGTTGTCTTAACAGAAGAACTCTATGAGCAATTAAAAGAGCGTGGGCAGATCGCAACTCAATATGTCGATCATAAAGGGCGTGCAACACTTGATCCCACCTTTAACCCGGCACTCTCTGATTATGCGATTGAAGCGATTACAAGTCCTAATGGGCAGATTCTCGGTAAGATGGCACATAGTGAGCGATATGAAGAGGGGCTTTTCCTCAATATCCCCGGCAATAAAGCACAAACGATCTTTGAAAATGCAGTGGCAGCAGTCACTACTCCTAAAATCTAATATGAGCAGAAGGTATTAAATATGTCACAGTTACTCTATGAAGGTAAAGCGAAACAGATCTACAGTACAGAGAATCCAGAAGAGGTTCTGATCCATTATAAGGATGATGCAACTGCAGGTAATGGTGCTAAGAAGGCTCAATTTGAAGATAAAGGGGTCTTAAATGCTGCGATTTCGACGATGATCTTTGAATATCTAATTGAAAATGGTATTAAGACCCATCTGATCAAGCAGGTTAATGATCGTGATGTTCTCTGTGAGAAGATCGATATTGTCCTTCTTGAGGTGATTATGCGTAATATCGCAACAGGATCACTCACAAGTCGTTTAGGGATTAAAGAGGGAACAAAGCTGAACCCGCCGATCCTTGAATTCTGCTATAAAAAAGATGAGTTTAATGATCCATTGATCAATACTGATCACGCATTAGCACTCGGCTTAGCAACGCGTGAGGAGATTGAGACAATCTCTGAAGAGGCACGCAAGATCAATCAACTCCTTATCAAACTCTTTGCAGAGATCGGCATTGAACTTGTAGATTTTAAGGTGGAGTTTGGTCGTAATCCTAAAGGGGAGATTGTTCTCGCTGATGAGATTAGCCCAGATACCTGTCGCCTTTGGGATGTTGAAACCCATAGCAAGCTCGATAAGGATCGCTTCCGTCAAGATCTCGGTAATGTGATCGATGCCTACCGTGAAATTCATAAGCGTCTTTTAGCACGCAAGGAGAAATAAGTGTTTGCAGTTATTGGTAATCCAAATGCTGCTTCCTTAACGTACTACGGGCTGCATAGTTTGCAGCACCGTGGTCAAGAAGGTTCCGGTATCTCTGTAATGAATGATGATGGAGAGATCAATACCATTAAAGGTGAGGGACTCTTAACGGATGTCTTTACCAATCCTGCAATGTTAGTCGATCTGCCGGGGGCATATAGTATCGGTCATATCCGCTATCCATCAAATGGGGAGAAGGGCTACGATAATGTCCAACCGCTTTTGATGAAGATGAGTGATGAGAAGTTTGCCATCGCTTATAACGGCAATATCACCAATACAGCAGAGCTTCGTCGTGAGCTAGAGCGTCAAGGAAGTGTCTTTCACGCTTCAGGTGATGCGGAGATCTTAGTCCATCTTATTCGCCGTAAAGAGGGCTCATTTTTAGAGCGATTAAAAGCTTCTCTCTTAGAGCTTGAAGGGGCTTTCAACTACTTTATCCTTCATGATAGTGGTGTCTACGCCGTTCGTGATAGTAAGGGAATTCGCCCACTCTGTATCGGTAAATTGTCAGATGGCGGTTATGTCTTTGCCTCTGAGACCTGTGCTTTAGGAATTGTAGGCGCAACTTATATCCGTGATGTGTTACCTGGTGAGATCGTCTATATTGAAGATGGCAGAGTGATGTCAACCTTCTTTACTGAAGAGCGCATGCATGCAATCTGCTTAATGGAGTATGTCTATTTTGCACGTCCCGATAGTGATCTTGAAGAGCGAAATGTCCATAGCTTTCGTAAGCAGAGTGGTATTGAACTCTGTAAAGAGACTCATGTTGATGCCGATATGGTGATTGGTGTTCCCGATTCTTCAATCTCGGCAGCTAATGGTTATGCAGAGGCGGCCGGACTTCCTAATGAGATGGGGTTGATCAAAAATCGTTACGTTGGTAGAACCTTTATTCGCCCAACACAAGCATTGCGTGAGCAGGGTGTCAGAATGAAGTTAGCGCCAATTCCTTCTGTTGTTAAAGGAAAACGTGTGATTGTGATCGATGACTCGATTGTTCGAGGAACAACAAGTCGCCGTATTGTACAGATGTTACGGGAAGCAGGAGCCAAAGAGATCCATATGCGCGTCTCCTCACCGCCGATTATGTATCCCTGTTTTTATGGGGTAGATACCTCAAGAAGAGAAGATCTTTTAGCGCATCAACTCGATACGGAAGAGATGCGTCGCCATATCAAAGCAGATTCCTTAGCATTTTTAAGTCGAGAGGGAACGGTCCGCGCACTTCAGCGTTCAGAGAGTTTAGGCCCTAATTGTGGTGTCTGTATGGCCTGTTTTACAGGTGAGTACCCCACTGATATCTTAAAGAGAGAGCAGTAGAGAGATCAATTAAGAGAGATCAACGTATAACGCAGTTATACCCATACGTAGTTAATTATAAGTAGGATCTACACTCAGTTAAGCGCCTTAATGGGTGTAGATCCACCATCATCAGATTCTGGTATAAGAAGAGTAGAAAGGAATAAGCATGAGCGATGCATATAGAGAAGCAGGTGTTAATCTTGAGGCTGGCTACGAGTCAGTTGAACGAATTAAAAAGCATGTTGCCAGTACCATGCGCATTGGTGCGATGGATATTTTTGGTGATTTTGGTGGCTCATTCGATCTTTCAGAGCTTAACTATCAAAAACCTGTATTAGTCTCCGGCACCGATGGTGTTGGCACAAAGTTAAAACTCGCTTTTGAGATGGATATCCATGACACCATCGGAATCGATGCGGTTGCTATGTGTGTAAATGATATCTTAACGCAAGGGGCAGAGCCGCTCTTCTTCTTAGATTACATCGCCTGTGGGAAGAATAATCCCGCACAGATTGAAGCGATTGTAAAAGGCGTTGCTGAAGGCTCTAAACTTTCAGGCGCTGCGCTCTTAGGTGGTGAAACAGCAGAGATGCCGGGCTTCTATCAAGATGGTGAATATGATATTGCTGGCTTTGCTGTCGGCGTTGTTGAAAAAGATGAGCGCATTACAAAAGCAAATGTGAAAGTAGGCGATAAGATTATCGGCTTACCTTCAAGTGGCGTGCATAGTAATGGATTCTCCTTAGTTCGCCATATTATTAAGGAGAAAGGGCTCGATTTTCATACCACTTATGAAGGCTTTGATAAACCATTAGGTGAGGTGCTTTTAACACCCACAGAGATCTATGTAAAACCGATTCTCAATCTCTTAAAAGAGGTTAAAGTCAATGCAATGGCGCACATTACAGGGGGCGGTTTCTATGAAAATGTTCCGCGGATGCTCTCTGGTCAGTTAGGAGCTCGATTTGAGCAAAAAGCATGGAATCCGCCGGCGATCTTCCCCTTTTTACAGAAAGCAGCAGGGATCTCCGATAAAGAGATGTTTACTGTCTTCAATATGGGGATTGGCTATATGATTGTGGTTGATCCAAGTGATGTGGAGCAGACGCTGTCATTACTGCCTACGGCCACTTTAATTGGTGAAATTACTGAGTCTGGTGAAGTAGAGATTGTATAGATGAAAAAGATCGCTATTTTTGCCTCAGGAACAGGATCAAATTTTGATGCATTAGTTGCTGCTATTGAACGAGGAGAGCTCGCCGCATCGGTAGAGCTACTCGTTTGTGATCGTCGCTCTGCAAAAGTTTTAGAGAAAGCGAAAGCAAAGGGGATTCCAACACTCCTCTTTTCAGGAAAAGAGTATGCTTCTAAAGCAGAGTATGAAGCGATGATTGTTGAAGCTTTGCATGAACATCAGGTTGAATGGATAGTTCTTGCTGGATATATGAGACTGTTAGGGGAGACGCTTCTAAATGCCTATCCTAATCGGATTATCAATATCCATCCATCGCTACTTCCCGCTTATAAGGGGAAAGATGCCGTAGGACAAGCGCTAGCAGCCGGCGAGAGAGTGGTGGGTGTATCGATCCATTATGTCGATGCCGGTATGGATACAGGCGAATTGATCGCTCAAGAGTCGATCAATCTCACAGGACGAGAGAATAAGGAAGAGGTGATGGAGATGGTTCACCATGTTGAACATCAACTCTATCCTAAAACATTAGCAAAGCTCTTTGCAGCGTCAGCTAGCTAGAGTCGTTCGCACTACAATTTCATATCGATATCTATTTTATAGATGCTTAGAGTAGTCTTCGACTTCGACTCAAACTGAGAGTAATAGAGTAATAGATATTGATCACAATTTTCCGCGCTACTTCTGAAGCCTACTTATTGAGCGAATAACTTAGGTAGAGAATCGCCGTAGTATTCAGAAGTATTGCGATCATTTCATCGTTGTTATTTTAGAAAGGATAGATCTAATCATGACTAAACGACGCGCACTTTTAAGTGTCAGTGATAAAACAGGAATTACCGAATTTGCAGCTGAACTCGTAAATTTAGGTTTTGAGCTTATCTCCACAGGGGGAACTAAGAAAGCGATTAGCGATGCCGGCATTGCAGTGAAAGATATCTCTGATATCACCGGCTTTCCAGAGATTATGGATGGTCGCGTTAAAACGTTGCATCCTATGGTTCATGGTGGTTTACTCTCCGTTCGCGGTAATGAGAATCATACCAAAGCGATGACCGATAATGGTATTGATTATATCGATATGGTTGTGGTGAATCTCTATCCTTTTAAAGAGACAATCAGTAAACCTGGCGTTCAATATAATGATGCGATTGAGAATATCGATATTGGCGGTCCTTCAATGCTCCGTAGTGCAGCGAAAAACCATGAATCAGTAACTGTTATTACCGATCCGGCAGATTATGCAGTGGTTTTGGAAGAGCTAAAAGCAAATGGTGATACCACTTTTGCAACGCGTCAAAAATTAGCGCTTAAAGTCTATCAAACAACAGCCGCTTATGATGCATTGATTGCACAATATTTTGCCAATGAAATTGGGGATCAATTCCCTGAGAAGCTTACTTTAACTTATGAAAAGCAGCAAGGTCTTCGTTATGGTGAAAATCCTCATCAAGAAGCAGCCTTCTACAGAACGCCATTACCCCAAAATAACTCGCTTGCCCATGCAACGCAGATTCATGGTAAAGAGCTCTCTTACAACAATATTCAAGATGCCAATGCGGCAGTCAATATTATGTTGGAATTTAAAGAGCCGGTAGTTGTAGCAGTGAAACATATGAACCCTTGTGGTGTTGGTTTAGGAAAAGATCTGTTTGAAGCTTGGACAAAAGCGTATGAAGCAGATCCAACGTCTATCTTTGGTGGAATCATTGCGACCAATCGGGAAGTGGATGCGAAAACAGCCGAAAAGATGAGTGAGATCTTCCTTGAGATCATTATCGCGCCAAGCTTTACCGAAGAGGCGAAAGCGATCTTAATGGCGAAGAAAAATATCCGTCTTTTAGAGAATAATCCGCAAGAAGAGCAGATGAAAGAGACCTTAACAACCACAGCTGTCAATGGTGGTCTTCTAGTGCAGACACTCGATCGAGCAGAGATCGATCCCGAAGCCTTCACGGTAGTGACAGAGCGCAAACCGACTCAAGAAGAGATGGATGCGCTACTCTTTGCCTGGAAAGTGGTTAAACATGTGAAATCGAATGCCATTGTTGTTGCGAAAGAGGGGCAGACTTTAGGTGTCGGTGCAGGGCAGATGAACCGTGTGGGTGCAGCTCAAATCGCACTCGATCAAGCAGGAGCAGAAGCAGAGGGTAATGTTTTAGCATCTGATGCTTTCTTCCCAATGCCAGATACTTTAGAAAATGCAGCGAAAGCCGGCATTAAAGCGGTTATTCAACCGGGTGGTTCAATTAAAGATCAAGATTCGATCGATGTCGCAAATCGTTATGGTATTGCCATGGTCTTTACAGGAACACGCCATTTTAAACACTAATCAATCGTAAGATTGAGAGTTAATCTCCTTAGATGGAGAAAAAAGCCAAAAAACAGAATCGTCCACTTGAAGTCGTAATTTTATTGTGTGGTGCTTTAAGAGCGATCAGAGATGAACGGTTCTGTTTGGAGGAAGTCAAAGTGCCGGAGGACGCAAGTTCTCCGGCATTTATGTATTGGGATTAATATAATCACCCCAATTTTGATCTTTGTGCCACTTTCTGTGTTGATTATCTGTTCAAATGAGATTTAGTCAAAAACTTTTATGCAGAATAGATTAAAATAAGAGCCTTTATTCTATTGATACTCAATATTTATATTGTACTCATTCGAGGTAGTGCATGGATTGGCAGCAGGTTATCTTCCAGTTTTTAGGTGGTTTGGGTCTATTTCTTTTTTCTATTAAGTATATGGGGGATGGGCTACAAAAGTCAGCTGGCAATCGACTACGCTCCATTCTAGACCGCTTTACGACAAACCCTTTTATGGGGATCTTAGCGGGTATCTTTGTGACTGTTTTGATTCAGTCAAGCTCCGGGACAACGGTGATTACTGTTGGATTAGTGAGTGCCGGCTTGATGACATTACGTCAAGCGATCGGCGTGATTATGGGGGCTAATATTGGGACAACGGTGACCGCCTTTATTATCGGGATCGATATCGGAGAATATGCCTATCCCATTCTTCTGACCGGTGCGGTTATGCTCTTCTTCTTTAAGTCGGCAAAGATCCAAAACTTAGGACAGATCTTCTTCGGCTTTGGTGGTCTTTTTATCGGGCTAGATCTAATGAGTAGCGGCCTTTCTCCACTTCGTCATCTTCCACTCTTTACCGATCTGATCTTAGAGATGAGCCATAGCCCGATCTTAAGTGTCTTTGTGGGAACGGTATTCACCTTAATTGTACAATCATCAAGTGCGACGATAGGGATCTTGCAAGGCTTATATGCAGAGAATTTAATCTCGTTAGAGGCGGCATTACCGGTTCTATTTGGGGATAATATTGGAACAACGATTACTGCTGTTCTTGCGGCGATTGGTGCTAATATTGTGGCAAAACGAGCAGCTGCAATTCATGTTCTCTTCAATGTCTCCGGTGCTATTATCTTTCTGCTCTTTTTAGGGCTCTTTACCCACTTTATTGTCTGGGTAACAGGCGCTCTTCATCTTGAGGCGAAGATGCAGATTGCATTTGCCCATGGAACGTTCAACATTGTCAATACCTTGATTCAGCTCCCCTTTATTGGTGCTTGGGCTTATCTTGTCACGAAGTTATTGCCGGAGCGGGAGAAGCAGAAAGAGAAGATTGCACTCTATCTTGATGAAACACTTATTGAAAAATCGCCCTCTATCGCAATAGGACAGGCCAAAAAAGAGGTGATTCATATGGGAAATCTCAGCTTAGATGGTCTTCGTACTGCTTATACCTATCTTAAGAATAATAATCCCGATGAAGCGGTCTTTGCCAATATGTTGGAGAAGAATATTAATCAGCTCGATGAGGAGATCACTAAATATTTAGTAAAGATATTCCCGCACTCAATCTCTCCTCGTGATTCAAATGAGCTACAAGCGCTTCTCAATTTAGTCTGTGATATTGAGCGTATCGGCGATCACTCTGAAAATATTATAGAGCAGATCAACTATATGAATGAGCGCAATATCGTTTTAAGTGATGATGCAAGGAATGAGGTCTATGAGATGTTTGAATTGACAATCAACTCAGTAGCGCTCTCGATAGAAGCGTTAGAGAAGGGGGATCTAAGCAAAGCACGTCACGTTTATGAATTAGAAGATCAGATCGATGAGATGGAGCGTTATCTTCGTAAGCAACATATCCATCGCCTTAACCATGGTGATTGTACGCCTAAATCGGGCTTAACTTATACCGATCTTCTCTCTAATCTTGAACGTATCGGTGATCATGCTCATAACGTTGCAGAGATGCTCTTAGATAAGGCGCAGATTAGAAAATAGATTGATGGTGTAATTATAAATATACCGCTAGATATAGCGGTAGGTATTTTTACCTATTAGAGAAGTTAGAAAAGTTAAAAAAGGCTCTTTATCAGAGCCTTTTGTTTGCATCATTTTTACATTAATTTTGTATCTTGTTGCATGGATGAATGATCATGGTAAAGATAAAGATCGTATTGCTCTGATCTTGTTAGCCCAATAAGAGCGAGTCATCTTCTACTTTATCGCCTCTTGTCTGTTCAAAGAGCATCAATAGATCAGAGATGGTGAGCTCTTTGCGCATCTCTCCTGAAACATCGAGAACAATCTCACCTTGATGTAACATCACGGTGCGATTGCCAAGGGAGAGGGCCTGCTGCATTGAGTGCGTTACCATCAATGTCGTGAGGCGATTTTTACTAACAATCTCTTCCGTGAGCTTTAAGACAAACGCTGCGGTTTTAGGGTCGAGGGCGGCGGTATGCTCATCAAGTAGTAAGATCTTCGATGGTTGTAGAGAAGCCATAAGAAGGCTAATCGCTTGTCGTTGCCCCCCAGAAAGAAGCCCCATACTATCTTCAAGACGATTCTCAAGGCCGAGTTTTAGGGTAGAGAGATGTTGCCGGAAAATCTCTCTTCGTTCTTGATTAATTGCCGGGGAGAGCCGAAAAGAGGGTGCGCCGCGATCATAGGCGAGCGCTAAATTCTCTTCGATTGTCAGGCTTTCACAGGTGCCGGTCATCGGATCTTGGAAGACGCGGGCAACTAACCGCGCCCGCTCTGATACCGTCTTTTTAGTGACATCTTCATCATTGATAAAGACTTTGCCGGCAGTTGTTGTCGCGTTACCACTAATAACATTTAAGAGGGTCGATTTCCCGGCACCATTTGTACCGATAACGGTGACAAACTCCCCCTCACGAATGGTGAGATTGACCTTCTTAAGGGCAATATTCTCTAACGGTGTATGTTCATTAAAGATCACTTGAACATTTTCTAAACGCATCATAACTATCTTCTCCCTCTCAATTTCTTAAATTTGCCCTTTATTTGGGGTAGGACTAGTGCAATAACCACTAATGTGGAGGTTATAAAGTTTAGATCTTGTGCGCCAACTCCAATTTTTTGTAATGGTTCGCTATGAAGCGCCAGTGCGATAAAGAGACGATAGAGTAGAGCACCTAAAATAACCGCTGTGGTGATCCAAAACATCTTTTTTGAAGTGATAAAGGTTTCGCCAATAATCACAGCTGCTAAACCGATAACGATTGTTCCCACACCAATAGAGATATCAGCGCCCCCTTGTGTCTGTACATAGAGAGAGCCTCCTAAAGCAATGAGCGCGTTAGAGATCATCATGCCGAGATAGGTGGTTAAATTGGTGTTGATTCCCTGTGCTTGCGACATCTTGATATTTGCACCGGTTGCTCTTGTTGCAAGTCCTGTACGGCTTCTAAAGAAGAGATCGAGTAGGAGTTTGCCGGCAACAATAAAGAGAAGAATAATCAGCGGCTTTACCCAAAATTGATTACTATAATCCTCATTGATAAATGGGGTGATAACGGTAGGTTCCCAAATTAAGGGTAGATTCGGTGCGCCCATAATTCTTAAGTTGACAGAGTAGAGCGCAATCATCACTAAGATACTTGCCAGAAGCTGCATAATCTTTAAGGAGACATGTAGCCAAGCAGTCACAAAACCTGCAGCAGCGCCGGCAAGGGTTCCAAAGAGCGTTGCAAGCCAAGGATTAACGCCGGCAATAATAGAGACGGCACAGACAGCGCCTCCTAAAGGAAAGCTTCCATCTGCGGTTAGATCAGGAAAGTTGAGTATTCTAAATGAGATCAGAACGCCTAAAGCGACTAATCCGTAGATTAAGCCCACCTCTAAGGCGCCGAAAAGCGAGATAATCGACATTAAAACTCCATATTAAAAAGATCGATATAAGAAAGAGAGCGCTCATAAGAGAGAGCTGATGAGATATTCGCATCTCTCTTAAAGCGCTATTTAAGTTACTCAATCACCTTAACGGCAGCATCGATCACTTCAGGAGGAAGGGTTACACCTTGCTGTGCTGCTGCTTTTAAGTTGACATAGAGCTCAGTATTTTGTGGCTTTTCTGAAGGGATATCGCCGGGCTTTTCACCATTTAAGATACGAACAACCATCTTGCCGGTTTGGCGACCCATGCCATAATAATCCCCACCTAAAGCGGCAACAGCACCACGCTCAGCCGATGAAGTATCTGAAGCGATAAGCGGAATCTTTGTCTGAACAGCTGCTTGATACATCGATTCATACGCTGAGACAACATTGTTATCGGTACTGGTATAGATCACATCAACACGATCTTGTAAGCTCTTCACCGCGGTAGAGATATCGGTTGTTCTTTGGGCAGGTGCCGGCACAACACGAATATTTTGCGGCGTTAAGATCTCTTGGAGCTGCTCTAAGACGATTGTGGAGTTAACCTCGCCGGGGCTATAGACAAAACCGATACTTTTAACTTCTGGAATAATGGTTTTAATAAGCTCTACTTGTGGTTCTAATGGAAGATGGTCGGAGACGCCTGTGACATTGCCACCCGTAGCTTCCCAACTACGAACAAGATTTGCGGCGACAGGGTCAGTCACTGCGGTATAAACAATTGGAACCGTTCTCGTTGAAGCAAGAAGCGCTTGCGCACTAGGGGTTCCAATTCCGACAGCCACATCGGGATGATCGCCGGCATATTTTTTAGCAATTTGCGCCGCCGTTGCACTATTACCTTGTGCGCTTTGGAATTGGATTTTAAGATTTTTTCCCTCTTCATAGCCCGCATCTTTAAGCTCATCAATAATTCCTTGGCGAGCCTGATCAAGCGCCGGATGTTCTACAATTGCTGTAATTGCCACATGTTTGGGCTTCTCAGCAACGGCGAATGTACCGATCGAGAGCGGTAATACTAAAGAGAGCATTTGTAACACTTTTCTTCTATTCATTATTTCAATATCCTCATTTTCTCTGATTGTTAATCGTTAATTTTTGATTGTTAATTACTAATTACTAATTACTAATGAGTCACTAGTAACCAATCATTGATCATTAATCGTATTTGTTAAATATTATTTTTAACTACCTTATCTTGATACTTTTATCTTGATACTTTTAAGATTTTGATAGAACTTCTCATCCCTCCCATTCCTCCCATTCCTCCCATTCTTCCCATATTTCCGTTAAATCATCTATTGAAATCATGGACACTTGAAGTTTCTAACTATAGGAGATCACTCGAAAAAAGTTCAATACTTTGAACATAACACAAAACAATTTATCTGGATAGTAACTGTTCAATAGAATGTTTCAATCTTGCCATTTTCAGGGGGATGAGAAAGGGTGCTATACTCGATAGAGGTATCATTAATATATAATTTCATAGAATCGTTTTATACGCTCGATGAGACGCAATAGGTTTTGTCGATTTGTAGGGTTATAAAATTGTTGATCTTATGAGGATATGATTCATCAGAGTAGATTAGGAGAGAGAATGTTAAATTGTAAAGATGGGATGTGTGAAGCAACGCCGCATCAGAAGCAAGAGGGCGTTCCTAGAGCGCTTGCAGAGAGAGGCCGGCATATCATCTATGTGAATGATCCGATGTGTTCATGGTGTTATGGAATCTCAGAGATCGTGACGGGACTCCAAGCTTATTGTGATAAGAAGGGGATAGGCTTTGAGATGATGGTGGGCGGACTTCGCTCTGGCGGTCCTGAAAGTTGGAGCGCTGCGCAACGACAATATCTACGAGAGGTTTGGAGTAGAATCACTAGAGTGACGGAGCAATCTTTTAACTTTAAGATTTTAGATCTTGAATATTTTGATTATGATACAACGCCGAGCTGCCGGGCGATTGTTGTCGCTAAAACATTATTGCCGGCAGATAATGGGCGAAGTTTAGTGCAATTTCTCCATGAATTGCAGAAGAAGTTTTATCTCAGAGGGGAAGATCCCAAAGAAGTCGATTTTTATCGTTCGATCTGTGAGCAGTTTAAAATCGATTTTGAGCAATTTACGACCCTTTTTCTCTCCGATGAGATAAAAGAGGAGACCTTAAGAGAATTTAATTGGTGTGCTGAACATGATGCGACCCTCTTTCCCACATTCCTCTGGATCGATGGCGGGGATATTCGCCGTTTAGCATCAGGCTACACCTCATTAGATCATCTAGTTCGCCGTATTCCTATTATCGAAGCGGAAGAGAGTGGTGCAGAGATAATTCCTTAAAGAATCATTACTCTATAAAGTTTTCTGATAAACGCCTGGAGATAGAGGGCTTAAGTTGAACCTCATTTTGTGAGAGATTCACTTAAGCCCTATTTAATTAATATCGATAGTATTGATATATCCGTACATCCATACATCTATACATCTATATATCTATATATGTATCTACAATGTTTAAACCATCGGTCTAATCTATAACTCTAATCAACAAGTCTAATCAACAAGTCTGACCTATCAGTCTACTTCAATGCAGATCAAATTTACTAATTGACGGCAATTCCGGTATTCGCTTTTACACGAATCTCATTATAGATCGCTGTCGCCTCTGCTTGATTGCACTTTTTAGCACCGATCAGCGTTCCTACATAGCCGGCGATAAAGCCTAATGGAATGGTGATAATGGCCGGTACAGCAAGATCGACTAGAGGTGAACCGACAAAGATCGCCGCTCCCGGTGTTTCAGACCAGATGTTAGGCCCCATCATTCCGAGAATGAGGCAGGAGATTACGCCTGTTGAAATCGCTGCGACAGCCCCTGTAGAGTTAAATTTACGCCAGTAGATAGTGTAGAGAACAACCGGCAAGTTTCCTGAGGCCCCAATGCAGAATGCAAATGAGACGAGGAAGGAGACATTAAGATTTTGGGCAAAGAGTGCGAGAAAGATAGAGAGTACTGCAATACCGATCGATCCTGCACGCGCGGCGGCAACTTGTTGTCTAACGGTCAATTTACCACCCTTAATAATCTCACCATAGATATCGTGAGAGATCGCCGATGCTCCTGTTAATACTAAACCAGAGACAACTGCTAAAATCGTGGCAAAAGCAACGGCACTAATAAAGGACATTAAGACATCTCCCCCTAAATAGTGAGCGAGCAGAGGAGCTGCGGTATTACCCGCTTTATTTTCTGCCATAATATTCTCAATCCCCACAAATTGTAGTGCGCCAAACCCTAAGAAGATGGTGAGTGAGAAGAAGATCGTTGTAATCCAGGTTGTCCAGGATATCGATGCTCTTGCCGTCTTTGCATCTCGAACGGTAAAGAAGCGCATTAAGATATGGGGAAGCCCTGAAGTACCTAAGACCAATGCCATCATCATTGAGACAGAGTCGAGTGGGCTTGAGTATTTAATGCCGGGAACTAAAAACTTCTCTCCATGCTCTTTAGCAATCGTATCGAACATATTGGTAATGGAGTAATCAAACTTAATAAAGACCATTGCTGCTAAGAGTCCAGTTCCAAAGAGCAGAAGGAAAGCTTTAATAATCTGTACCCAAGAGGTTGCCGTCATGCCTCCAAAGAGAACATAGCTCGTCATCATCACCCCAACAATCATCACCGCAATCCAATACTCAATTCCAAAGAGCAGTTTGATGAGTGCGCCGGCACCTACAAGTTGCGCAATCATATAGAGGATCACAATCACAATGGTTCCTGAAGCGGCAACACCCCGAACCCGCTTCTCATTAAAGCGAGCAGTGAGCATATCGGCAAGGGTATATTTTCCTAAGTTTCGCATCGGTTCAGCAATCAAGTAGAGCAGTACCAAGTTAGCGACAACATAGCCGATCGAGAAGAAAAATCCATCAAATCCCGTTAGAGCAATAGCGCCAGAAACACCTAAAAAAGCAGCAGCAGAGAGATAATCCCCGGCGATAGCAAAACCATTTTGCCAGCCTTTAAGGCCACCACCGGCGGTATAGAAATCGCTGGCTGAAGAGGTTCGCTTAGCCGCAAAATAGGTAACAACTAAAGTTAAGCCCACAATGGCTAAAAAGAAGGAGACAGATACCATATTCATCTTAATGTCCTCCTCTTGTTGCTTGATACTCGGCGATTAAACGTGCAGAGAGCTTATCGAAATGAGTCGCCTTTCGGATATAGAGCGTGCAGAGAATAATCGTCATCAAAAAAAGGAGCGCCGAATAGATCCAAACGCCGGTAATTGCGCCAATCACAGGTGTTTGTAATATCGGTTGAAAAGCCAAAATCGGCAGTAAAATGTAGATAAATAGAAAGATCCCCGTAATCGTAAAGAGAAAACGGTTCTTCTTCCTGACAAATTGGTGAAAGCTCTCCATCGATTCGATGGTGTTATAGTCCTCCCTTGTTAAGGGTTCTTTTTGTAGATCTATCATCTGATCCATATTTATTCCTCCTAGTGGTTATGGTCATCGCGATCTACTCTGTAATCTTTCTCTTCTTCTTATTATTATATTTATAATTATTGTTGTTTATTGTTAGTTATTATTATTCTCTGGCTATAGCTTTTAGCTATATTTTAATTTTTATGAATTGTCTTCGTGAGTTAATTTTTAAGTTAATATTTACCTCTATAATATTCGCTTCTATATTTTTGAATCTATATTTCCAGTCTATATTTCTTACCTATATTTCTAATTATTAATTCACGATTGCCTAATAGTACTACCCCAACTCTCATCTCGATGTCAAATAATTAAGCAAAAGGGGATAACGTTAAAATGGAAAATAGAAAGTAGCGAATAGAAAAAAGCTACTATCGAGTGATCTCAATAGTAGCTCTTAGTGAGTAGGGGACTACTCCTTAAAAGTTTAAACTTTTCAGCTTTTCAGTTTTTTAACTTTTAGGTTTTAAGTGTTTAGGTTTTAAATTTTTAAAAACCGATTTAAAAGGACTCTAGATCCACTTAGTAGGGGCGGCCATCGCGAAAAGCTTCGATCTTCTTATTTGTATCATATTGTGATAGCGCATAGACAGCCCAAAGTGCTGCTGGAATCCAGCCAATCAGAGTGAACTGAAGAATAAGACATACAATACCCGCCAATGGACGTCCGATAGTGAAGAAGACTAAAAATGGGATGAAGATGGCAATTAGTAAACGCATAATCGTACTCTCTCTTTTTATAATGAATTGAATCGAAACAATCAATCGAACAGGTTTTAATAAAATAAATTATTCTCAATTATATACTGAATAGCGCGATTATACAGCTTTTTCTTAATATTCTAATGGGATTTTTCAATCTGTTTCTACCTTTAACCTAAGGGCATCTATGCTATACTTTCGGGAATTATTGGGAGAGGATGGATCACAAGCCGATAATAATCTTGCGATCCTTGATCATCGTTGAAATCGATTCATTTAACATTCATTTAGGATAACTTTATAGATGAAAGTATTAATTGTAGGTAAAGGTGGCCGTGAGCATGCGCTTGCGTGGAAGAGTAAGAAGAGCCCATTAGTCTCTGAGGTTTTTGTTGCACCCGGCAATGCGGGAATGACAGAGGATGCAACATTAGTTGCGCTTTCGGAAACTGATCCTATTGCACTTGCGGATTTTGCAGAAAAAGAGGGGATCGATCTGACGATTATTGGCCCTGAAGCAAGTCTTGTTGCCGGCGTTGCTGATGAGTTTAAGCGTCGAGGATTATTGGTCTGGGGGCCTGATAAAGCCGCGGCTCAGATTGAGGGCAGTAAAGATTTCTCCAAAAAGATGATGGTGAAATATGGTGCGCCTACCGCCCATTCAGAGAGCTTTACCGATAGCGAAATGGCGAAAGCATATGTGGGAGAGATTGGACTTCCTATTGTGATTAAAGCAGATGGTTTAGCTGCCGGAAAAGGGGTTGTGATTCCTGAAACGATGGAAGAGGCATTAGCAACTATCGACGATATGCTCGAAGGCAATAAGTTTGGTGAGGCGGGCAGCTGTATCTTAATTGAAGAGATGCTGGTTGGAGAAGAGTTCTCTTTAATGTGCTTTGTCCATAATGGAACGGTGATTCCGATGGTGATGGCGCAAGATCATAAACGTGCATACGATAATGATGAAGGACCTAATAC
Organism: Ignatzschineria indica; assembly: GCF_003121925.1. Classification (NCBI taxonomy): domain Bacteria; kingdom Pseudomonadati; phylum Pseudomonadota; class Gammaproteobacteria; order Cardiobacteriales; family Ignatzschineriaceae; genus Ignatzschineria; species Ignatzschineria indica. Next base: position 450,870 of record NZ_QEWR01000002.1, on the reverse strand, counting down.
CGGGGGGATGGGCGCTTATGCACCTACTTTCGGAGCAGATAGCCCTGAAGTTTCGGAAGCTGTTGCTAAAATTATGCAACCGATTGTCGATGGCTTGAGCAGTGAGGGAATGCCATATACAGGATTTCTCTATGGTGGGCTCTTCCGCACAGCAGAAGGTTTTAAGGTAATTGAATTTAATGCTCGCTTTGGCGATCCCGAAGCGCAAATTATTCTCCCACTTTTAGAGAGTGATCTGATTGAGATTATCTATAATCTTTTAACGGAGAAGCCTTTGCCGGAAATTAAGTGGCGTCCACAATATGCGATCGGCGTTGTGCTTGCTTCTGAAGGTTATCCCGATCATCCCAATACGGGCCATCCATTGAAAAAATTGAACCTTAATGGTGAAGATGAATTGATTTTCTATGCCGGCGTTAGGGAAGAGAATGGAGTGTTGTTGAGTGATGGCGGCCGTATCCTTCTCAATGTTGCTATTGCAGATGATTTTAAAAGCGCTTATGAGAAAGCATATCGCAATATGAAAGCATTAGAAGTTCCCCATACTTTCTATCGCTCCGATATTGGGCATAAGCAGTTTAATCGCCAATAATTGATATTGATCGATCAATATTGAAATCAATATGAGAGAGATCTCGGTTAAAGAGCCTCTTCTTCGGAAGAGGTTTTTTTGTGTAAAAAAGAAGCAAAAAATAGCGATTTTTGTGTCAAGTTATTGTATAAATATTATGAAGATAATTTTATCTCTTCTAAATAGGTGAGCTATATCAATCTTTTTAACTTTCTTAAAGGGTATGAATTCTCAGCTTTTTAGAGGTGAATCTTGCAAATTGCGCATGAAAAGCCTCTTTTCATCAATTTTAGGTTATCAAGAAACGAAGTTAAAGGGATGGATCGATCGATACTACTTATGAAAAAAGATATTTTTTAAGGAGATTTAATCGCCTATTTTGTTGTGCGAAATTTGTGCAACTTTTAAGGTTGAAAAGTGCAAAACCATGAGAAATCATTGATTTTGTGTTACTATTTCGACGTCAAATTAAAAAATCTCTATTAAAACTAAGGGCATAGGGCTCTTAGGAAAGACTCTCCACTAGAGGGAGAGAAAGGATGTTAAAAACAGATGGTAGCAACAAATATTAGAGGAAAATTGCCAGACAAAGAGGGCGATCAACCCGGTGAAAATAGTGGTCTATTTTCATCGCTTCATCTCCCCGTCTTTATTAGCGCAAATATTATCATTTTTATTATTATCGCTTTAGCGCTCTTTCTACCCGATGCTCCGGCATTTTTTAGTGGGGCACTTGGCTGGATTACCGAGAATCTCGGTTGGTATTATCTTCTTGCGGTAGGAATCATATTAATCGCATTTATCTTTGTCGCATTGAGTCGTTATGGAGCTATTAAGTTAGGTCCTGACCATTCTGAGCCGGCTTATAGCGATCGCAGTTGGTTCGCGATGCTCTTCTCAACAGGGATGGGGATCGGAATCATGTTCTTCGGGGTGGCAGAGCCATTACTTCACTACCTCAATCCTCCAGTTGGAACACCTGAGACTATTGAAGCTGCTAAATCAGCGATGAATATCACCTTCTTCCACTGGGGAATTCATGCTTGGGCGATTTATGGTATCGTCGGTCTTATTTTGGCTTACTTTAGCTTTAGATTGAATCTTCCATTGGCAGTGCGTTCAGCACTTTATCCGATGATCGGTGATCGTATCTATGGTCGTTGGGGAGATGCGATCGATACTTTTGCGGTGATCGGTACAGTCTTCGGGGTTGCTACAACACTCGGCTTCGGGGTTATGCAGATCAATACAGGTCTAAACTACCTATTCCCTGCAATTCCTGTTGCATCGCCGACACAAGTGATCTTAATTATTATCACAACTGCTTGTGCAACACTTTCTGTCTCAATGGGATTAGATAAAGGAATTAAGATCCTTTCGGAGCTCAATCTTATTTTAGCCTTTGCTTTAGTGCTCTTTATCTTCCTCTTTGGGGGTAAAGTACTCTTCCTTTTAGAAGTATTAATGCAAAATATTGGCCAATATTTCTCATCAATTTTCAATAGCACTTTCAATATGTATAGTTATGAAGCGGCTTCATCTCCTGCGATGAAGGAGCAGATTGAAGGTTGGTTAGGGGGCTGGACAATCTCCTATTGGGGTTGGTGGATTGCTTGGTCACCATTTGTGGGGATGTTTATTGCAAAGATCTCACGTGGTCGTACTATTCGTAACTTCGTCGGTGGCGTTCTCTTAATTCCTGCAGGATTTACCTTCTTCTGGATGACAACATTTGGTAACTCCGCGATCGATATGATTGCATCAGATGGTGTTACCGAACTTAAAGAGACACTTTTAGGTCCTGATGGTAGTTCTAAAGCGCTCTTTGCCTTTATTAGTCATTTCCCTGTAGCAGAAGCAGTTCAGACAATTATTCCGGCAGAGTGGATTCGCGGAACGATCTCCTTTATTGCTGTTGTGATGGTTGCGGTCTTCTTTGTGACGAGTGCTGACTCGGGTGCTTTAGTGATGGATATGTTAGCAAGTAAGAAAGATGTGGCAGTTACACCACTCTGGCAGCGTATCTTCTGGGGTTCAATTACTGGTTTAATTGCTATTGTTCTGCTTCTTAATGGCGGCTTAGGATCATTACAAGCGGTTTCGACTATGAGTGCGTTCCCCTTTAGTATTGTGATTTTGATCTCAGTCTATGGACTCTTTAAAGCACTTCGTATGGACTTTGGTAAGATCGATATTCGTAATAAAGCGAATATGTATGTTCAGCCGAGTACTCGAGATTCTGGTGGTTGGCAGAAACGTCTACGTAACGTGACGGTCTATCCGCGTCGTGATAATGTCTTACGCTTTATGGAGCTAGTTGTTGTTCCCGCCTTTGAAGAGGTTAAATTAGAATTTATCAAGCAAGGCTTACCTGTTAACCTTCATTTAGAAGAGGAAGGGGATATCTCTCTTGAGATCGATCATGGTGATAATGCAAACTTTATCTATCGTGTTAAAGCGAAACATTATCTCAAACCAAGCTTTACACTACTTGATGAGGAATCAGATCAAGAGAATCAGAAATATTTCCGCGCGGAAGTCTATCTTGATGATGGAAGTAAGGGATATGACATTATGGGATATACCAAAGAGAATATTATGAATGATATTGTTGACCAGTACACAAGTCATCACTACTTCATACAGAACTTTGAGGTCCCTTCAGATTATGATGTAGGCTCAAACCCCAACGAATCATAATCGATACTCTAGAGTATGATAAGGAGCGTAGCTTATTAAAGTTACGCTCTTTTTTAACGTTTTTTTATCAATTAGCGGTGACTGAAACAGAAGCAACAGGGGCTGAACGCTGCCGGATCTTACTATCGCGTACTTCCAGAGATTACGCGCCGGCAGGACGGCAATTTTATTACTCGTAAGAAAGATTATTTTAAAGATACTATTTCCGACATTATTAATGTTTAATCACGGGCATGCCAAATTGTGGGCATACGGTGGTGAAAAGAGCGAGATGGTCGGCTCCCGCCATTCAATGAATCTTCTTAAGAATGATTGATTGAAACAGAAGCAACAGGGGCTGAATGCTGCCGGATCTTACTATCGCGTACTTCCAGAGATTACGCGCCGGCAGGAGGGCAATTTTATTACTCGTAAGAAGGATTATTTTAAAGATACTATTTCCGACATTATTAATGTTTAATCACGGGCATGCCAAATTGTGGGCATACGGTGGTGAAAAGAGCGAGATGGTCGACTCCCACCCCTCAACGAATCTTCTTAAGAATGATTGATTGAAACAGAAGCAACAGGGGCTGAACGCTGCCGGATCTTACTATCGCGTACTTCCAGAGATTACGCGCCGGCAGGACGGCAATTTTATTACTCGTAAGATAGATTATTTTAAAGATACTATTTCTGACATTATTTCCGACATTATTAATGTTTAATCACGGGCATGCCAAATTGCGGGCATACGGGGATGAAAAGAGCGAGATGGTCGGCTCCCGCCCCTCAACGAATCATCTTAAGAATGATTAATCGAGATTAATTGAGATTAATTGAAGTAAATTGAAGCGAAGAGAGCTGTTGAGTTGCCGGAGATCATTACTGTATGCATTTTTATAGGGGTATTAGCTATCTTCTCGCAATACTTTGAGAATTAAACTGATAATGATGGCGATAATACCACCGATAAAGGTCTCGATAATACGATCTATCAATAGCTCAACCTTTGGAGGATGATCCCAATACATGCCTAATTCAACAAGTACCAAGCTATAACAAGTAACGCCGAGCGTGACGATAAGATAACTCTGTTTAAAGCAGATGGGGAGAAGAAAAGCGAAAAAGAAGAGAAGAGCGACCATGATATAGAGTCTATTGATCGGGATATGGAGGGATATCTGAAAGAGAATAAAGAGTGCGATTACGGCAATCACACTTCCCCAGAAGCGTAACCAAGTATTATGAATAACGGTCATTGCTTTGGGCGGCATTACCATTAAGAATGTGATTGTTGCCCAGTAATTTTTTTCGATTCCTAACATTTGAGGAATAATCAGGCTTAAAAATAATCCTGAACTATAGATAAAAGCTCGCGGGATGAGATTCGTATCGAGTCGGAAGAGCTCATGGGTAAAGATCCCCTGTTTAAAGGCTTCAAGATCGATCTCTTTTCGTAGAAGATAGTGGGAGATAAGCAGTGCCGAGAGCGTACCGATCGCACCACCAATCGCAAGTTGATTATCTGCTATCGGTAGAGCAGTACCGATTGTTGCAAAAATAATGACAAAGCGAATTGCTCGATCAAAGACAGGATCTCTTCCAAAAAGGTAGTAGTAGAAGTAGCTAATAATAAAGAGAAAGAGATAGAACTTCCAAGTGAGATGAAATAGTTGACCAATATAACTACTGCTGAAGATCAATATGATCCACAATGCCACATAGAGAAGATTGCTCCGATCAGGTTTAGCATTGTAGAGCGCATAGGTACAGAGCACCGAAAATGAGGTCCAGGCGATTGCCGCATGTAGACCAATAAATTGTGCGGCAATCAGTGCGCTGATAGCCATGCTAAAGACAAAGACGAAGCTGTCTCGAAAAGAGATTTTTTTGGGCAGATTGGAAGGGGATTGTGACATATTTATAAGCTCCAGAAAACTGCTTTATCTAATCGGAATAAGCCGGCAATATTGATCCAGCCATAGAGTTAAATTCCGCACATTAGTGTATCACTGATCTATAGAAAAAATCTTGATCGATTCAATATGCTTTGGGGTTAATGATGTTAATGGTGTCAAAGGTGTTAGTGGTGCGTTGATGAGATCTAGTTGTTGATAGATAAAATCAGTCTCATGGGTGATCTTCCCACCATCGATAATACGCTTTAAGAGCGGTTTAGGCGTCTCAAATTGCGGTAAGGGGAGATCAAGCTTTTTAGCCATCGCTTGATAATAGCTCTTACGTTCGAGATGAAGTGGGGTAACAAGATTGTAGATTCTATCGATTATCTCAATCTCTTTGGGGTTCTTATTATTTTTTCTCTCTTGCTGCGCGATAAGTGTCGCAATAGCGCTTAAGAGATCTTCAATGTGGAGTAAGTTGATCGCATCATAGGGAGATTTAATCTCTTCTCGCCCGGCAAGAGAGAAGATAGGATGGCGACCATTGCCGATGAGCCCCCCTAAACGAAGAATGGTGCTCGGAATCTTGCTGCTGCGGATTACTATCTCGGCAGTTAGAATTGCTTTTGCATTTTGAGTTTGAGGAAGCGGTGGGATCTCTTCATGGATTAACCCACTGGTTGCGCCATAGAGGGAGGTAGAACTTAAAAAGAGCAGCTCACGTGCTTGGTAAATCTCTGCTAACTCAACGATTCTACCGATCATCTCACCGTAGGTGGGTGCCGGTGTTTGATGGGAGGCCTCTTGATCTATCGGTTTTTTGTTTTCCCACTTTTCTTTTTTATTATCTATGAAGGGGGAGGGCGGAATCGTAATGATAATGGTTCGATCCTGAAAATAGGACTCCATTTGTGATTGAGTCTCTTCTTGAAAGAGCTCTCTTTCAGAGAGCGATTTTAATTGTAAACTTCCTGAATAAGTGCTAGTTGCTGCCTTAATCTCCCGCTCTAATTGTGATGGAATCTCCCGTTTTGTTGCTATCACATCCGCCCCATGAAATGTTAATAATTGAGCTAATGGAAGTCCTGCCCAACCGGCACCAATAATGAGAATCTGTTGATTATTTAAACGATTATTCATCTATTTTCCTTACAATTGCATCTAAAATTAATCTATATCAATTGACATAGAGCAAAGAGTGAAGAGAAAGATGATCTCTGCTATAGTCAAAAGGAGAGAGTGGCTCAAGAAAGAGATAGCTTTTCAGAAGCTTAAAGATCCCGACGCTTGAGAATCTATTGAATTATCTCTATTGATTTCTTCTGTTAGTGTAAGCGATTTAGGTCAATAGAGATAATCGAATAGATCAGTTAAGGGATATTGATCATCTCGAGGTTTCTTTAGGGCAGGCGGTATAGGGTTCTGCTTTGAAGTTCTACTATCAATGGGCAATCAGATGATTGCACCTCTGCTACAAGTGATGAGTGGTTCAGCAATTTTATTTCGCTACTTAATCTTATATTGAGTGTCACTCTACTCCCCTTAAATGATCTACAAGATTGTGGTGCGATTAGCGTGCCGTCATTTTAAAGTCATTGATGAATTTTAAGGGGGTTCATAATGAAAAACAGTAATCTATTACATAATAAAGAGGGAAATGCCGGCAGTGATTGGCGCCGTTTTCTACTATTGATGATTGTTATCTTACCGCTCCTCGCATTCTGTCTTATTGGTGCTTATGGGTTAGGCGTTTGGATTATGCAGCTGCTCTTCTGGGGACCGCCGGCATAAGCGGATGCTATAGAGCAATCAGACAGTCAGTGATCTTATTTTGACTCATCACTACAACATCAACCTACTTATCAACTGCAGCATTATCGCTGCAATAGTTTTTGTTATCCACTTTTCGCTATCTAATTATTAGCATTAGCGATTTTCGCAGATATGATTTTGTTATCTGTTATTGAATGGGCGAATCTATCAATTCAAGATATACAAAGATGATGATTGATAGTGATGAGAGATGAGATCCCACAGAGAATTATTAGATTAAGGGATATAATCATGGGAATATTTAGACGATTAAAAGAGATGCTCTACAATCTCTTTTTAAAGCCGAGCATGCGTATAGGGCTCGGTGTTTTAGTAACCGGCGGATTTATTGCCGGCATTATCTTCTGGAATGCTTTCGATGCGGGTTTAAAGGCAACAAACTCAGAGGCATTCTGTATCAGCTGCCACACAATGGCAGATAATGTCTATCCAGAACTTCAGCAGACAGTCCATTTTCGGAATCGTACAGGGGTGCGTGCATACTGCTCCGATTGCCACGTTCCGCATAACTTCACCGATAAAATTGCCCGTAAGGTTCAAGCAAGCCGTGAGGTCTGGGCACACTTAACTGGTGATATTGGCACAAGAGAGAAATTCTTAGATAAGCGTTTAGTCCTTGCACAAAGAGAGTGGGATCGCTTAAATGCCAATGGTTCAAAAGAGTGTCGTGCTTGTCACGATTATGAACATATGGCTTTTGAGAAGATGGACATTATGGCAGAGATGGAGATGCGTGGCGCGGCAAGTCGTAATACAAGTTGTATCGAGTGTCATAAGGGGATTGCACATCAACTCCCTGTTGTTGAGAGTATCCGCAATGAAGATCTCGATAAACTCTTAACCTCAGCCAATAAAGAGTCCACGGCGGTTAATCATGAATATTATAACGTTCTACCACAGACACTCTATCTCGATGAGTCCTTAAGTGAGCCGATTGGTACCTTAGAGGTGGCAACGGAAGTTCGCATTATCGATAAGAAAGGGGATGCCGAGCAGATCGAGTATGAGTTATGGCGCAAAAATAAGGGTTATGGACGCGTTCTCTATGGTGCTTATAGTCTTAATATGGTTAGCGCAATTTTAGATAAAGAAGTTGCACAAAATAGTGAGTTTAATATTGTTGAGACGAAAGAAGATCCTTTAACAGGGCTTGAATGGCAACGAGTGAAGGGAACTGCTTGGATCGAAAAAGGTGGCTTAATGGCGGATATTACACCGATCTGGGAAGTCGCCAATGCAAGTTATACCAAAGGTTGTAGTACTTGCCATATTCAACCCGATACTGAGCATTACGATACCAATACCTGGCCAGGCTTATTTGCCGGAATGGTGGGCTTTACCAATATGGATGAAGATACCTCTAAGGTGGTTCTAAAGTATCTCCAGCTCCATTCGATGGATTTTAAAAATAATCAGAGCGCGCGTTAATACGCAGAGAGTATCAAGCTCCATTTAGAAAGATTATTCAGGAACATTAAAGTTAAAGAAAAGAGAGCGGTGAAGCGTTATCACGATCTATTCTCTTAAGATCAATAGAGCCTTCATCGATCTAATAAAGGATTGAAATATGAGTTATCAAACAGATAGATCTCGCCGGGGATTTTTAAAGATGGCATCACTGATCGCAGGTGGATCATTGGTTGCACCGGCATTGATGGCAGAATCTCTTCTTCATACTAAAGCGCCGACTGATGTCGATATAGAGACATTAACCGAATGGCGTATTTCGGGCGCTCATTGGGGTGCTTTCCGTGCAAAAGTAGTTGCGAATCGTCTTGTTGAGGTAGAACCTTTTGAGTTTGATCGTTATCCAACAAGAATTTTAGATGCCGTTCCCGGGATTATCTATAGCCCGGCGCGTGTTCGTTACCCTCTGGTACGCCTCGATTGGTATAAACATCGTCACAATAGTGATACGAGTCAACGTGGGGATAATCGCTTTATCCGCGTCAGCTGGGATGAAGCACTCGATCTAATCTATGAGTCATTAGAGCGAATTCAGACCCAATTTGGTCCTTGGGCGCTTCATACCGGAAATGTGGGTTGGCGCTCTGTCGGACAGGTGCATAGTTGCGGAAATCATATGCTTCGCGCAATTGCGATGCATGGTAATAGTGTCGGGACGGCTGGGGATTACTCAACCGGTGCGGGGCAGGTGATTATGCCCTATATTCTCGGCTCAACGGAAGTCTATTCGCAAGGTACTTCATGGGATATTATTCTCGAAGAGAGTGATGTCATTGTAATTTGGGGCTCCGATCTGGTGAAGAATCTACAGGTTGGCTGGAATACAGAGACACATGAAGCTTATGGCTACCTTGAGCAGCTCAAAGAGAAGGTCGCAGATGGGGAGATTCGGGTGATCTGTATCGATCCTGTTAAGAGTATGACAGCAAATTATCTCAATGCTGAGCATCTCTATGTTAACCCTATGACAGACCTTGCGGTGATGATGGGAATTGCCCACACGCTCTGGAAAGAGGATCTCTATGATAAGGAGTTCCTAGAGACCTATACCTTAGGCTTTAATGAGTTTCTCCCCTACCTAAAAGGGGAGACAGAAGATATGGTGGAGAAGACACCAGAGTGGGCAGCAGAGATCTCAGGCGTACCGGCCAATACCATCCGTGAGCTTGCGCGTACAATGGCGCAAAATCGCACACAATTGATGATCGGATGGGCATTACAGCGTCAACAACATGGAGAACAACCTTACTGGATGGCGGCTATTGTTGCTGCGATGCTAGGGCAGATCGGTCTTCCAGGCGGTGGTATCAGCTACTCGCATCACTATAGCTCTGTGGGAGTCTCTTCATCAGGAGCTTCAATGCCGGGAGCATTCCCTCTCAATCTCGACTTTGGCCGTGAGCCAAAATATAAGAGCACCGACTATAAAGGATACTCCAACTTTATTCCGGTTTCGCGTGTTGTCGATGCACTCTTAGAGCCGGGTAAAGAGATCAATTATAATGGTAATAAGATTAAGTTAGCGCCCTATAAGATGGCGATCTTTTCTGGTGCAAATCAGTGGCATCGTCAGCAAGATCGTAACAAGATGAAGCGGGCCTATCGCAACTTAGAGACCGTTGTTGCGGTCGATTATGCTTGGACAGCAACTTGTCGCTTTGCCGATATTGTTCTGCCGGCATGTACCCCTTATGAGCGTAATGATCTCGATGTTTACGGCACCTATAGTAATCGCGGTATTATCGCGATGCATAAGTTGATCGATCCACTCTACTACTCGAAGAGTGATTTTGATATCTGGCGTGAATTTAGTAAGCGACTCAATCGTGAAAAAGAGTATACGCAAAATCGTAATGAGATGCAGTGGATCGAGAAGATCTATATGGATTGTTATAATGAAAACTATCCAAAAGGCTTCTACATGCCCTCATTTAGAGAATTCTGGGAGCGTGGATATGTACTCTTTCCTGAGGGTAAACCATGGGTTCGCCATGCAGACTTTAGAGAAGACCCGGAGGTTAATGCTCTAGGAACACCTTCAGGCTTTATTGAGATCTATAGCCGAACGATTGCAAGTTATGGTTATGAAGATTGTAAAGGGCATCCGATCTGGATGGAGAAGGCAGAGCGTTCACATGGTGGGCCAAAATCTGATCGCTACCCACTCTGGTTACAATCGGCGCATCCCGATAATCGTCTCCATTCACAAGGATGTGAAGCGACAAAAATGCGCGAGAGCTATGCGATTGCCGGCCGTGAACCTGTCTTTATTAGCCCCATTGATGCAGAGAAGCGCGGCATTAAGCATGGGGATCTCGTTCGGGTCTTTAATGATCGTGGTCAGCTGCTTGCCGGGGCGAATGTTAATAATAACTTCCCAGAAGGGGTTGTTAGGATCTTTGAAGGTGCTTGGTATTCACCCCTCGATGAGACGATCGGTTCGATCGATACCTATGGTGATCCCAATACATTGACGATGGATGTGGGGACTTCAAGTCTCTCTCAAGCACCGAGTGCGAATACTTGTCTTGTGGAGATCGAGAAGTTTGTAGGTGTTGCACCAGCACCGACAGGATTCCATGGACCAACCGTTGTTGATATTGACGGGAATGAGACGGTAGAGGTATAGCCTAAATCCGCTTGAGAGCGTAACATAGAGTATTGATAGTTAGCGTATAGTAATTAGCGTATAGCAAAGAGATGCGTTGTAGTGAGTCTGCTACAGCGCATCTTGATTATTGAGTTGAGATAGATAACAGATAGGATTAGCTATGAGTGAAATAAGAGCCATCATTAATGAAGCGGCGGTCGTTGCGAAAATGAGAGGGGAGACCTATCAATGGTTTGCCCGAATCTTTGCGAATGAATTAACCGAGAGTGATGTTACGCTCTATCAGGAAGGGGCGCTCAATACGCTATTAGAGCTCTTTACCGAGATCGGCTTAGCAATAGAGGTGGATCAGGTTAAAGCGGCTATTGAGCGTTTTTCTGAGATTGAGCATATTAGTGTTGAGCTGCGGGCTGATTTTGCAAGTTGTTTTCTGCTCGATGATAAGAGTGGTGCAATTCCTTACGCTTCTCTCTACTTAGGGGATGGCGATATGATGTATGCCGAAGCTGAGCGGAAGATGCGTGAGCTTCTCTCAAAGAGTGGGTTAGCGATTTTAGATTCTTTCAAAGAACCCTCTGATCATCTTGCCATCTATCTTGCGCTTCTCCAAAAGTGGTGCGAGCAATTAGCGAGAGATCTAGAAGAGAAGCGGGAAGATTATTCTCTCTTAAAGAGCGAATATATTGCACAGCAAACCTTTCTTCAAGAAGGATTGCTCTCCTGGGTTCCTCTTTGGAATGAGCGATTGCAGCGTGTGACCCATTGCCGATGCACCTTTTATAGCGCTATGGGGTCACTTCTGGTGGCCTATCTTTTAGCGGATAATGATTACTTAACTGCAGAAATTGAGAGATTGATTGCGCTTGAGCTATAGCAGAATATGCACCATTTTGTTAAGGTGATGCACTATTAATAATTTCTCTTCCTTTAAGCTATTTAGGAGCTATTTTTATGATTAAAAAGATTACACTCTCCATTCCGGAAATTAGCTGTTCCCATTGCACAGATAGTATTAATGCTGCTTTACGGGAATTAGATGGTATTCAATCGGTTGAATCGAGTGTCGAGAAGAAGCAGACAACGGTAGAGTTTGCCTCGGAGATTATCTCAGAAGGTGCCATCATTGAGATTATTGATGATATCGGTTTTGCCGCAGAGGTGATGCCCCAATAAAGACAAAACCAGCGAAAAGATCGCTGGTTTTTTTTATCTCTCTAGTCTCTCTAGTTATCTCTCTACTATCTTCTCTTAATCAAATATCTTTAAGAAGTTTTGCAGTAGTGTCTGGAAGAAAGAGCGACTCTGATGGCTACTCCATTGAATTCCATTTGCATTACAGCTCTTCGTGATAAAGGGATTATCATTTCCCTGAATATCAAGAATAATCTCATTTCGCTCACACTCCCAAGAAGTGGGTGGGAAGGTCAGATGCCATTTCTGCATAAGATTCATCTCACGGCTAGTGAAAGGAACATTGTAACGATCATTCATGTAGAGATAGGTACGTGCAATCATTCCTTTAACCTCATCACGAGGAAGAACCTGCCGCTTCTTAAAATCAGTTCTAAATTGGCAAGCGCCATATTGATTAAATTGGGGCGATAATTCGGCAAAGCTAAAGTTAGAGCGATCGGCATTGATCTCACCGATAGCGGGTTGCAAGTTGTGCATATCCCCCTCCATCATCTTAAAGAGGGTATTTTCATCCACATCACCCACTTTACAGCCACTACGACCACCATCTTTCCAACACTGCATATTTTTACCAAAGGCATGCGCCGGAACCACATGTTCCCACTCAATACGATTCGCACGCTCTGGATTATTACGAATCACGTAACCGCAGCTGGCAAGATCAACAACGCCGCTCTGATTGTTGAAGGTAAAATCACAGCCACAATAGAACTCTTCTTGATCAGGATAGGCTTTGTAGATCTTAACAAGCTCTCTCTTTGCCTGCTCAAAGCTGGTGACCTTACTGCTCTTATCAGTGATCAGTCCATCGCCATAGAAGTATTGAAATAGACCAATTGCCGCAAGTGCAACAATTCCTAAAATCCACTGTTTAGGATTACGTTTCTTAAAACTCTTTTTAATAACTTTTTCGATCGACTTGTTAAAACCTGGGCGCATAATATAACTCTTGATTCCCTTGAGGAGTGAAATTGATCTAGTACTAGATCTTAAAAGTGAGGGCGCATTATACTGCTATTTGCCCATTTTGTGAAAAGAGTGGGGAATAAACCGCTATTATTGAGAGCCATTGAGAAAGATGGGCTATAATTTAACCACTTTTCCCGATCGATCGAGTAACTTGAGTAACTTGAGTAACTCATTGAGTAATTGATCGAATCAATGATTGAGTAATCAGAATGCAATCAGTTAGCCTGCTGACCAGTTAACTAGTTGATCAGTTAATGATGATTGCGCGTCGCCCATAAGGAATTCAAGAGATGATGATATTTGTAATACTCATGGTGATTTTACTGCTGCTATTAGTGCTTTTAGCCTATTATGTGGCCTATCTATTGATTATGCCGGCAACAATCTGGGGATTAGTGACCGTTGGGGCGATCGGTACAGGTTTACTGCTTCTACTCTTTCTCTTAGTGCGTCTGATCTTTATCACAATTGAGTGGTTTTTAGATCAAAGACGTATGAAGAGAGAGATCAGAATAGAAGCGGAAGCGGAGCGCGGGAGGGGAGGAGAAGAGTAATGGTGCGATTAATTTTTGTAATATTGATGATCTACCTACTCTATAAGGTGGGGCGTCTTCTTTTACGTGGATTGATGCTCCTGATTGCGGCTATCTACTCCTTTATCTCAGAAGAATCGCAAAAACAGCGAGAGAAAGAGAGCCTCTATCAGAAAGAACGTGCCTGGGAGGTGAAGCAGAAAGTCTCCCAATATCAAGCGCAAGGTGACCTCCCTTCATGGATGAATAGCGATCGCATCAACGATTTTAATCAGGGGGTTTATCAAGTTTTACGAGGTAGCGGTATCGGTATTGAAGATGCCAAACGACTCCTCAATCATCGAAATCCCTACCTAAGAGCGCTCTATGTTGCCGGCAGAATGGAGCGGAAAGGGGCAACTTATGAAGAACAGAAACGCGCTGCTGGTGAGACACTCGTCGCATTGTGGCAACGGGCAGATCATCGGCAACTCTTTTCAGATCATCTTGAGTAATAGTGATCAATAGCCCCTATGGTTCTACGACCCTCCGGCTCTACGGATCTATGGCTCTATGGAAACATCTTTAAAATCATCACTAATAATTTTTGTGCCGCCGGAGGCAGTTGACGACCGCGCCGAGTTATCATATAGGTCTCTGTTCGATTAAAATAGGGGTGACTTAAGTGGTGGAGTGCTAATCGATCTCGATCCTCCTCATAAAGCATAAATTCAGGCAGTAGCGTGACGCCACCACCAATCGCATACTGTTTTAACATATGGAGCTGGCTACATTTTAAGGTGGGGTGAAGCGTGACCTCCTCCTCATCTTCCACACGTTGAATAATTTGTCGAATCCCTTGAGAGATATCGCCCATCGCTAAGGGATAATCTCTGATTTGCGCAAGGGTTAAAGGCTCTTTCTCATTTAGAAGAGGATGTGTCGGGGGAAGAAAGGCTTTTACGGTATGTTGCCGCTTAAAATGGACCCGTAAATTGGGCTCTAAGATAGGATTAAAAGCGATTCCGATATGGGCTTCATTATCACTCACTTTTCGGACAACATGATTGCTACTTCCGGCAGAGAGCTGCACCTCAATCTGAGGATGATCTTTAGAAAATTGGGAGATAATTGTTGCTAAGTGGCGTAGATATCCTTCACCTGTTGCAATTGTTACCTTTCCTCGCTCTAATCCTTGTAGCGCCGCTAAAGAGGCGAGAAGATCCTCCTCCTGTTCTAATGAGTGAGCAAAATACTTTAAGACTAATTCTCCCGATTCTGTAGGATGCGCACCTCTTAAATTCTTCTCTAAGAGCGATGTTTTCAGCTCCTCTTCAAGCAGGGTGATTTGCCGGCTAATAGAGGAGGGCGCGATATTGAGAATATCTGCCGCATTACGAATTCCACCATATTTGACAGCTTGATAGAGATAGTAGACGCGATGCTTCTTAATCATAGAGTAACTCCTCGCTCTTTTTTTAGATGAGTGTTGCGTTAAAACGAACAAAATTCCCAATTCGTTTTATTGTTGCACATTTTGACTTTCTCTATACTGAAATTGATCAGAATTATCGAGATAAGAGAGAGAAGGGAGTGGAATATGGATCAGGAAATATTGAAGGATGTCGCAATTATCGGCTTAGGTAATATGGGGCTAGGGATGGCGAAGAATCTCTTGTCGAAGGGATACCGTGTCAGTGGTTTTGATTTAAGTGAAGCGGCACGAAATAGTGCTATGGATGCCGGCGTTAAGATTTTACCCGTAGAGGAGTTGGTCGCAGGGAGGAGAATTCTACTGCTCTCTCTACCAAAAGCGGAACATGTTCTTGCTTGCAGTTATGAGATTGAGAAGTGGGGAGAGAAAGGTTTAGTTGTGATCGATACGAGCACCTCAACTCCTGATGTTACGCGAGAGATCTATCAACGCTTTATTGAGAAAGAGATGCTCTTTGTGGATGCTCCTGTTTCTGGTGGGCCTAAAGGCGCGCTTACCGGCACGATGACAATGGTCGTTGGGGCGGATCGTTGGCTATTTGAAGCTTTACTTCCGCTCTTAAAGGCGATGAGCTCAACACAGGTTCATGTAGGAAAGGCGGGGGCCGGCAATATTGTTAAGATCTGTAATAACCTATTGATTGCGGCTCATCTCATTACGACTGCAGAAGCGCTCTCTCTTGCAACAAAAGCGGGAGTGGAGCCAGAGGCCTTTTTAGCCGGCATCAATAAAGGCTCGGGAAGAAGTGCTGCTAGTGAAGTTAATTTTCCACTTTGGGTTCTCAATGGTGCTTTCGATTCCGGCTTTACGATGGGATTGATGCGTAAAGATGTCGGACTAGCAGAGTCATTAATGGAAGAGATGGGGATGGAGTTGCCACTCAGTCAAGAAATTATCGCTCTTTGGGAGAATAGTCGTACTCTTCTAGAGGATCATGCCGATTTTAATGAGATTGTAAAGCAGAGCGATAGCAAGATTTATGGCTAATTTCTTTATTGCCAATTTATTTATCACTCAATGATCTTTAGTAGTGACCTTTAACAGAGAGTTAGAGAAATAGAGAGATAGAGAGATAGAGAGAGATAGCTAGAAACTCGAAATGAGTATTAAAAGAATAAGATAAAAGAATAAGATAAAAAATAAGATAAAGAGATTAAGAACAAGGAGAGGAGAGAAGATGGGGCGTTATTATAGAGAAGAGAATCAGATACAAAACCGTTTCTGGGAATTATTTAATCGATTTTTCCCCGGCGCCGAGAGTATCGGCAGTTATATCGGCGGAGAGTGGTTTATTGGGGATGGGAGCGATATTGAGCTCTATAATGCTGATAATGGAGAGCTCTTCTACTCTTATCGGGATGCCTCAGCGGAGATTATTCCTAAGCTCAATGAGGTCACAAAAATTGCACAAGCAAAATGGCGAGCGATGAGTGCTGCTGATCGTGGACGCTTGATTTTTCAGGTCGGTGCTAAGATCCGGGCCGTGAGTGCTGAACTTGCGGAGCTAGAAGCGATTGTCGGCAATAAACCGATTCGTGATGCGCGTGGGGAGGTCGCTAAAGTTGCAGAGATGTTTGAGTATTATGCCGGCTGGAGCGATAAGCTGCATGGGGAGGTGATTCCAGTGCCTACGACTCATCTCAATTATGTTCTCTACGAACCTTTAGGAACCGTGTTACAGATTACGCCTTGGAATGCCCCTATCTTTACGGCAGGATGGCAGATTGCGCCGGCAATTACCGCAGGAAATACCGTGATCTTAAAACCCTCAGAATTAACGCCGGTCACCTCCTTAATCTTAGCGAAATTGATCGAAGCGGTTGGCATCCCGAAAGGTTTAGTCAATGTTGTTGCCGGCTATGGTCATACCATTGGGCAGATGATGATTCAACGTTGCCATATTGAGAAGGTTGTTTTTGTCGGTTCTCCTAATACCGGTGAGCAGATCGCTGTTGCTGCTGCACGAAAGGGAATTCCTGCCATTTTAGAGTTAGGGGGGAAGTCCGCCAATATTGTCTTTGCTGATGCCGATTATGAGAAAGCATTGAGAGGGGCGCAAAATGCCATTTTTGGTTCCGCAGGGCAGAGTTGTGTCTCCGGTTCACGCCTATTAGTCGAGCGAACTATTTTTGAGCAATTTGTCAATGATCTTGCTGCAACTACGAATCAGTTCCAAGTGGGGAATCCGCTTGATGAAGCGACACAGATCGGCCCTATTCAGAACCGAAAACAGTACACCCATGTCTGCAAAATGATTGCGCAAGCTTTGGCGGAAGGCGCAAAAATTCCTAATAATAATGTAGAATCTCTCCCTTCAAGTAGCGGGTATTATGTTTATCCTACTGTTTTGATCGGTGATAATCGGATGCAGTGTGCTCAAGAAGAGATCTTCGGTCCTGTTGTTGTGGCAATACCTTTCGACAGTGAAGCAGAAGCGATTGCTATTGCCAATGAGAGTGCCTTTGGGCTTGCCGGAGCGGTTTGGTGTCGTGATGTTGCAAAAGCGCATCGTGTTGCCGATCAGGTAAGGGCGGGAACATTTTGGATCAATGGTTATAAGACGATTCATGTGAGCTCCCCTTTTGGCGGTTATGGCGCGAGTGGTTATGGGCGTTCATCTGGATTAGAGGCTTTAAGGGCTTATAGTCAGGTCAAAAGTGTCTGGGTTGAAAGGGCGGTCGAACCGTTTGTAAACTTTGGATATGGCGCTCAGGAGAAGTCATCATAGATAGGCGTTGTTGATGACAACAGTCGATATCATATTTTCGAGATATATGAGATGCTCGAGTTGTATGGGGCATATGTGCCATGTGGAATATGCGATCTTCATCGAGATATGTCTCGAAATATGTCATTAACATAAGATGTAGATGTAGATGTAGATGAAGCAGTAGAAGCAGTAGTAGATAGATAATAATGAGAATAAATAAGATAAAGATCACTTCAGTGATCATGGAGGATTAGAGTATGAGCAAACATGAGCATTATTCGAAGCTATTAGATTGGCGTCTGCATCTGGTGGTTATTATCGTTACCATTCTGGCAGAGATAATTGGCATTATGAAATTTGATATCGGGATCGGAATTGTTATCCTTCTTCCGCTTCTTTACGCCTTTCTCTTCTCTGTCCTCTTTAACGGTAATATTATTCCCGGCACCGGGAGAATTATTGGCCCAAGCGCACAGACGGCGAGCCATTGGGTTTTGATCTGTGTGATGCCTTTTATCGCCAAGTTCTCTATCGGTATTGGTCCTAAAATTAATGATATTATCGCTGCAGGTCCGGCACTGATTTTGCAAGAGCTTGGGAATGTAGCTACCGTTTTAGTCGCAATGCCGGTTGCCGTTCTTCTCTTTAGAATGGGGCGTGAATCGGTTGGGGCAACTCACTCAATTGCGCGTGAGCCTAATATTGCATTGGTGGCAGACCGTTTTGGCATTAAGAGCCCAGAAGGGATTGGCGTGATGGGGGTCTACGTGATGGGGACACTCTTCGGCGCGATCTATTTCTCTCTTCTTGCCGGTTTTATGGCCTCTTGGGACTACTTTGACGTTCGCGCTTTAGCGATGGCGTGTGGTGTCGGGAGTGGCAGTATGATGGGGGCATGTTCCGCATCACTTGCCGAAGTTGTTCCCGATAGAGCAGAAGATATTGTTGCTTTTGCGGCAACATCAAATCTCTTAACTTATGGGACAGGGCTCTTTGTGAGTGTCTTTGTCGCGTTACCTTTAGCGGAGTATTGCTATAAATTCTTGAGTAAAATGCGTCAACCGGCAGCACTCAATAGTGCGATGGAAGAAGCATTAGAGCAAGATTCAGCAGTAGAAGCAAAAGTGGTAGAAGATAGTGAAGAGCTTCGTCTTTCAACGATTCAAGTACTTATCGCATTGGCGGTGATGTCCCTTATTCTTCTGATCTCTAACTGGGCTGGCACAGGAATCTCCCCATTAGTGGCATTGCCCGGCATGATCGTGATCTACGCTTTAAGTGTTGGCGGCGTTTTGTTAGGAAAGGTTATTCCCATTAAAATTCCAGCCATTGCTTGGATCTCACTTCTTGCGATCTTCTTTGGTCTCCCCTTTATGCCAACGGCAGATTATCTTGTTGCAACTACCGAAAAATTAGGATTATTACCCCTAATTACGCCGGCATTAGCCTATGCAGGGATCGCTATCTCAAAGCGGGAAGTTGAGCTCTTTAAAAAGTCAGGGATCAAGATCGCAATCGTAGCGCTCTTAACCTTCACCGGCACCTTTTTAGGCTCCGCCTTTATCGCTGATCTTCTCCTTTAGTAGAAGAGCTACTTTTTTCAATAAGAGAATCATCAGTTGAGATAATAAGAGTGATTTCGATTAATTCGGAGTCACTCTTTTTTTATCTTCATAATCAACCGCTCTATCTGTGACTTGGTTAATTCCTTTATCTAAAAAGGCCAATTTGCAGTTGATAGTCATTTGTAAAACTAAATCATAATAGCGTCATTAATCATAAAACTTATAGCGTTATGCGGTATGCGTTTTATCAGTTTTATTAGTTTTATCACTTTTATTATATCAATAATGATATTTGTTAATTCGCTATATCTATTTTTTGTTATTGTGAGGATAAAGGGTATTAAATATTATTTTGTTGCATCTTGTAATGTGTTGCATCTTGTAATGTATTGCATCTTGTAATGCCTTATCAAAAATGAAGAGATTAGGTAGAGGTTAATTATGGACTATCTTCACGGTTCTGATTTAAAAGCGATTCTCCACTCGAAACGTGCGAATATCTATTACTTGGAATATTGCCGGGTGATGCAGAAAGATGGGCGCGTTCTCTATCTTACAGAGGCGAAGCGGGAGAATCATTACTACAATATTCCGATTGCTAATACGACTGTAATTCTACTTGGTACGGGAACGTCTATCACTCAAGCGGCAGTTAGAATGCTTGCGTCAGCTGGTGTCTTAATCGGTTTTTGTGGTGGCGGGGGAACACCTCTTTTTATGGGAACAGAGATTGAATGGATGACACCTCAGAGTGAGTATCGACCAACGGAATATCTTCAAGGTTGGTTAGGATTTTGGTTTGATGAACAGAAAAGGTTAGTGATTGCAAAATCCTTTCAAGAGTCACGTATCAATTTTCTTCGCCATGTATGGGCGAAAGATCGAGATCTACATCAAGAGGGATTGACACTCGATCTTCCTGATTTAGCTGCTGCTTTATCCGTATTTGAATCAAAGATTCCTAAAATAAATAGGGTTGGAGATCTTCTTCTTGCAGAAGCTCTCCTAACAAAGCAACTCTATAAAATTGTGGGAAAGCAGACAGGCCTGCATGACTTTAGCCGTAATCATGAAGGGAATGATGATGCAAATGATTTTCTCAATCATGGTAATTATCTTGCTTATGGGCTAGCTGCTTGTACGCTTTGGGTATTAGGAATTCCTCATGGTTTTGCAGTGATGCACGGAAAGACAAGGAGAGGCGCATTAGTCTTTGATGTAGCTGACCTCATTAAGGATTCGATAGTGCTTCCATGGGCTTTTATCTGTGCTAAAGAGCGAGCCACAGAACAAGAATTTCGGCAACAGATATTGCAGAAATTTACACAACATAAATGCCTCGATTTTATGTTTGAGGAAGTTAAAAAGGGTGCGCTTCGTTCGTGGGAAGACGTTGATCGATCGGAAGAAGCGGAACGAGGTGAGTAGTTATGATGGTAACCTTTATTAGTCAATGTGAAAAGAAGGCATTAAATCGTACTCGACGTGTATTAGATGCCTACGCGAATCGCATTGGTGATAATGTTTGGCAAACGATTATTACAGAAGAAGGCTTATTAATGGTCAAGAAACTTCTGCGTCGCACCGCCTCTAAAAATACAGCTGTCAGTTGTCACTGGATACGCTCTCGTTCAAGAAGTGATCTCTTATGGGTTGTAGGAAATCGTAACCGCTTTAATGAGATGGGATATGTGCCGGTGAATTGGACAATGAAAGATTTAATAACGGATGTGATGACTATGAAAGCAAAAGAGAATGAATTATATGCAAATACACAATTACAACCTTTAGCTGAGCATTTATTTGCCGTAGGTTGGCTTGCGGAAGAGATTTTTAAACGCACTGTGAAAAATGATGAATATCAAAAGCTCTCTCAAATAGCATTCCTCGCAGGATGTTTACACGATTTAGGAAAACTCGATCCCTATTTTCAGGAGTGGGTTCGTAAAGGAAAACAGAAAAACCCTGAAGATGATGGTCAACATATAGATGTGAAATTTACATTTGATAAACACCCTAGACATAATGAAATTTCTGCGATTTTATTAGCAATTTTTGATTCCGAGCTTCAGGGATTAAATTTAAGGCAAAAGGAAGCATTGATTCATACAATCTATTGGCATCATGCAAAACCTTTTAGAAAAACAGATGATTTTGAAGAGGTTTTTAAGGCATATGAATATCTGCGAAAGAATTTAGATAGCAGCGCTTTTCAAAAATTAATTGTAGGTACAAAAGAACTCCTCAAAGAGATCCAGAGAGTTGCGGATCAATATCAAAATAGAGAATCTCTCATTACTCGACAAAATTGGTCGGTAGATGCATTAGAAGATCTTTTTGAGCAATTTGAATATCACTATAAAGGAAAAACTTTTGCAGAATTTAAGAGTTATTCCTTGACAGATGACTTTGATCGACTGAGAAATAATATTCAAAAAAATGCACATAATAATCTTTTACGATCTTGTTTGATTAGTGCTGATCGATTGATTTCTCAACAAACCGCTGAAAATTTAGTATCGCTCATTGCTGAGGGGCGTTTAGATACATTGATTGAGGATATGGTGGAAGATGATGTTTCTCTATTAATGCCCCATTTAGAATCGGCTTCTACCAAATTTCCCTTGAGTGACAGAACGAAAACTCAAAATAAAATGGCTGAAGTACTGAGTCAGAAGCGTGATATCCCTGTATTAGCAGGTCCTGCTGGATGTGGTAAAACAAGAATAGCTTTAGAGTGGGCGCGTTTACAAAAAGCATCTCAAATTATCTGGGTGTGTCCAAGAGTTCAGGTTTGCCAAGGGATCTTTCAAGAATTAATCGAAACTTATCTCCCCGATGCGGATGTGGAAATTTTTACCGGTGAATTTAAGTATACTAATGAATGGGGCAATGAAACACCAGAAGAGGATTACTTTTCGGGAGATGTCATTGTCACAACGATAGACCAAATTTTTGGGTCAATTGTGAGTCATACTCGTGTTGATAGCTTAATTCCATTTATGCAAGCTCATGTGGTATTTGATGAGTTTCATGAATATATTCCAATGGATATTTTTAATATTCTATTTGCGGAGTTAATCGCAAATAAAAATATGCATGAAAACTATCAGAAAAAAGCGTTGTTAGTATCGGCTACGCCTCACTATTTTTATTTAAAAGAGATTTTAGGGGTTCATCCTGAAGATGTAGTAGAGATGGCATCTTTTAATCCAAGTCAATATCAATTGCAATTTGTTGAGTATGATGAAAAATCTTTGGATAACAATCCATTTTTCCAATCTTACGAAAATAATACCTTTGTTATTAGTAATACAGCATTGACAGCTCAGCTAGGTTTTATCTATCAAAAAGATCAAGAAAATAGCATCCTGTTTCACTCGAAATATAAAAAGAGTGATAAGCGAATTTTATTTGATGAAGTCTATAACTCCTTTAAAAAGGATGGAACTCATAAATATGCTGTTTTGAGAAGTGGTCCTATTGTTCAGGCATCTTTGAATATCTCTGCAGATGCGATGTTGACAGAGATGACATCACCAGAAAATATGTTGCAACGTTTAGGGCGGTTAGATCGCTTTGGGCAGAATAAAGACCCTAATATTTTAACTATTGCCGTTACTGAAGCGGTTAAAAATGGTAAATCTCTTGGCACATCAGCCTATTTTCTCAATCAACTAAATAGCTTACAGACAACCAAACATTGGTATGACTTTTTACAAGAAAAAATAGGAGAGCGTACTTTTTTATTGACGGAGTTATATCAGATTTATAAAGACTTTTATCATTCTGAATTAGGGTTTAGGGCGACGCAAGAAGATTTAGAGAGAGCCATTAAACAGAGTATTACATTAATAGGTAAAAAAGTAGCCGAGCCAAGTGTCGTTGTTAAAAATAAGACTAAGGATCAGAAAGTAAGAATTAGTAAAAACTCTTTACGTGGAGATAGTCGATTTGTGCAATTAGCTTTGTTAGATCTTGATGATTATCAGCATCCTATCTTTATGAATGCTTATGCGTATGAGCCACCGCTCGATGATATGAGTGAATACGATAATTTAACAGAGTCTTTAGCCGCTGTAAGAGATCTTTTACCATTTATTGCTCAAAAACAGGGCATTATTGATCCAAGCCATCCTATGAAGGGAATTCCGGCGAAAAAAATCAAGTTAAGAGAACAAGTGTTAGAAGGATATGCTCGAGATCCTGATTATCCACTTTACTTAAGCTATCACATTGATGACTTAGATAAAGTCGGTGGTGTAGGACAACGCAATGAACATGCCATCTATTATGCGATATGTAGTCAACAAGCAATAGGCATGATTGCTTATGACAAACTGCAATTATTAAATCACTCTCAAGGAGAAGACAATCATGAATAAGGTCACAGGTATTAAAAGTGTAGATTTTAAAATCAAAGCGTTCGGTTATGGTGTGGTGAATTGGAATGGACCCACAACGTTAATGGGGGATAATGGTAAAACGGTTGATAACCATACACTGCCGAAATTGCGAGGCTATACTAATCTATCCGGCAAAGTGAAAGATGATACAGGTTATAAATATCGTAAAGAAGCCTCTGATATCAATTTTCAAGAAACACCCATGTATATCAGCCAAAACTGTATTCGTCATCATCTCTTTAGAGATCAAGCTTATGATCTGCATTATGCAAAAGATAAAAATTTAGAAGATGTGATTGCTTCTATTACCGGATTAATTAGAGGTTATGTTGTTCCTTCTAGTCAATGTAAACGCACAAGTCCGCTTTTAATTACCGACTTTGTGGATCAATTAGGAAATGGTAACTTTGAGCAGATGGGACGATCGGGTTCAAAAGAGAAAGAGATCAATAAGAAAGGGGAAGAATCGAGTAACTCTTTCTTCTCTAAAACAACTTTTGGAGATACGGAATATGAAGCTTATGGCTCTATCAGTATTGAACAGTTAGAATTTATCTCGCTTGATAAAAAGTTTGATCGTGCTGCGCTGGTCATTAAAGAAGGCGATGGTGAGAAAGTTGCTCAGAAAGTGGCTGATTTTATCAAGAGCTTAGACCCCTCTAGAGATCCTAAAGCGGTATTTCACCCTAATTATGTGCGTGTAGGAACGATTTTTGAAGAAGGGGAAGCAGGAATACTGTTAGATAATACGGCGATTGATATTCTTGTGAAAGAGACCTTAAAAATGTTACAAAATCTCACTATTCGTCAAGCAAAAGGCTATATGTATGTGGATAGTGTTGAGGTCGATTACAACGATAGTAATAAGATGATGCGAATTAAGCGTAATCCTGAACAAATTGAATCTACACCTGAGCGGGATTATGCGGTTTATTTTAAAGCACAATAGGAGGGGACATGCAAATCATTATTGATTACGAATCCTCTTGGCGAAATTCTTTCTTAGATGGCTCTAATAATGAGCCATTACCTAAGAATGGCCGTAAGTTTATTGCATCTATGACTGAATTGAAGAAAGCAGGTAACTATAAAGCGCATCAAATCACCAAAGATACGGTGATGGGGATTTTGAATAGATTAATAGGGGATCAGCGTAAGCTCTATCAATCAAGGTTAGATGAACATTACTATTTTCAATATATCGAATCTATATTGACAGAAAAAGATATCGAAGATCATATTCAATACAAAGATCAAGAAATGGTATTTATCCGCAATATTTCAGGTAGTGAAGATCAAAACTCCTTTACAGGCATGATTAAAGCCAAAGATGTCTCATTTAATAGCGAATTTTCTGAGCATTTATGGGGCGTATTATTTATCCCCTTCCCAGAGATTGCAGATTGGATTCTTGCTGATGATATTCAAGTAAAGATAGAAAATCTTCCAACTTTAGATCCTATGAGTGTTATTGAGCAATTAGAACATTTAAATACGATTAAAGCTATTGAACTAGAAGGGAAACTGAAAGAAGCTTATGAAAAAATAGTCCTCAGTTTTCCAGAGGTCGATTTTAAACTTACGGCGAAAGGTCTATTTACGCCTATCAGTTTTTATACTGCAGCTCTATATCTTCAGCTCGATCGTTTAAGTAAACAATACGATTTAAGTGAAGTTGTAACAGCACAAGGAGGGTTAAGTGGTATTTCTAAAAGAGGATTTACCAAAAAAGATTTTATGAAGCGTTATACGACAGGCCCCAAAAAATTGGTATGGGGAAATCCTTATTTACTCAAAACGAGAGTAAAGGGTGAGGGAGAAATGACGCAGTTACTGACTAAAGTAACGGGAAAATTAACGATAAACCTAAATATTTCTTCTGAAGAAGCACGGGATCTAGAAGATAAGATTCGAAATGCCGGAGTTTCAGCCTTTTATCTTGGTAAGAAAGGATTAGCGTATGTTTCAGATATTCGTATCTAAAGGAAGGATAAGATGAAATATTACATTGAGCTGACATTGATCGAGAATAGTCAGGGGAACTTGTATTCTTTATGGACTAGAATCTATACCCAGATACATTTAGCATTTGTTGAGCGTAAAGATAAGCGCAATAGAATTCATTATGGCGTATCTTTTCCTAATTACTTTTTTAATGAAAGAGCTAGTATCGGTATCTTGGGTGATAAAATTCGCATTTTTGCAGAGACCAAAGAGGAACTGTTTCTTCTTGTGCTTCCAAAGTGGTTAGAGCGATTGTCGGATTATGTTCATATTCAATCAATTAAGGAAGTACCTAATAAAATTGAGAGTTATGCGAAATATCAGCGCTATCAGTCTAAAGGGGATGCTCGGTTAGAGAAGGAAAGAAGAGGATATGCTGAACATTACGCTCAACAAAACTCTGTCTCTATCGAAGAAGCGTTAAACAGATATTCTCACTGGGAAAGAAGAGAAGTCAATTTTCCTTATATCCAAATAAAGAGTTTACAATCTGATCAAAACTTTAAACTTTTTATTAAAAAAGAAATTGTTAATGTGGATTCAGATAATAGTTTTAATCAACTCTTTACAACCTATGGTTTATCTGCTGGGGGAGTTGTTCCCGAGTTTTAACCATTATTTTTTGCTCTTTAAAAAATTGCTTATAATTCAATAGGTTATAAAAAAGGGAAAAATCATTGGTATTTTAAGGTAAAATAGCCCTTGTGCCAGATTTTTCCTTTCTTTTTGGATTTTAATCTATTGTTCACTGCCGTATAGGCAGCTTAGAAAATATAGTTTTCGAGTTGCTCTTTCGTTATTTCGTTCACTGCCGTATAGGCAGCTTAGAAAATATCCTCTTTGCGCGCTTGACTTGTTCTGTCGTTCACTGCCGTATAGGCAGCTTAGAAATCATCGAGGTGATCAGAAGCTGTTTTGGGATCGTTCACTGCCGTATAGGCAGCTTAGAAAAAATAACATTTATGCGTAACAAAGATAGATAAGTTCACTGCCGTATAGGCAGCTTAGAAAATCTTTCTTGTGATGTTAGTCGTGTTTTGGATGTTCACTGCCGTATAGGCAGCTTAGAAACTTTGAGTTGGACTTCGACCACGACATCAATGGTTCACTGCCGTATAGGCAGCTTAGAAAAAATTTCTACATTGGATGCATTATTAAGACTCAGTTCACTGCCGTATAGGCAGCTTAGAAAGTAATCGTTGTGTCTTCGCCGAGATAATTAACGTTCACTGCCGTATAGGCAGCTTAGAAAAGAGGTATAAACAATGTGGGAATGGTTGGACAGTTCACTGCCGTATAGGCAGCTTAGAAAATTATTCAATAACCCACAATAGTTGATTGGATGTTCACTGCCGTATAGGCAGCTTAGAAACAGTCAAAATCATCAACATCTGCACACTCGACGTTCACTGCCGTATAGGCAGCTTAGAAAACTCGGACAGGATGTGAATATCGGCTTTATCGGTTCACTGCCGTATAGGCAGCTTAGAAATAATCGATCAGCATTCCCCAGTTTTGATGTTGGTTCACTGCCGTATAGGCAGCTTAGAAAGAAGATCGATGCGCCGATGAATGACGAGTATCGGTTCACTGCCGTATAGGCAGCTTAGAAAATCTTCAATCTTTCAAACGCTTCGTTGATGAGGTTCACTGCCGTATAGGCAGCTTAGAAAACATAATCTATAGTAACTCTTGTAAAACCATCGTTCACTGCCGTATAGGCAGCTTAGAAAATCAATACAATACAATCAAAATGCGGGGTTAGGTTCACTGCCGTATAGGCAGCTTAGAAAACATAGGTTCGCCGACGTACGACAAATATTGAGTTCACTGCCGTATAGGCAGCTTAGAAAAATTAATGTGGGTTATTGAATAATGGCACGATGTTCACTGCCGTATAGGCAGCTTAGAAAACTCGCTCTAATGTTATGTGACATGATCCGCCGTTCACTGCCGTATAGGCAGCTTAGAAAAGTATGTTGAAGCCGTTACCTCTCACAATATCGTTCACTGCCGTATAGGCAGCTTAGAAAATTTACTCATGATAGTTAAATTTTTTAGTGGTGTTCACTGCCGTATAGGCAGCTTAGAAAAAGAAAGATCTCCATTACGATTAAACCATATCGTTCACTGCCGTATAGGCAGCTTAGAAATAACTTCTCTCTAAACTCTGAAATTTCAAAAAGTTCACTGCCGTATAGGCAGCTTAGAAAAATAGCTAATTTAACGTCAATATATGCGCTTAGTTCACTGCCGTATAGGCAGCTTAGAAATAACGCTCTTTGAAGAATCAGAATGGCTTGCCGTTCACTGCCGTATAGGCAGCTTAGAAAAATTAGAAATAAACTCACACGTTGAATTTGTCGTTCACTGCCGTATAGGCAGCTTAGAAAAAAGATTTTAATAATCACATTACGTTTATTATGTTCACTGCCGTATAGGCAGCTTAGAAATTTAAAAGATAATTTTCAAAAAGTTATCAACTGTTCACTGCCGTATAGGCAGCTTAGAAATCTTGAGTGCGAATCGCCAAGTTTTTCGGGCTGTTCACTGCCGTATAGGCAGCTTAGAAATCTTGAGTGCGAATCGCCAAGTTTTTCGGGCTGTTCACTGCCGTATAGGCAGCTTAGAAAATTCAAAACATCAACATTTAAGATGTCTTGAGGTTCACTGCCGTATAGGCAGCTTAGAAAGAGTCGATACATAATTCTGCTCTCTACTAAAAGTTCACTACCGTATAGGCAGCTTAGAAACAGTTTTGATCTCGTTGTATAGAGATATCCAGGTTCACTGCCGTATAGGCAGCTTAGAAAAGATAAGATAGGTTTGGATTTAAATGATAATAGTTAACCGTGGTACAGGCAGCTTAGAAATCATGAATTCCCTTTACAACTTTAAAAAACAGTGGGGAATTATCTCTTAAATCGTTACCTAAAACAGGTTAGGGCAGATAGAAAAAGGCCGTTAATATAACGGCCTTCTCTTTAGGTTTAATCTGATATTAATTAATGATTAATGAATCACCAATTAGAATGGAGCGTCGATATCGACAACGTCTACGAGTTTGATGTTAACGAACTCTTTAAGACCTAAGTCGATCAATTCGCGGCCATAACCTGAACGGCGAATACCACCGAATGGGAGGTCTGCTTTAACCATTGTTGGATGGTTGACGAAAACCATTCCTGTTGAAATTTGATTTGCAACACGACGGCCACGCTCATTATCTGAAGTGAAGACAGATCCACCTAAACCAAATGGTGAGTCATTCGCGATGCGGATTGCATCAGCTTCATCTTCTGCTTTGATAATCATCGATACAGGGCCGAAGAACTCTTGGTAGTATGCAGGATTATCAGGTGTTACATTTGTTAAAATTGTTGGTTGAACAAAACAGCCTTGCTCAGGAACTTTTGGACCCACTTCTGTTGCAATTGCGCCATGTTTTACGGCTTCTTCGATCTGTTTTAAAAGACCATCTTTCGCACGTTGTGAAGAGAGTGGTGCAAGTTGAGTTTCAGGGTCCATCGGATCACCAGCTTTTAATGCTGCAACGCCGGCAGTATATTTCTCTAAATACTCATCATAGATTTTTGCATCAAGAATCATACGTTTTGAAGAGACACAAACTTGACCTGCATTCCAATGACGACCAAATACACCCCAAGCTACTGTTTTATCGATATCCGCATCATCTAATACTACAAATGCATCAGCACCACCTAATTCCATAATCGCTTTTTTAAGATGTTTGCCGGCAACTTGAGCCACTGCAGAACCTGCAAATTCAGAACCTGTTAAAGCAACACCACAAACGCGAGGATCAGCTAGTACAAGCTCAACGTCATCATGTTCAATAAAGAGATTTTGGAAAACACCTTCAGGAAGACCGGCATCTTTCATCAATTGTTCAAATGCTAAAGCACATTGTGGAATATTCGATGCATGTTTGAGGATAAGCGTATTACCCGCAGAGAGTTGCGGTGCGAGAATACGTGCAACTTGATAGAAAGGGAAGTTCCAAGGCTCGATAGCAAGAAGAACACCTAATGGCTCATATACTAATTCTGCATCACCTTCTGCAGGGTCCATAACAGGAAGTTTTCTTGGTTGAAGTTGCTCTTCTGCATGACGAACATAGTATTCTAAGATCTGTGCGGAAAGTTCCACTTCACCTTTTGCTTCAGCAAAGATTTTACCCATCTCAAGAGTGATCACTTTCGCATACTCATCTGCATTTTTACGAAGAAGATCCGCAGCTTTTTGAAGGTAGACAACGCGCTCAGAGACCGGAAGTTTTTTCCAGTTTTGAAATGCTTGATCCGCAACGCCGATTGCCGAAACAATCTCTTCACGTGTTGCACTTTCGAAAGTTTTAATCACTTCATTTGTATAAGGGTTAACTGTTTGAAATGCCATAATTGCTAATTCCTAATAAATTTTAAATGTAAAATCATTATAGACCTCGCTTCTACGCAATGCACCCATTTTACTAATAGGAATGAATAACATTTAGACGAGTGGAACTCTTGATTTTTCTTATCCTATTGATTTTGATTGGATAAATAACAATTAAAGAATTTGTAAAATGTTGCGCAATTTCTACTCAAGCTGACTTAGCTCACTTATTTTTATCTTTTTTATCTTTTCATAAAGCTATTGTCACACTATTTTGAAAAAATTTTAGGGGGAACTTGAAGGAAATTTGAGAGAGATTCGTTCAATTTTATTATGAGTCTATCTATTATTAGCCTATCGGCTGATGGGTCTTTTTAGGGGATGTGGTAGGGTAGAGAAGAATTATGATATTGAGCTGGGGGAGATTAAGCTATGGCAAAGATTAAGATGATTGATGAGATCGATTTTGGGGCGCTCTATAGAGAACATGCAAAAGCTTCATTGCGCCGGCCTAAAACAGCAGCTGACTGGGATGCTCGGGCAGAGAAGTTGGCGGCGGAAGGAGAGGGTAGTAGTAATGACTATGCAGCAGCCTTTTTAGATCGGATGGAACTCTCCGGCGTTAAAACGGTATTAGATGTTGGCTCTGGTAGTGGCACGATCGCACTTGCAGTTGCGCCTTATGTGGAGAAGGTCTATGCGCTTGATCATAGTCCAAAGATGTTAGCACTCTTAGCTGAAAAGGCGAAAATGGCGGGCATCGATAATATCGAGACTATTCTTCTCTCATGGGAGGATGATTGGTCTGATGTGCCGGTCTGTGATATTGCGCTCTCTTCTCGCTCTTCGATGGTCTCCGATCTTGAAGATGCGCTCGATAAACTTAATAGTCGAGCAGAAAAGGCGGTCTATATGACAATGACGATGCGGCAAGGTTATATCAATCGGGAATTTCTCGATCTTTTAGAACGGGAGTATATCGGTTTTCCAACCTATATCTATGCGCTCAATCTTCTCTATCAACAAGGCTATAATGTTGCTGTTGATTTTATTACGGCAGATCATCGCCGGCAGAGAGAAGCGCTTTCGTTAGAGGATTTTGTGAAGGAAGTCGATCGCTCATTAGGCCCGCTCTCATCATCTGAAAAAGAGCGGGTTGAGAGATATTACTCTGCCAATCATGAGCGTCTTTTGCAGCTCTATCACGATATCCGACCATGGGCTTTTCTCCATTGGGATCGTCGCTAATTGATTGCCGAAGATAGACTCAAGATGGATTTAAGATTGATTCTTAATATCTAAATGATTATTTTGATGTGCTATTTTCGGCGCTATTTCTGATAATCTTTTTCTAACCCTGAGCAGGAAGCGCCTCTAAGACTTTAAGGACGATCTGACTAGAGTTTTTAGCTGCAAGATCGAGATATTCAACAAAGCTCATCGGCATCTCTTTATCAGGAAGATCAGAGAGTGCGCGCATCACGATGAAGGGGGTTTGATAGAGATGAGCGACTTGTGCGATGGCGGCAGCTTCCATCTCTACCGCTAAAACATTGGGAAAGATCTCTTTAATCATAGCGACCTGTTTTTGATCCGCGATAAAAGCATCTCCTGTGGCAATAAGGCCAATTTTAGAATTGATATCGAGCTCTGTAAGAACCTTTTCTACCAATGCGACAAGTTCAGGATCGGAGGGAAATGTTTTAGGGAGATCGGGAAGTACTGCAGGCTCTAAACCGATAGGGGAGAGATCGACATCATGATGCCCACTTTCACTAGAGATAATAATATCACCAATCTCCATCCCAGAAATGAGGCCACCGGCAGAACCGATATTGATTATCATCGATGGATGGTAGTGTTCATGAAGAAGCGTCGTTGCCATTGCAGCTTGCACCTTGCCTACGCCAGAGCGAAGAAGAACTACTTGATGTCCTTGAAGCTCTCCCTGAATAAATTCAACGCCGGCAATAATGCGTTTTTCTGGGGAATTGATCATACTTGCTAAGAGAGTAACTTCTTGTGCCATCGCACCAATGATTCCGATCATGATATATCTTCTATCCTCTTATCTAATACTATTTTTACAGTTGGTTTTATAGTGGATTTTACAGTTAATTTATACAGATGTTATACAGATGATTATTTCACAGATGATTGTTTTATAACGATCCTCTATTTTTCGATTCTCTATTTTATATTGTGATGAATGGGAATGATAGGGGTATTGGTGACTTACTCATAATGATACATCGAGATATCAATGCTAGATCAAGATGACTCGTGACTGCCGGGAATGTGGATTCATATTTTGAAGTGCTTATTTTGAAAAGAGCGTCAAAAAAGTGGCAATTCTCCTCTTAGAAAGAAGCTTACACTCAGGCAAGGTAAAGTTGATATACTACCTAAGATTTAGCCTTATCCTTTATCAGCAGAGCGGGATGATGGCACTTATATTGAGTATCAATTGAAGAGAGAAGGTCATGGGTCAAGTAGCAGGAAAGGAAGAAACAAAATTAAAACGGGGGCTTAAGAATCGTCATATTCAGATGATCGCTTTAGGCGGAGCTATCGGTACGGGATTATTTTATGGATCAGCTGAGTCGATCGCTTTGGTCGGACCGGCGATTCTACTCGCTTATCTATTGGGTGGATTTATTATCTATCTTATTATGACGATGATGGGGGAGATGTCGACTCATGAGCCTGTTGCCGGCGCATTTAGCCATTTTTCTTATAAATATTGGGGCGAATTCCCGGGCTTTTTAGCGGGTTGGAACTACTGGTTTCTCTATATATTGGTCAGTATGGCTGAGCTCTCGGTGATTGGAATCTATATACAGGTTTGGTTTCCGGAGATTCCTCTTTGGGTCTCTTCACTGACGGTATTGATCATTATCACCATTATTAATCTCTTCTCGATTCGGATCTATGGTGAGTTTGAGTTTTGGTTTGCATTGGTAAAAGTACTGGCAATTATGCTTCTTATCGCTCTCGGTGCTTATCTTATTATCACCGGCACCGATGGTGCTTCCATTGCTAATCTTTGGCAGCATGGTGGATTTTTCCCTTATGGTGTTAAAGAGTTTCTTCTCTCCTTAGTCATTGTAATGTTCTCCTTTGGAGGAACAGAGCTGATCGGTATAACGGCAGGGGAGGCAGATGATCCCAAAAAGTCGATTCCTAAAGCGATCAAGCAGGTGATTTGGCGTATTCTTCTCTTCTATATCTTATCGATTGCTGTGTTGATGATTTTGCACCCTTGGAATGAGATCGGAACGGATGGTAGCCCCTTTGTTATTATCTTTAAAGAGATGGGTTTTGGTATTGTGAATACCCCATTTGGCGAGATCAATATCCCGGCGACCTTCTTCAACATTGTGGTATTGTCGGCGGCGATCTCTGTCTACAATAGTGGAATCTATAGTAATGGGCGGATGCTCTTTGGTTTAGCAGAGCAGGGCAATGCGCCTAAATTCTTTATGAAGCTCAATCGTAATTCCGCGCCGGTGGTGGCTATCCTCTTCTCATCACTTTGTACCTTGATTGCTGTTGTCATCAACTTCTTAGTGCCGGAGGGAGCATTTATGCGCATTATGTCTCTTGCGGTAGCGGCTGCAACTATCACATGGGGATTGATTGTGATTGTGCAATATAAGTTTAGAAAGCAGGTAGATGAGAAGAGCTTAACCTTCAAAGTCCCTTTCTATCCGATCAGTAACTTTATTGCATTAGCTTTCTTGGCATTGCTTCTTGTGATGATGACGCAATCGGGCAGTATGGTTTATGCTGTGATTGTTATTCCGATCTGGATTATCGTGCTCTATATTGGTTTTAGGGTGAAAAAACGATTAGAGAAGCGTATGTGAGCATAAGCGTTGTTGAATGAGATTGAGTTAGTGTCGACGGATAGATAACAATTTAATAATCAGAACAGTCGCGTAACTTCTACTGAGTATAGTGAGGCTGATATTTTAAGGGATTATTCTCTTGAGATATCAGCTTTTTTATTTCAGAAGGATTAACCGTTCAGGTAGCGATACTTGCCGGCATGTAACTTTTGGAAGAATGCAGTGGTAATCTCCTGCAACTCATTAACCTTTGTTGTTTTAACAAATAAGAAGGATTATGGTAGGGCGGGAATCGACCATTTCGCTCTTTTCACCGGTGCATGCCCGCAGATCGGCATCGATGATGCCGAGAAAATAGTATTAAATTGATGTTATTTGCCAACGTGAGATCATCAACTACCGGCGCATGACTCATGGAAGTGCGAGATAGTGAGATCCGGCAGTGTTCAGCCTATTTCTTTTGATTATTCATTCTTAAGAGGTTTATTGAAGGGCGAGAACCGACCATTTCCTTCTTTTCCATGATCGGCATCAATGATGCTCATTGCCGGCACGCAACTTCTGAAAGAACGAGATAGTGAGATCCGGCAGCGCATCAGCCTTTTTCTATTAATAAGCTCTTAAACCGAGTTATTAAACCGCGGCATAGAGGAAAGTGATAGTGATTGTCTGGAGCGTAATATATTGATAGAGGAAATAGCTCCCGATAGTCACAAAGAGGAGTAGGAGAATGAGTCCATAAGGCTTTCCTCGTGGAATCGGCATTCCATAACGATTAGCAACAGCGCTTCCCGGCATAATAAAGGGGAAGAGTCGAATTAAGAGTGCTAAAGAGATTAGAATAAAGAAGAGTGTATAGTAGACCGTTTTATCTAATGTCATCGGCATCATAATAATAATGAGCTCTAATGAGTAGGGGAATATAAAGAGGAGCGTCGCCCACCATCCCGAGAGATTGATATCATGAAGGCGCATCACGACGGCACGAATATTAAGAAGAATAACAGCACCAATAAAGCCGGCATGGAAGATGATTCTTCCCAATGTTTGGGTCATGTCGATCGATTTATCAGCAGATTCAGTTAGAGAGAAAATTCCCTGTTCAATCACAAAGTAGTAGACGCAATAGATCACAATCGCCAATAAGAGATAGGTTGTAAAACGATTGGCAAATTCGAGGCGTCCAATTCTACCG
Source organism: Ignatzschineria indica (assembly GCF_003121925.1). Classification (NCBI taxonomy): domain Bacteria; kingdom Pseudomonadati; phylum Pseudomonadota; class Gammaproteobacteria; order Cardiobacteriales; family Ignatzschineriaceae; genus Ignatzschineria; species Ignatzschineria indica. The sequence continues at coordinate 415,506 of NZ_QEWR01000002.1, read as the reverse complement.
GTGAAATTGATCGCAAAATAAGCAGGCGCTTTCTGTATCTTTTCATGGGGTTTGCTCATAGATCTTCCTCTTCTTTGAGTCATATCGATATTGTGAACTCGATATTATAGGGTAGATATGACAGATCTTGTACAATTGAATATTGCAAGATCGATATTGTGTCGATACTGTAGTGTGAATCTGATAAAGATGATATTACAAAAGTAGAAAAACCGAGATCATGACTTCTCGGCTTCTCTTCTATCTATATATCCTATGCATCTTACATAAGGGATTGATGATTACTCGCTATTTTTTCTTCTCTTTTTCACTCTCATCTGTGAAGGTTAAATCTTTCCCTCTAAAGACACGAATGATAACACCTTTGAAGACCCAGATATTGATAAGCCCCAAAAGAAGGAGAATGGTGATCACAGAGTAAGCAAAGTAGAGCTCGGACATATCTTTGATAGATGCGAGTAATCCGGTCTTAAAGTGAAGTACAATCAATGCAATGACGGCGACGACATAGACAATAAGAAAGAGTGACATCCACAACTTTTTAACGCCCTCTTTCGTGAGAAGGAAGAGCGAAACGATGTAACAGATAATGAGAAGCGCTAATAAACCGATTAAAACTATTTCCATGTTATAAACTCCTTATAAGAGGTCTGTTGTATCAGATCGATATCGATTTTGCCTAAGCATCTAAAGGTTGGTTCTTTTTCTCTTCAAGATATTTCACAATAAAATCATGAAAATCCTCTACTTTTTGTGCGCCTTGAATCGCGATCTCATTATCGATCACAAAGAAAGGAACGCTCTGAATATTGATGCGATGTGCGATCTTTTCATCATCACGAACGGCATTTACATAAGTTTCATCATCTAAAGATTTCTTCACATCGGTAAGATCGAGTTTTAGTTTATCGGCAATCTCAATCAGGGCGACGATATCACTCAGGTTAACACCCTCCTGAAAGTAAGCCTTAAAGAGAAGATCCGCACAAGCCTTAATTTTACTAGGCGCTCTATTGGCAACATAGTGAAGAAGTTGATGCGCTAAAAATGTGCTTGTAGGAATGACTTTATCATTATTGATCGTAAGGCCAACGGTTGCAGCCATTCCCGCGGTATTGACCGTCATCTCTTTCGCTTTTTCAACAGTTGTTTGGTAGCGTTCAGCTAATACTTCAGCTAGAGATTCTTCAGTATAGAGCGGCGCATCAGGCGCAAGTTCAAAGCTGCGATACTGAATTTTGATCATCGCCATCTCCTCTTCACTCAATTGCATGATGGCTTGTTCTAAATTGTGTTTACCGATATAACAAAATGGGCATGAAAAATCAGACCAAATTTGGATATTCATACGGGACCTTTCCTTGATCGACAAAAAATGAGATTATAAAAGTTCTTGTTATTATAACAAACAAGTATCAAACAAGCAGATAAAAGGAGTAAATATGACTGGGGAAAGAACCGTAGAGAGTGTTAATGGCTATCAAGGTAAGAACCTATTAAAGACACTCGGTATCGAGATGGTTGAGCTAAGTGAGAAGTATGCTGAGGCAAAGATGCCGGTGACAGAGGCACTTCAACAGACGATGGGCTATCTCCATGGCGGTGCAACAATTGCATTGGCGGAAACTGTCGGAGGGATCGGCTCTTTTGCCATACTACCTCTTGATGAAGCTTGTGTCGGAATGCAGATTAGTGCAAGTCATCTCTCTTCGGCAAGTATAGGTGATACGGTGATCGCGAAAGCTGATCTGCTCCATAAAGGGCGTCGAAGTCATGTTTGGGATGTGAATATCTACTCAGAAAAGAGTGGTAAGTTAATCTCAACAATTAAAGTGACAAATGCGATTGTACCGATTCAGAGCGCAAAACCTAAGAGTGAAGATTAGATAGAGTATCCAACACCGATACGGCCGTATAGATGGGGGCCTGCATCATTTCTTCCCTGAATAGATGCGCTCCCACCACTTGCAGCGCAGCCACTTAAGATAAGTAGGGTAACTATCATCATTACGGGAAATATTCGTTTGCTCTGCTTAATCCATTTAATCATTCTATCTCCACAATTAATGTCGGTGAGTTTTCAGTATTAACACTTCCAATATTAACATTTTTAATATCAGCTCTTTGTTCAATTCTCTCTGCTCAATTAGAGTTATTATAACGACTTTTTAGTGCTCAATATCAAATAAATTTAAGTGATTTCAGCGATTTTAGCAGTTCAAGTTGATTATTTAAGTTGTAAAAAAGCCCTAGATAAGATATCTAGGGCTTTATCGTTACTCGATAATTTATAATGTTGCTCTACTAGAGATCACTCTTTAGTAAAGCATCACCAATTAGTAGTAACGGATTCTACGGTTAGATTCGCGCATTATACGTTTGTAATGGCGTTTCTGAGCCGCAGCCTTCTTGCGCTTTCTTTCAGCTGTCGGTTTTTCATAGTACTCACGTGCACGCACCTCAGATACGATACCTGCTTTTTCGCAAGACCGTCTAAAACGACGCATAGCAACGTCAAATGGTTCATTCTCACGAATTTTGACGGAAGGCATTGAACATCACCTCAATTATTAATAGGTTAAAATAAATTGCTCTTATACTAAATGTAGTCAGAGCACCAATCCACTAGTATAACCCCAGTTATGAAGAATTTCAATAATAGGGGCTATTTCATGAATGTGTTACTTATCTTTGAGCTTGATTCATAAGCTCATCGAAAGTTTTCTTCTCAGTAACAATCGCCGCTTTTTCTGCTAAGAGATCTACAACTTGATCTTCTAAAGCGATATTACGGATATTTTGCATACTGTTTTTATCTTTTTTGAAGTGTTCGATCACTTCTGCTGGATCTTCATAAGTTGAAGCAATAAGCTCTAAACGTTTATCAACGTAGCTCTCATCCGGCGTAATTTTGTTATCTTCAATAAATTTGCTAACAAGAAGGCTTAAACGAACTTTTTGCTCAGCTTGTTTTGAGAAGATTTGTGTGATCAATTCCATTAATTGATTCGCTTCTTCTTGGCTACGTGGCTGAGGGAAGTTTGATTGTTGCGCCATTGCTTGTGCTTCAGATACAACCATCACTTGTGGAACTTCTAATTCGTGATTTTTCTCAAGTGATTCTAAAACTGAAGATTTAAAGCGGTTATGGATAACGTTACTTAATTCGCGCTCCATATTTTTGCGTAACTCTGAACGAAGTTTTTCAACATCGCCGTCAGCAATACCAAAACGCTCTGCAAATTGAGCATCGATCTCTGGTAATTCACCAACTTCTACACTGTTAACAGTGATATCGAACTCAGCTTCTTTACCTTCAAGATGTTCTGCTTGATAATCATCAGGGAAGGTGACCTTAATTGTTTTAGTCTCACCTTTTTTCATTCCAACGATCTGATCTTCAAATCCAGGGATCATGCTGTTAGAGCCTAAAATTAATGGTGTATTTTCAGCTTTACCACCTTCAAACTCTTCACCATCAACACGACCTACAAAGTTGATGTTGACGCGATCTTCAAGTTTCGCAGCCTCATCACTCTCTTTCCATGTTTGGCTCTGTTTTTGAAGCGTTGTGAGCATATTTTCAAGATCAGCATCCGTTACTTCAGCTTCAAACTTAACCGCTTCGAGCTTGTCAAGGTTGTCTAATTTAACTTCGGGCATCACTTCAAACTCAGCGGTAAAAGAGTATTTGTTCTCTTCTGATGGGCGATCAATCACCGGTTGACCTGCTGGCTCTAGCTTAAGTTCAGTAATCGTTGCTTGATATTTTTTGCCAATCGCTTCACCGATCACTTCATTTTCAACTTCAGCGCCATGCATATTGCGAACAACTTTAACTGGAACTTTACCAGGGCGGAATCCATCAACGCGAACGCGACGAGCTAACTCTTTAAGACGCGACTCAATATCTTTCTCAACTTGCTCTGCATCAAGCTCAATAACGACGCGGCGTTTGAGGCCTTCTAATGTTTCTACTGACATAATTATATACCCGATTCTAAGATTGAATTCTAAAATTGAAAATATAAAAAAAGGTGCTCATGCAAGCACCTTCTTCAACTTATTAAGGTGATCTCTATCACCATAACTCAATATGGTGCGAGCGGAGAGACTCGAACTCTCACGGATGAACCACTAGATCCTAAGTCTAGCGCGTATACCAATTTCGCCACGCTCGCATAAGCCGTAAATTATACATTGTCTTTATTGCTTGTCAAGACTTTTTGAGTTGCCTATTTTGCCTCTCTTGCTGCTTGAGCAATGCAATGAACTATGAGGAAAGATGATAATCTATTTCTGTAAAAACACAAGCATTTTTATTGCTAAAAAAATGAGCGTATCATTTATCACATTGATTCTTATCCATTTTAAGGGAGGGATCACTGAACGATAACTGTCTGATTGCCTTTAAGTTATCACCCTGCAGTTATTATCTTTAAAAATGGTGTTTAAAAAATGGAGATAGTAAATAATCGGCTGATAGGAAGGTTTATGGAGGGCGCCATCGAGCAGATGCTATAGCGGGCAGATTCTATATCGAGAAGATGCTATTAGAAAAGTGTCTATTATATTGACAATCTAAATTTTAAAGATCAGGCTATAATTGAAAATTAGTATGATATTTGCCCAAAGCAGAGCACTCTATACCTTCTATGTTGAGATACTGATATTGAGTAATTTCTGTTGAATAATTCATGTTGAGTAATATTCTCACCATAGTGTGGTTCTTTGGCATCATCTAGAGATATCAATAAAAGGTCTATAACGATCTGCTTAATTTCTTTACCTTAATATTAAGGATTAATTTTATGAAAAAACTGAAGTATTTTTTTACTGCGCTGATTGTTGCGCTCGTTGTGACCGCATGTTCTGCCGATAAAGATTCACCAGAAGGTGCTGTGCGTCAATTTGTTGAGATGTTTGCAACGGGTGATGCTTCTAATTGGACCAATGTTGTCTATATTCCTGATGAAGCTAATACGCCGGAAGAGGCGCTCGGTAAAGCTGTTGTTCAAGAGAAATTATCGCTTCTTGCGGAAGAGGGGAAAAATTATTATGACTCACAAGGTGGGCTTAAAGATATTACCTTCGATAATGTAGAGTATAATAAGAGCAAGACAGAAGCGACAGTACTTTTCCAAGTTCATTATAAAAATGGCACAAGTGAAGATCCAGAAGAGATCGAAACAATGAAAGGAAAAGAGGGTTGGAGAGTAAAGTTCTAACAGTTTTCTAATTGTTGAGCTTTTATCCAATTAATTCTAGATCTCTCATTTAGGTGATATTGACATTTGATGTTGGGATCAAGTTGAGAGGCTAATAGAAGATCGATAGAGAAGAAGAACGTTAACAGCGTTCTTTTTTTATATTCTTTATATGCTTTATAAGTTTGGACTTATCCATTTTTTAGGGCGATCACTTATGCGCAATTATCCTAAACGCAATTATCCTAAACGCAATTATTTTAAAATTTTTCGCCCATTTTCTGTTCTCTTATCGCTTGGGCGATTAGCTCAAGGGTATGTCAGAAGTATCAATCGGCGTGTGAGATTACTCCTTATTGTGTTATCTCTCTTCTGTATTACATTATTGATAGCGCTTATTGTCGTCTTAGAGATTGATCTCAATCCTTTTAGTAATCAAGAGTATTACCAGCCTTGGGATTCGACCTATCGCGATCAATTGGCTGTAGGCGATATTGTCTTTCGTACGGCATATGGGAAGGAGAGTCGCTTTGTGCAGTGGATCAGTGGTGGGGAGTTTTCCCATATAGCGCTGATTACGGCAGTTGAGCCAGAGATTATTGTGACTCATGCCACAACAAATGATGAAGAGACGCTTCCTAATCAAGTTTTAGCAACACCGATTGAGAAATTTCTCTCCCCAACCTTTGCTAAAACTTATCTGATTGCGCGGCCAGAATTTTTGCCTGATATCGAGCGATTCTATTTTGCAGAGATGGTTGCAGCTAGGGTAGGAGAGCCTTATATCTTAAAAGGACGTGAGGAGGAGAACCTCTACTGCACAACTCTTTTAGAGATTCCATTACAACAATTTGCGCCTCATCTTGCCACTCAGTTGAGTTGGCAGGAATTATCTTTGCCAGGAGTTGCCGGGGAATATCTCTTTCCTGATGCTTTTTTATCATTACCTGATATGCGACCGCTTCTGATTGATGATCAGTGGATAGAGGATCTGTGAAGCAATAAGGTAATAAAGCAATAGGAGAAGCTTGTAAAAAGTATTGAAAGTAAGCAATGTAGGAGAAGCAGTACAGGAGAAGCAGAGTAAGTGATATAGAGTAATATTAATAAAGTGATTCTCTGATGAATCTGCTAAATCTATCTACCTATTTCACTTAATCCATTCAATCTTCAATCCACTCAATCTACTTAAACTGACTCATTACTCTTCAGCTCCTTCTTCAGACTGAGATGTGGCGCCTTGCTGCCAGAAATTTTCAATTGTTCGAATTAATCTCTCCTGAATCTCTTCAGAATAGGAGCTGACAGCATAGTCGCTATAGAGCTTGTGATCCTTTTTGGCATAACTTTCAGCAATACGAATTAAAATATCATCCTTAATAATCCAACGTTTAGGGAGATTTTTCTGAATTGCGATCAATTCACGCATCTTCGCTAAAGCTTTTAGGAGCTGTTTAGATGCGCCTCTTAAACGCTTATATCCCTTCACTTTACGCCATGCTTGTTCTGGTTGTGGCTCATATCGCTCCCGTTCTGTTAGGGGGGTGAAATGGGAGCGTAGCTCTCCCTCTTTGCCGGCATCACAGATCTCTTTTTGAAGTTTATGATATGTCGGAATAAGGTAGTGAACATCATCGTAAGCATACTTTAGCTGTTCGCTCGTTAGAGGACGAAGATCCCACTGTGTACGGGTCTGATCGCGAATAAGATCAACATTACAATAGTGAAGAACAAGGTCATGATAGCTCATGCCGACCTTCTGCTGTTGTGTGATCTGTGCTGCAATCTGGGTATCGAATACCGGCGCGGGAAGAATATCGAGCGCATGAAGAATCGCCTCAAGATCTTGGCTCGCAGAATGGATAATTTTCGTAATATGTTCTGCTGTTAAGAGTGCTTTGAGGTGGGTAAAATCTTGAAGCGCTAAAGGATCGATACAGACTGCTTCTGTCTCTGTTGCAAGTTGAATAAGGCAGAGCTTCGGGAAATAGGTTTTAACCCGAAGAAACTCTGTATCGAGCGCTAACAGTTCAATCTGCTGGAGCTGCTTTTGGCACCACTGATCTAAGGCTTCTTGAGTATCGATGTAGAGGTCTTTCATATCTTATTCCGCAATATAGTGAGGGTCTTATTATACGGATTTCTTCTCTTTTTGGGTGAAATTGGTTAGAAATCGGGAACGAGATTGAATAATTGATGCAAAAATCGCTACTTTTTGTCCGATTTTTCACTGATGATTATCATGTTTACTTGGTACTTTCAGTGTAAGATAGAGAGGTTAAGCGTCAGCAGAGAGAAGAGTTGAAGTGAGATTGATTGACGTAAAGCGTTTACGACAATATTTATGGAAAACGTTTATGAAAAACGTTGATAAAGAGCATCACTGAAGAATGCGAATAAAGAACGCGAATAAAGAACAGATTAAGATAAGTGAGGAGTTTTATATGGTTCCCTTTTCCGCCTTAAATGCGATCCCCTACTTGATGGAGTATCAAGAGAAATCACCATTAGTTCATTGTATGACAAATGATGTTGTCCAAAATTTTACGGCAAATCTACTCTTAGCGACGGGGGGAAGTCCGGCAATGATTCCTGATATTCAGGAGTGCGCAGAGTTTACAGAGATCTCTAGCTCGCTTCTAATCAATGTGGGAACTTTAACGCAGATACGAGCAGAAGCGATGCTCCATTCAGCAAAGCAGGCAATGGTTACGGGAACACCTTGGGTATTAGATCCTGTAGGGATTGGCTCAGCGCTCTATTTTCGTACAAAGATAGTGCATGAGTTACTCGCTTATCGTCCTACTGTGATTCGGGGAAATATTGCCGAAATAATGGTATTAGCCGGTATTGATGCTCTTGCTAAAGGTGTTGATTCTCATGAGTCGGGCAGTGATGTAGCTCAATATGCAGAGATGGTTGCCAGAGAATTTCAGACAATAGTGGTGATGACTGGCGAGGTAGACTATATTACCGATGGCAGTCGAGGTTATACCATCTCTGCTGGAACGACACTCTTAACGCGAGTGACCGGGACAGGCTGTTCGCTCTCTGCGCTTGTTGCCGGAATGATCGGCTCAACACCAGATACGCTAGAAGCCGCTGCGACAGCTTGCTATTTAGTTGCGCTTGCCGGCGAATTTGCTGCTGAAAAAGCGACAGGAATGGGTTCATTCGCCCTTCAATATCTCGATGAGATCTCCAATATGACTCCTGAGAGATTATTAGAGATTGCAAAAAGGGAAGCCCCCGAGATTCAGTTTTAATAATTGAGTATTGAGTATTGAGTATTGAGTATTGGACAATCAAACGATCAAATGCCGTGCTCTAGGGCTTCAAAGTTTTAAGGCTATAGGATGAAATGACTATTAAGATGAGATGGTCACATTATTGATCGATTAGTGAATATATAAAGGAGAAAGGATGGGATATCCGAAAATTCGTCGGGAGTTGAGTCGTACCTCATTTGATCTATCGCTCTATCTTGTGCTCGACCCTGAGCTCTGTGGTGGTATTGCAGGTATGGTCTCAACGGTTTATGAGGCCGTTGAACGAGGTGTTACCTGTGTGCAGCTTCGCTCAGAAAAAGAGGTTGATAAGCGTTATTGGTATGATGCGGGATTATTACTGAAAGCGCTTTTAGAAGATTATGATGTGCCGCTCATTGTGAATGACCATATCGATGTGGCGCTAGCTATTGATGCAGATGGTGTTCATGTGGGGCAGAAGGATCTGCCTGCAGATGTCGCACGTCGTTTGTTAGGTCCTAACAAAATTTTAGGGCTCTCTGTCGGTTCAATCTATGAGATGGAGCAGGTCGAACTGCAAGATGTCGATTATGTTGGAATTGGCCCTGTCTTTGCAACCTCAACAAAAAAAGATGCACGAAAGGCTCTTGGAGTTGAAGGATTGAGTATGATTGCCGCGCAGAGAGATATTCCAAAGGTCGCAATCGGTGGAATTAATATTGATAATGCAGCAAGTGTTATGAAGAGCGGTGTCGATGGAATTGCCGTTGTTTCCGCTATCTGTGGGCAGGCAGATATTGCGTCAGCTACAAGACGATTGGCATCGATTGTGCGAGGTGAGAATGAATAAGATCTTAACAATTGCCGGATCTGATCCTAGCGGTGGTGCCGGTATTCAGGCAGATTTGAAGACCTTTTCGGCACTTGGGTGCTATGGGATGGCGATTCTCTCGGCATTGACAGCTCAATCTACACAAGGTGTTACGGGCGTTTTGCCGGTTCCTACAGAATTTATTGAGAAGCAGTACCATACATTAATGGATGATATCGATGTTGATGCCGTTAAAATGGGGGCACTTGTCAATAGTGAGATTATTACAACAGTTGCAAAATTGTTAACGGAGCGACCGATCCCTTTTGTTGTTTTAGATACGGTGATGATAGCAAAAGGTGGACATCCACTATTAGTTGAGGAGGCCGTGACAGCTATCCGTGAAGCGCTACTTCCTTTAGCAGATATTATTACGCCCAATCTACCCGAAGCTGCGGCGCTTTTAGGAGTGAAGGAGGCGCAAAATATTGACGAGATGGCAGAGCAGGGAAGAGCGCTTCTCTCTTTAGGACCTAAAGCAGTCTTGATGAAAGGTGGGCATCTTGAGAGTGAGGAGAGTCCCGATCTTTTGGTAACAGAAGAGGGGATTGAGCTCTTTAACGCAACGCGTATTGCAACTAAAAATACGCATGGTACCGGCTGTACACTCTCTGCCGCAATTGCCGCCCTCTATCCTTCTCATGGATTAAAAAATGGTGTTCGTTTAGCAAAAGCCTATATTGAAGGGGCGATTGAGCATGCCGATCGACTACATGTCGGGAAAGGCATTGGGCCAACACACCATTTTTATCGTTGGTGGTAGAGATGAAGTATCATTTTCAAAATAGAGATCCTCAGCTGATCTATAAACTTTTAGCCTCTACGATTGTCCCGAGGCCGATCGCTTGGGTGACAACAGTTGATCAAACGGGCATATCTAATGCTGCTCCTTTTAGCTTTTTCAATATGATGGGGAGCGAACCACCGATTGTCGCACTCGGAATTCAACATTCGGCGGATGGTAGTGCTAAAGATACATTGCGTAATATTCGTGAGCAAAAAATTTTTGGCATCAATCTGGTCAATAGAGATGATGCTGAGCTGATGAATTTAACCAGTAGAGATTATGATGCAAGCGTTGATGAGCTCAAAGAGCATCAAATTGAAGTGATAGCCGGAGATCTTCTCCCTATCCCACTGATCGCAAGTTCACCCGTTAAGATGGAGTGTCGACTCTATCAAGAGATCCCAACGGGGGAGAATCAAGCAGTTATTCTCGGCGAAGTGGTGATGCTTCACTTGATTGATGAAGCTTTAATAGATGCTGATGCCGGTTACGTAGATGCAACGAAGTTAAATCTGATCGCCAGAATGCATGGTAGAGGGTGGTATAGTGAGCAGGATAATCTCTTTGAGATGTTGCGTCCTGACTCTGAAAGGCGCTAACGTCGTCTTTTTCCACGACTTTGTCGCTCTTGCATCTCCGCAATACTTGTGCGAATTTGAAGATAACTCTCTAAGCGTCGAGGAGAGATCAATCCTTCATGAATCGCATCTTGATAACGGCAACCGGGATCATCGGTATGGCTGCAGTTGCTAAAACGACATGGTGTTGTAATCGCTTTTAGCTCAGGAAAGCCTTCATCAATTGCAGCGAGTGGGAGATGTTCAATATTGAAACTACGAACGCCGGGAGAATCGATAAGATAGCTCTCTGTCATCGGCAGATGGTAGAGGGTAGTTGTTGACGTTGTGTGATTCCCTAATCCCGTGGAGGCATTAATTTTTTGTGTCTGCAGTGCTAAAGAGGGGATGAGGTGATTTGTCAGTGAAGATTTACCGACGCCAGATTGGCCGACAAAGATCGATGTTTTCCCCTCTAGCTCCTCTTCTAATTGAGTGATCAATTCGGGCTGGTAGATAGAGGTCTCAAAAATAGGAATAGAGAGCTTGCGGTAATCCTCTAAGAAGGAGAGATCGATAGAATCATCAATTTGGTCGATCTTATTGAGAATAAAGGAGACTTCAATGCCGAAGTAGTAGGCAGCGATCAGATATCGATCGATCAGTGAAGGGCTTGGCTCAGGTTTAGGGGCGATCACAATATAGAGTTGATCAATATTAGCGGCTAAAATCTTTTCAGCCCCGCCAAAAGCGATCCGTGAGAAGTGGTTTTCTCGTGGTAGACGAGCGATCACAACCGGTTCACTCTGCTCTAATTGGTAGTAGACATAATCTCCACAAACAATGGTTCCAAGGCTCTGTCTGACAGCTGCTTTATGGAGATTTAGCTCGCCATCTTCGAGTGTCACATGTTGACCATGCTGTGCAATTACCCGACCGGGCGTTGCATTTTGTAGCTCTTCATTAGAGAGAAGCGCTTGTTGACGCGCTTCAATCACCCTTTTTTGTTGATTCGTCAGACGGCGGCTCATCTTTTCTTATCGCTCTCTATTTTTCAAGATGGGGGAGTTTATTAGGAACACCATCCCACTTCTCTGCATCGGGAAGAGGCGGTTTCTGTTCTGTAATAACGGGCCACTTACGTGCTAATTCCGCATTGAGTTCTAGGAAAACCATCTGATCTTCACTAAGATCATCATCCGCAAGAATTGCGCCGGCAGGGCATTCAGGTTCACAGAGGGTGCAGTCGATACACTCATCAGGATCGATCACAAGAAAGTTCGGTCCTTCATGGAAGCAGTCAACAGGGCATACCTCAACACAGTCGGTATATTTACATAAGATACAATTATCTGTTACGACAAATGTCATTTATAACTCTCCAAAGATCAGTTCGATTGTAGATTGATAAGATGTTTACGATTAATTTGCTTTGAAACTTATTGTGACGCTATTGAGAGGTGATTACAAGTGGTAATCGGTAGCATTGTTGGGGTTAATTCTCTAGAGTTGTTGTTTAGAGTTAGTAAACGCTATAGAAAGAAGAGCTCAGTTTCGATTAAGAGTGATATTGGTCTCCTAATTTAACTGAGCTCTTTTTATGAGTTTTTCTAATAGATTCCTCTAGTTTTTCCTCTAGTTTTGACAATCTATTTTACAATCACATTGGCAATACGGCGCTTACCGACTTGAATAATAACATTATCCCCTTTTGAGAGAGTTAAGCCTTTATCTTCGATGCGCTCTTGATTGATGCGAACCGCGCCTTCTGTAATCATTCTAAAGCCTTCAGAATTTGAGCTGACGAGTCCAGCATCTCGCATTGCTTGAGCGATACCGATCGCACCATCTGTTGAAGTCACTACTTTTTCTTCGATATTCTCAGGAAGATTTCCTTTCTGGAAGCGCTCGATAAAGTTACGTTGCGCAGAAGCGGCGGCTTCAGCATTGTGATAACGGGTGATGAGCTCTTCACAAAGTTCAAATTTCACATCGCGCGGATTGCGTCCTGCTGTAACTTCCTCTTTGAGGCGTGCAATTTCCGCATTTGAACGGAAGCTTAAAAGCTCAAAGTAGTTCCACATAAGATCATCTGAGATCGACATCAATTTACCAAATTGCTCATCGGGTGCCTCATCAACGCCAACATAGTTGCCCAAAGATTTAGACATCTTATTGACACCATCAAGACCGACTAAGAGGGGCATAGTAATGGCACATTGTGGTTTATCATTACCATAAGCGCGCTGTAGATCGCGACCCATTAAGAGATTAAATTTCTGATCTGTTCCTCCGATCTCCACATCTGTTTTTAGATGTACAGAGTCATAACCTTGAAGAAGAGGGTAGATAAACTCATGAATGGCGATCGGTTGTTGTGCTTTATAACGTTTTTCAAAGTCATCACGCTCTAACATACGGGCTACGGTATGGCGCGATGCGAGTTGAATCATGCCTGCAGTACCTAGCTCACCTAACCATTGTGAGTTGAAGACAACTTTAGTCAACTTAGGATCGAGTACTTTAAAGATCTGCTCTTCATAGGTCTTAGCATTTGCCAAAACTTGCTCACGAGTAAGGGGTTTGCGTGTAACATCTTTCCCCGATGGATCGCCAATCATGCCGGTAAAGTCACCGATAAGAAAGTTCACTTCGTGACCAAGATCTTGGAAGTGACGCATTTTATTGATTACGACGGTATGTCCGAGATGTAGATCTGGAGCTGTAGGGTCAAATCCTACTTTAATGCGGAGCTGACGATTCTCTTTCAATTTAGCGGTTAAATCTTCAATGGAGATCACTTCATCAGTACCACGTTGAATAATCTCTAGACTCTCTTCTATGGTTGCCATGCTTTTTTATCCTAAATTTTATTGATTTGTTAATTACTACTATTTTAATGCTACTATTCTAATTGCTTTTGACTGCTTTTATAAGGTTGCTTTTATGGGACTATTAAGCTCCATTTATCTAGAGCTTAACTATTAAAGTCTCATCATAAAGCCCAGTCATTAAAGCTTACTTATTAAAGTTTGCCTATTTTTGCCTGTTTTTGCTTATTAAAGCCGGTGTTAAAGCCGGCATTAATAGACCAGCCTATTAATGACCTATTGAGGATAATCGTGCTGAAAATCCTGTTATTGAAAGGAGTGGCGCTGCTGTTGCCGCTCTTCAGCTGAAGGGGGGAATACTACCTCCTCCATCTCAATCTTAGGTTCACCTAAGCGACTCTCTTTTGTGATAGTTTTCTTTTTCATCTTAAGGGTCGACTCTGGTTTATAGGTCTCATCCCGGCGCTCTTTTGCAAGCTCTTCTGGTGATGGCTGAATTGTTTCAGCTGTTTGATTCGGGCGACTATATTGTGTATTGACGCGAGTGCCGATACCATCAGAGCCGATTGTACTCATTGCCGGTGCAGGCATTTCGATAGCGGGCATCTCCGGGCTTGACATCAGCTCTATTGAAGGGGCTGCTACAGGTGCTGTTGCCGGCATATATGTAGTTGAGGCTTGCTCATGTTGTTGATGAGCATTGGATATATGATTGGGCGTATGGGAAACTTTTTCCCCGATAATAATAGGAATCCCGGTCTGCTGTTGTACGGCGAGATTTACCATATCGTAATTGATCGATGCATTAGGATAGGGCTTTATAAACTCTGCAAGTTGCTGTAGCGCTTGCTCTTTGAGTGCCGGTACAGAGAGATTATCCTCTTCTAATGGGGGATGCACTTCGATCATAATATCATTACCCAAAAAGCCATATTTCACAGGCTGATTGAGGAAGGTGACCATGGTATTAGTTGGGACCATATCATAAAGATGCTCGATATGCTGCGGGTAAAAACGCATACAACCATGAGTTACACGCATACCAATGCCGGTCTCATCATTTGTTCCATGAAGGAGATAGCTAGGTAGCGCAAGACGTAGTACACGAGTTCCTAAGGGATTGTCTGGGCCTGCCGGAACAACACTAGGAAGAGTGCCACGCCCCATCTCGACATGCTCTCTACGAATTGATTCTGGTGGATACCATGCAGGATTCTCCTGTTTACGGGTAATTGACCAGGAGCCTAATGGCGTTTTCCAATCCATCCGACCAACGCCTACAGGGTAGACATAGACCTTATCTGAACCTTCTAAGAAGTAATAGGTTCGCATTTCAGGAATATTGGAGACAATTCCCGAACGTTTACCTTCTGGTAAGATAAATTGGGTGGGCAGTACAAGGGGTTGGTTCTCATTGAGCATCCAGGCATTAATCCCGGGATTTGCCCAGCGCAACTCATCATAACCCATCTCATGACGGATCGTGAGATCGACAAGTGACTCATGTTTTTTAGGGGTGACATAGACGAGCTCACCAATCACATCATCACCCGCTTTGGGCTTTTGGTACTCAACATACTTTTGGGCGTATGCAGAGGATACGAGGAAACCAACGGCTAATAATATGCGCTTCAATTTCATATATTACTTCTCAGCAAGGTTAGATCGTGGAGGAAATCCTACTATCCCTGAAGCTTATGGAATTTTTCCATGAGCTCTTCTTGCGTCTCGACGCGATCAGGGTTTTTAGGGATACATTCAACTGGACAGACTTCAACACATTGTGGTGTATCGAAGTGACCGACACATTCTGTACATTTATCGGGATCGATCACATAGATCTCAGGTCCCATTGAGATTGCCTCATTAGGGCACTCAGGTTCACATACATCACAGTTAATGCACTCATCAGTAATCATTAATGCCATTGTTTTTCTCCTAAAATGACAACGTTGTTGTGGGTCAATCGCTATCGCTTCTTTATAGTCTATCTGTTATCTGGTTAGAGGACTATAAAAAGCGATAGTTTTTGTATAAAGAGAGGTAGATTGTATCCGATTGTTGTTAGAGATACTCTCTATTTTGCATATAAGGTTTAAGCACCTCTGGAATACGGATACGACCATCTGCCTCTTGATAATTCTCCAATACCGCAACTAAGGTGCGACCAACAGCAAGACCGGAGCCATTGAGTGTATGGATCAACTCAGGTTTGCCACTTTCGCTATTGCGGAAGCGCGCTTTAAGGCGACGAGCTTGGAAATCTTCACAGTTTGAGCAGGAAGAGATCTCACGATATTTCTGTTGTCCCGGCAACCAAACTTCTAAATCATAAGTTTTTGCTGCGGAAAAACCCATATCTCCGGTGCAAAGGACGACACGGCGGTAGGGGAGTTCTAATTTCTCTAAGATCACCTCAGCATGGCGAACAAGACGTTCTAATGCATCGTAAGAATCTTCTGGTTTTGTGAAGTGGACCAATTCAACCTTCTCAAATTGATGTTGGCGAATCATGCCGCGTGTATCTCTACCATAACTTCCCGCCTCAGAACGGAAACAGTTACTATGTGCCACTAATTGGGTCGGAAGCGCACTCTCTTCTAAGATCACATCTTGCGCTAGATTTGAGAGAGGAACCTCAGCTGTTGGGATAAGATAGAAATTGCGCTCATCTTCTAACTTAAAGAGATCTTCAGAAAATTTTGGTAATTGTGCCGTACCATAAAGACTCTTTTGATTGACGACAACAGGGACATTCACCTCCATATAGTTATGCTCTTCAGTATGTGTATCGAGCATAAATTGCGCTAATGCGCGGTGAAGTTTTGCCATATTTGATTTAAGAACAACAAAGCGAGAGCCACTAATTTTAGCCGCTGCTTCAAAATCCATTCCTAAAGATTCCCCTAAAGCGACATGATCTTTCGGCTCAAAATCAAATTCACGAGGAGTTCCCCAGCGTTTAATTTCAACATTATCATCCTCATCTTTACCGACCGGCACATCATTGTGCGGGAGATTGGGCATATCGAGGAGAATCTTTTCTAACTCTTCGCTGACAACATTGAGTTCAGCCTCAATTTTCGAGAGTTGATTACCTAAATCCGCTACAGAAGCCAAGATCTCAGAGGCATCTTCCCCTTTCGATTTTGCGATACCGATCTCTTTTGAGCGTTTATTGCGCTCATTTTGTAGTTCTTGAAGTGAGATCTGCAATGTGCGACGACTCTCTTCAAGTTTATTGAATTGCTCCGTGTCTAAGTTGTAGCCACGTTTTGCAAGTAGAGTAACAACATCATCTAAATTCTGTCTTAATAAGCGTGGATCAATCACTTGTATATCCTTCATGAAGAGTGAAAATTAACCCCGTATTATATACGAAAAATGGTATGGCTTCCAAAGTAATATCAGTTCTCCTACCCGTTGAGAAGATTAGCGCTCTATTCCCATTACTTTAAACAAGTAAACAAGCTCAGGTAAGTAATAGCGTGAGATGATAAGAGACTTCAATGAGCTTCGATGAGTTTGATAGGAGTAGTGATATGATAGAGGGCGCTAATGGCGCGGAGGAATAGTCGATGGCAATAGTCGATGGTAATAATCGATAGTAATTGATTGATAGCAATGTATCGATAGCAATAATCGCTATTAATGACCGCTGATGATAACAGATGATATTATCTCTTAATGATGTTATATCGATCTTATATCGAGAGAAGGAATTGAGATAGATGAATAGAGAAGAGAGAGGAGAGGGGCGAGTTAAGCACTTTCGCCGACTATTAATTGCTTGCACACTGCTATTGACGGGATGTAGCTCTGTGATGCATTCTCAAAATGAGGCGATGGATCATTATCGATCAATAATCCTTGAAGAAGCGAAGCTCGATGCTAAAGAGCGTGAGAGGCTCTATCAAACGGAAGGATGGTATCAAGAGAAAGTTTGGCAAAAGGGAAGTAACAGAGAGGAGATCCGCCTCACTCCCGAAGCTTCAGCATTACGAACCCGGGACTTTGTAGAGTGTTTAGATGCGGCAAATGCGATTGAGTCAGGAATTAGTGAACGAATGGGAGGAAGAGATCCCATTCAGGTTATTCATGGCAGAGCGACGGTTGAGGTCTGTATGGTATCGCGAGGATATCATCTTCTTCCTTATACAACGCCCTTGATCTGTGAAACAGATCATTATGATGTTTTGCCAGTCTGCCATTTTGCGCGCCATGAGATCCTCAATTATCGGGATCAGTGGCGCTAAGAGCGCCGAAGAGCTCTTTTTAAGAACTTTTTTTAAGAAAAAGAGATTACGCGATATTTTTGTGCTAGAAAGATCGCGCTCTCCATCGATTTTTTAATAAGTGGCTGAAGATAGGCAAAGTTTTCAT
Organism: Ignatzschineria indica; assembly: GCF_003121925.1. Taxonomy (NCBI): domain Bacteria; kingdom Pseudomonadati; phylum Pseudomonadota; class Gammaproteobacteria; order Cardiobacteriales; family Ignatzschineriaceae; genus Ignatzschineria; species Ignatzschineria indica. Next base: position 397,622 of record NZ_QEWR01000002.1, on the reverse strand, counting down.
CTTCTAATTTAAGGCAGTTGATAACCCGTAGCAGCGAAGCGAGCTCTGCTGTTACCGAAAGGGTGAGAAGATAGAGTGCCGGCGAGTGCTCTTTATCATCAAAACTATAATGTTGATCATAGTAGTAGAGAAGATCATTAAAGACTTTAATGGCATTGAGTCGCTCGGGGGTAAACTTCTCAATAAATTGCGTTTCAGAGAGAATAATTCGCTCTTTTTGGGCGGTAAGATTTAGATCCGCAAGATACTCTTCAGTCAGATAATGTTCTGATAAAAGATCAACTTTTCGGGAAAAGGTGAGCAACATCATCTGAAAGTGTTGGTTAAAGAGCTGCCTTTTCGCTTCCTCTTTCTGTTCCCGCATCTCCTCTCGCGTTCTCCCTAGTTCCTCACGATTAATAGCTAACTCTTCGCGATTGAGTTGTAAGTCCTCCCGCTGTAGGTGGAGAGAGTAGAGAACGCCGGTAAAAGCAACGCCGGTAAAGAGCGCCACGATCGCATCGAAAAAGATACTCTCATTGTTAGGGCTCTTAAGTGTTAGATAGATTGCGATTAACCAAGTCATTACAATAAAGGAGATGGTAATAACAAATAACCAATTGAAGGGTTCGCGTTGTTCACGTTTTTTGCGGCGCATAAGTTTTAGCTCCTAAAGAGTGTGACGTAATAGGATCAGTTTATTGATAGATGTTTCTTAGATACTCTGTCTGATAGAGGTTTGCTTTTGATATCTCTCTTTAGCCCTCTATTTAAGTTCTTTGATGGAGATCTTTTCTTAGGAGTCTCTCTAAATCTGCCTCTATTTTAGTCATTTTATAAAAAGAAGCTATAGCCGATCATATATAAAAGAGTGTATAAAAGAATGGATATAAAAAAGCGCTAGAATCTTTAGCATATTCTGCTTGAGAATCTAGCGCTTTTACTGATTTGAGCTGATGGTTGAGATCGTTGAGATCTACCTGAATTCTTAATGATTGAATCGATCGGATAGTTCGAATAGATCAAAATAATCAGACGATCTTCTGTAGGTTATGATGCTTGCTCACCACTTTCTAAAAAGGCATTAGGATCTTGGAATCGCTCCTGATTGAGTAACCCTAACTCCTTATCGGTCACTACTGAAGCGGTTAGCGCACCTGAGATATTGGTCATTGTTCTACCCATATCGATCATAGGGTCGATAGCAAGCACCATACCGATTAAGGGGAAATATTCTCCCATTCCCATCCCTGAGAGAGCAATGGTTGCAGCAATCGTTGCCGTTCCTGGGACGCCGGCAATCCCGATCGATCCAATGACGATCACAATCAATAACATGATATAGAATTGAAGATCTGTCTCAATACCTACCATATGCGCTACCATCATCACTAATAGTGCAGGGAAGAAGCCGGCACAACCATTCATCCCCATTGTTGTTCCAAGGGAGGGGATTAAGTTTGCGGTACTACCAGAAACCCCCATTCGCTCTGTCAGAGTGGAGATTGCAAGGGGTAGTGTTCCTACAGATGAGCGGCTAGAGAAAGCCATCACTAATGTATCGCGTGATTTACGGAGAAACATTAATGGAGAGAGACCATGGCCGGCAATGATTAAGAGATGAATCATAATCATAATAAAGGTCGCAACATAGATCGCAATGACAAAGCTTGAAACCTTGATTACAGCAGGAATACCATTTGTCATAATAGTACCGGCAAGTAGTGCGATAATTGCGTAGGGCATATATTTAATAATAGTCATGGTGATGCTCATAACGATTTTATGAAGTGCATCGATCAATTTTTGAAAAATTGCGATCGCTTCAACCGCTTTTGGGCGCATACGATTAGCCGCAACTCCCACTAGCGCTGAGAAAATCACAAGCCCAATGATATTGTTATTATTCATTGCCGAGATAATATTATTGGGGACAAGATTGACAAAAGTATCGACCAAAGTAGTATATTCACGCTCTTTTGCCGCCGTCTCAACTAATGCATCGCCATAACCTAAATTCATAATATTGGCGATAAAGATCCCCAGCAAGGCGGCAATACCTGTTGTAAAGAGCAGCCAGAATATTCCGCGACGCGCCACTTTAGTAAGGCGTTGATCTCCACCAAAATCTAAAATCACCTTAACAATGGAGACAAAGACAAGCGGAATGACGAGCATACGGATAAAGGCGATAAAGGTTCGGCCAAAGAGACCATACCATGTTGCCGTCTCTTTTAAGACAATATTGGCTTGATCAGGAAAGCCTTGCCATGCCTGAATTCCTAAACCAATGAGGGCGCCAAAGATGAGCCCAACAGACATACGCATAAAGAAGCTCGATTTACGCTTCTGTAGACGGTAGATAATCCAAAAGGCGATCGCTAATATCAGTAGACCGATGATCGTCTCATAGCGGGAGATCGCTAAGAAGTTTTCAAAGAAAGCCCCTTGAAAAAGCGGGGTTTGTGGGGTGCCGATACTCTCAGGCATGATCTGCTCCTTCTCTTATAAGAATTTAATTGAGTGCGCTTTATAGTTGCTTTTTTAGTCACTTTTGTGATCGATCAGTTCATCTACTGCTCATTCATTTTGAGGAATCGATTCTTTTGACTGACTCTACTCTATGGTTAGCTTAAGATTAATTGTTATGAATCACAACAAAAACTTATTATATATGATAGGTATGTTTTTGTCTTTCTCTTTTATTCATCTACTTTTCATCAATAAACGTGCATCAATAAGCAGGTAAAGAGGGAGTAAAGCGAGTAAAATTGTGCTAGATTATATCCTTTTTATTATTCCCCCAACTAAGTACGGAAAGAGTCACTTATGCGCTTAAAGAAAGTTAAACTCTCTGGTTTTAAATCGTTTGTTGAGCCGACAACTTTTGTTTTAACGAGCAAGCTAAATGGTATCGTCGGTCCTAATGGCTGTGGTAAATCCAATATTATTGATGCCGTTCGTTGGGTCATGGGAGAATCTTCCGCTAAGCAGCTACGTGGGGAGTCGATGAGTGATGTCATATTCAATGGCTCTGAGCGTAGAAAACCTGCCGGCATGGCCTCTATAGAGTTGATCTTTGAAAATGATCAAGGGCGTTTAGGGGGCAAATGGTCAGAGTATCGAGAGATTAGTATTAGAAGAACGCTCGATCGGGATGGAAAGAGTCAATATTTTTTAAACAATACTCGCTGTCGTCGACGCGATATTACCGATATCTTTTTAGGGACCGGATTGGGACCTCGCTCCTATGCGATTATTGAGCAGGGAATGATCTCTCGTATTGTTGAATCAAAACCCGATGAGTTACGTATCTTTTTTGAAGAAGCGGCTAATATCTCAAAGTATAAGGAGCGCCGGCATGAGACGGAGCAGAGGATAGAACATACACGCGAGAATTTAGAACGACTTAACGATATTCGTCTAGAGCTCGGAAAACAGCTCACAAAATTGGAGCGGCAAGCAGATGCGGCAAGACGTTATCAAGCCTTAAGAGAGCAAGAGCGAACGATTCGTTACTCGCAAGTGACGGAGCAGAAGAGAGCGATCGAGGCAGATATTGAGAAGCTTCATCAGGATCATGTTGGGGAGTATGAGCAGTTTCAAACGGTTTTAGCGCAATATCAGGAGATCAGTGCAGAAATCGTGGTACAAAAAGAGCACTTTGAAACGCTTGAGGCGACTCTTGCGGAACGAAATCGTGAACTCTATCCCTATAAACAGGCGGTAGATCATCTCAATCATGAGCAGATACGACTTCAAGATCTTCAAAAACAGGCGTTAGAATCACAGTCGGAGTGGCAGGAGAATGGCGAGAGACTCTCTCAAGAGTTAGAGGTGACCACTACTGAACTTGCCACATTAGAAGAGAATCTAACGGAAGAAAAATTCACCTTAGAGTCCCTCGAAGAGCAGCTTTGGCAAGAGCGTGATCAGTTAATGACATTAGAGCAGTCGCTCGAGTCGGCAGAGAAGCGAACACAACAACTGCGTGATCAAGTAAAGCAGCTAGAGCAGAAGCTTCAATTAGCAAGACAGAGCCGGCAGTTTCATCAAGAGCGCTTAACGCAAGTGATCGCAGAGCGTGAAACTTTAGAATTGCAAGATCTCTCTGAGGAGGTGCCGGAAGCTTCAGAAGAGTCTCGAGCGCTAGAAGCTTCATTAGTGACCTATCGTAAAGAGCAGAGTGAACTCAATACTCAAATAGAGGTTGGGGATAGTGAGCTTATTACCTTAAAGGCTGAGATTCGCGGTTTACAAGATCAGCAGCGACAAGAATTAGCCACAAGAAACCAACTTGCCGGCGAAATTAGCATGTTGCAGAAGATGCTCAATCAAGATGAGCAGAAATCACGCTCTCCACTCTTTGAACATCTCGTTGTTAAAGAGGGATGGAATAGTGCGGTAGATACTGTTTTACAACAATTTTTAATGGTAGAGACAGAGAAGCAGCGGGGAAGTAGCTATATGATTGGGGAGCATCCCTATCAATATGATTCTCATCAACTGGGATACTATATTGAGAGTGATATTGCGATGGGCTCACTGCTCTCACATCTCTATATCTTTGATGACTCCCATCTCGATCCTCTTGCGGTAGAGAAAGATGCCGGCTTTATGGCCCGCAGAGAAAAGTTAGCACTCTATGAGATGATCGTAACAAAATCTGGGTTACTCTTCGGTCCTGATTGGGCGCTCTACAATACACAAGATGCCCAATTTGGGATCTTAGCACGGCAGCGTTCTTTAGAGAATGCGATCTCGGAGCGTCAAGCGATTGATCAAAAATTGGAATTTCTCGATGAGACCCTCTATGAGAAAGAGGAGGGGCTAAAGGCGCGTCAACAACTTCTTGATAGAGCGCGTACAGCGTTACAAAAAGTTAATCGAGAATATTATGATCTTGAGAAAAAATTGAGTCTGCTACTACAAGCTGAGAGCCATCAAGCAGAGGTGCGCCATCGGGCAAAACGCCGCTTTGATGAATTAGTTGAAGAGGAGCGTAAGCATCAAACACAACTTGCCCATCTTGCTACCGAAATAACAGTTGCAGAAGAGGAGCAGATGCTTCTCCAAGAGCAGTTTGAAGAATCATTGCTTCAATATGAGATGCAGAAGAGCCACTATAGTGAGCAGAAACAGCAGATGGAGCAGTTGCGTGAAAGTCATCGCGCACGAAAAGGGCAAGTGGATCAATTAGAGCATCACTTTGTTCGTCTTAAAGAGCGTCACAATAGAGCTGAAGAGGAGTTAACGCTACTGCAGAAGCGTTTAAAATCTCAAGAGAAAGTGGGAGATTATCAGGACCAAATCGCCGATCTTGAGGTGGAAAAGGTGATCGCCATTGAGCGACTTGTCACCTTTGAATCTGAGCTTAAAGCTTTAGAGCATGAGGTAGAGAAGGGGCGTATTGCACTCACCACACTTGAAGAGCGTCGCGATATCTTCAATAGCTCTTTAGAAGCGTTGAAGAAAAAGATGAATCAATTTTCGATCCGAGAGGCGGAGTTCAATACAAAACGCGCCATCATATTAGAGCAGTGGGAAAAGATTGTTTCGGAGATCTCAGATGAAGAGCTATTAATAGCGAAAGAGCATTATCAATCTGCAAAAGCAGAGGTATTAGAAGAGAAGTTAAAAGAGATTCAGAGCGCTATTCAGAAGATGGGAGCGGTTAACTTAATGGCGATTGCTGAGAGTGAAGAGCTTCGGGAACGTAAAGAGTATCTCGATACCCAACATGAAGATCTAGAGACAGCACTATCGATGCTTGAAAAGGCGATTCGAGAGATTGATCAAGAGACGCGTACCCGATTTATGGAGACTTTTGAAGCAATCAATGATGATTTCTCAACCCTCTTTCCCCGTCTCTTTGGTGGTGGAAAAGCTTATCTTGAATTAACCGAGGATGATGCTCTAACCAGTGGAATTAATATTATTGCACATCCTCCGGGTAAAAAGCCGGGGACGATCCATCTTCTCTCAGGGGGAGAGAAGGCTTTAACGGCGATGGCATTGGTCTTTTCCATCTTCAATCTTAATCCGGCACCATTTTGTATGCTCGATGAGGTGGATGCACCGCTTGATGAGGCGAATGTTCGCCGTCTTGGGAAATTGATCGATGAGATGAGTGAAAAGGTACAATTTATCTTTATTACCCACAATAAGGCGACAATGACAATCTCCGATTCTTTAATTGGTGTCACAATGGCAGAGCCGGGTGTCTCCCGCCTAGTATCGGTCAATCTTCAAGATGCAATAGCTTTTTCGGAAGAGTAGAGTGGGTAGAAAGGAGAGATATTGATGAGAGAGATGAGATTGAAGAGTGTAGAAATTAGCTCCCCGAGTAACCCTCGAGTAAAAGGGTGGCGGAAATTGGAGCAGAAGCGAGAGCGAGATCGTGAGGGGCTTTATCTTATTGAAGGATTTCATCTCCTCGAAGAAGCGTTACTCAATGATGCGGAAATTGAGAGTATTCTCTATAGTGAAGTGATGGTTGCAGAACACCCTACTGATTGGCAGAAGATTAAGGCTGCTCTAGAGCAATATTTAGATCGATATTTAGATCGATATTCAGATCGGTCTTCGGATCGAGATACAGATCGAGATTTCGGTCAATCTGGATCTATAAAGAAACATGGCGTATCCGATGTGGAAGGTGGAATATCACTTGAAGCGATTGTTGTGTCAGAGAGTATCATTAAATCATTAGCAGATACGGCAACTCCACAGGGGGTTATTGCGCTTGTTCGACAGCCTAAGCGCACTTTAGAGGATTTTCTAATAGCGGGAGAGGGGCGACCATCTGCTCATCTTCTGTTGCTCGACAGCGTTCAAGATCCTGGCAATGTAGGAACGATGATTCGGACAGCAGAAGCCGCTGGTTTTCAAGGGGTTATCTTAGGTGAAGGATCTGCCGATCTCTATAATCCTAAAAGTATCCGAGCAACCCAAGGAGCGCTCTTTCAGATCCCAATTTTAACGGGGGTTTCTCTGCCTCAATTATTGCCTCTGCTCCACAAGGCGGGATATCACTCTTGGGTTACCACTTTAGATGAGGCACAATTTTATAGTGATCTGAGTGCGCCGGCGCGTTGTGCATTAGTGATGGGGAATGAAGGGCAGGGTGTCTCCCCAACATTATTAGCGATGGCAACGCAGAAGGTGAAAATTCCGATGCTTGGCGCTACAGAGTCTCTCAATGTTGGGGTTGCCGCTGGAATCTTGATCTATCATCTACTTGCCGGGAATCGCGGCGCGTAATTGGGGAAGATAGCGCTGAAAATAGACCTCATCGATCCTCTCTCTTGGATAAGACTGCTCTTTTTCAAGAATAGTAGAGATCACTTGTGCGGCATGAGTCACAACTCTTTCTAAAGAGAGTTCGGGCTGATTAAGAAGGCTATTTGCGATCATAGCGGTAAAGATATCTCCCGTGCCGCCAAAATGGATCGGAATCATCTTATAGGGGATTTTAAAGTAGTGTTGTTCCCGTTCGCTATAACCAAAGATGTAAAAGTGATCATCGATCTTCACACTTGTAATAAGAATCGATTTTGCCCCCATCTGATGGAGCGAATCGAGCCAATGATAGACCTTTTCCTCAGTGACATAATGATACTCTCTCTCCTCTCCTAAAATCAGCAATGCTTCAGTAAGATTGGGAATAATGAGATCGGAGAGCATAACAATATCTCGCATACCGGCAACAAGCTTATGGGAGAGTCCACTATAGAGCTCACCCCAATCGCCCATAATAGGATCAGCAATCAGAAAAAGTCGCTTTTTCTGTGTCGCAATTAACTCTTTGATAATAGCGACTTGAGCCTCTGAAAAGAGAAATCCGGTAATAAAGAGATCAAATTGGAATTGATGTTTTTGCCACATCGCTAAGCTCTGTGCCATATAATCTGTCAATTCATAAACGATCGCATCACCATAATCGAAACTATTAGAGACAACGGCAGTAGGAAGGTAGCTAAGTGTTCTATTCTCTGCTGTAAGAAGTGGTGTCATAACCGAAAAGGAGACCTTACCGACACCGGCAAAATCACCAATTAAGAGGATCTCATCTCCCTTTTTACCACTCTCTTTTTCGATCTTTTGGTGAGTAGTGCTACTGCTCATTTGGTTTTTTAGATCCATTTTCACGCTCTTTTTTCTGACTTTCCAGATTCTCTCTATTTTCTTTGATCTCTTTGATCTCTTTGAACTCTTTAGTCTTCTTGATCTCATCTTGTGAGGGTGTTTTTATTTTTTCTCCCTTTTTCTCTACTTTTGTTGGCGGTGGAAGCTGTAATGGTGGTCTGTTTTTCTCATTTTGACGATTCTCCTCCTCTTTTGCTTCCCGACGTTGCGATTGATCAAAGTCGATAAACATCCGCGTTACAAGTCGTTTCTCTTTACGGTTAAGAGCATCATAGAAAGCTTGATATTGGCGATTCTTCTCCTTAAACATTCGATGAAAAACAGCAAGATATTCTCGGGTATTGATCTGCTCTAAACTACGATGACCACTATAAACTTCTCCCGGCTGAGGATTGGAGCCACTTCGCATCAATGTTTCATGCGCCTGTCTTGCCTCGACAATCGGAATGCGCCATCGAGGTTGCTCTAATAAGCGCTGATATTGAATATAGAGATCGGGAATCTCCTTGATCTCTTTGATACTCTCCAGTTTGTTGGGATTGATATAGATGGGAAAGTTAAGCCCTTGATTTTTTTCATCTTCCGGATGGCGAGGATGAAGTTCTATAATCGCCTCTTGTTCAAGACTGGTAACATTTGCAAAGCCAGGAAGACCGTTGATCCCTAAGAATTCAATGCGATCCTCCATAAAGTCTTCAAGCGTAAAACGGGTATGCTGCATCGTTGTTCCATAAAAGTAGGCCTTATGGAAGATATGTTGGAAATTAGCACGAATACAGTTGGCATACTTGAAGGTGGTATTGGTAATTTGTGCCTCTTCAAAGCTCGCTTCTGTCAGATCAGTCATGGTGAAGCTTGAGATATTGAGGGTTGCATAATTGAAGTTGGTATCGAAGCAATTACTATTATCAAAAGTAACATAGTTGAGGCGAGCATAAGTGAAGTTCACATTACGCAGATTCATATTTTCAAGATCGGCATGATCACTGTAGACCCCTTTGAGGATCGAGCTAGCTAAATTGAGCTTAAAGTTGAGCGCACGAACAAGCGTCTTATCGTGACTATGCTCTTTTTTACTCAAGAGACGAAAGAGGATGGCAATCTCATTGCCAGGTTCTTCTTCATGCTGCCGAATCACTTTAGAATCATCATCGTAGCGTTCTGCATAGGCTCTTGAAAATCGAGTCTTCGCAATAGAAGGGTAGTAGGTTAGAAGATACTCTTCACTATTGGTTAAAGTACGAATATGACCACATAGAATGCTTAAGACCTGCTCATGGAGTGAAAAAGCTTTTTGATACGCTTTAATCTGGGATTGATCGGCAGGATTCTGCTTTAGGTAACGTTTCTTGAGTGACGATTGTCCTCTTATCTCTGTCGGAGGGAGAGGTTTGCTCGTGATATAAGGGATAATAGGGTAATCTTTATAACGGTGGTAATAGACATTGTAATGGCGACTATCGAGATAAGGGAGCGCCTTGACCGCATCTTTAACAATCTCCCAAAGAATATAGATTCCCCCTAAACGTACTGATTCATTCTTATCCCCGAGTAGCTTAATACCCTCTAACATTCGGCGATCGATCTCACTCTCACGATCTTTCTGTTGTGTATATTCAAGATGTTTCTCGGAGTGACGCAACGAGCGATGGCGAACAGAGGCGACATAAGCGGAGACACTAAAACCTAAAACAGCAAAAGCACCAAAGTAGAGGGAGGTTAGAAATGTATATTCGCCGCCATAAAGTTTTGAGGGAGGAACTTGCGCGATTAGAGAGACAATATCAACAAAGAGAAGCGAGAGAATCAATATCATTGGAATCACAAAGATTCCCATCACAAAGAGGCTATGTTGACTGCTCAGCCTCTTAAGAATGACAGAAGCATTGGGTGTTTTCGCATAGAGAATAAAGCGTTTAAGTCCCGTCAGTAGCGCATTGTAGAGCATACTAAAGATAAAGAGGGTCACCGGGACAATAAAGATCAGGCTAATAATGGAGATATTATTGTGGAAGGGAGAATGTACGGCTAACCATAATCCGACAGGAATAAAGGCTAATAGATGAGCTGCTATTCGTCGATTACGACGACTTTTGAGAACCCATGTAATCAATCGATGAAGTTGTTGTTTAATACTTTTACCGTAATTGAGAAATTGCGTCATATCTTTACCAAAAATAATATTTTAGTTCTCAATTATGCCATTAATAGGGGGAAACTGCATCAAGCCATCCAGTGATGCTATCTTTTGCTCAATTTTATTCGATCTCTTCTTATCTTTTTTAACCCTCTATTTTTAAAGCGATTTCTCCTCCTCTTTAGGAAGAAGGAAGGTTAAAATCCCAATAATAGGGAGAAATGAGGTCAATACAAAGACTGTTTGTAATGATGTGATATCCGCAAGCCAGCCTAAGAAGAGGGCGCCGATGCCGCTCATACCAAACATTAAGCCAAAGAAGATGCCGGCAATCATTCCCACACTGCCGGGAACAAGTTCCTGAGCAAAGACAACAATTGCGGAAAAGGCAGAGGCCAAAATAAGACCAATAATCACAGCACAGATCATCACTCCCATAAAGGGAAGATGGGGAAGCGCCAAGGTAAAAGGGAGCGTTCCGAGCATTGAGAACCAGATAACAGTTCTTCTGCCAATCTTATCGCCAATCGGTCCGCCGGCAAAAGTTCCTATCGCAATCGCTGCAAGAAAGAGGAAGAGGAGGATCACGGCATTTGAGCGTTCAATAGCAAATTTTTCAATAAGATAGAAGCTAAAGTAGTTGGTAAAGTTAGCCATATAGAAATATTTGGCAAAAATAAGAATGCCTAAAATAATCAAGGCCCAAATGGTACGTCTTTTACCATAAGGAAAGGTGATTTTTCTCTCTCTCACCTTCTGTTCATTGCGCTGATATTCCGCACCCCAATGACCAAGATAGCTAAGGAGGAGAAGCGCAACAATACCAGCGATAACAAAGTAGAGAATATTCTCTTGATGAGCATATTTCACAATGATAATCCCGGCAATCAAGGGTCCAAAAGCAGATCCCATATTGCCACCAACTTGGAAGATTGATTGTGCTAGTCCAAAGCGGCCGCCTGATGCGATGCGTGTTAATCGAACGGCTTCGGGATGAAAGATGGAAGAGCCAACGCCCATCATCGCCGCGGCTATTAGAAGATGAGGGTAACTTGTTGCAAAGGCGAGTAGAGTGATGCCACTTGTCGTAATTAACATGCCAACAGGAAGGAGATAAGGCTTAGGGTATTTATCGGTCCAAAGACCAATGGCGGGCTGCAAAATAGAGGCGGTACATTGGTAGATTAGGCTAATAAGGCCGATTTTGGCAAAGTCGAGAAGAAAAAGCTCTTGCAACATAGGGTAGATAGCTGTGAGCATCGATTGTATAAAATCATTAAGCATATGGGCCGATCCTAACATCAATAGGATCGGTACTGCTGTCTGTAATGAGCGAGTCTGCATATTCCTCTCTATCCTCTTATGATTATTTCGATAGCGACTGTTATTGGTAGGGTCATTGCTATCGATTTCTGGTCTATATCTACTATTTAAGGGTGGCTATCCATTCTTATTATTTTTTTAAATCCCTCTACTTTAATATGGGGATTTAAGATCGGGATGTAAGCGATAGTTTCTATCTGCTCTATTTGAAAGTATCAGAGTTTATCAGCAGACTCAATTGTTAGATTAGCAAATCAGATCTCTCTAATTTCTCCCACTCTATTTTTTGTATTTGATTCTATAAGAGGACTTGCGGAAGGGCGGGAATCGATCATTTCGTTTTTTAAGTCGTTGCATGCCCGCAGATTGGCATCAAGAATGCAGGAGGTAATATTGTTAAAGTAGCGATACTTGCCGGCACGGGATTAATGGAAGCATGCAGGGGTAATCTCTGGCAATTCATCACCTTCTCTTTGGTTCAACGAGAAGGTAAGAAGAATAAAAAAGGGCACTCTTTAAAGAAGAGCACCCTATATAGTTTATTAACTCATTAACTCATTAACTCATTAACTCATTAACTTATTAACTCATTAACTTATTTAGGTCATTTGACGCTTAAAATAGTGAGTTATCAATAGTTGTTAGCAGTAGCATTTACGAACGCATCGCTTCTTTATAGGCAACTGCCGTCTCATCGAAGCGATCCATAATCTTTTGTGAAGGACGGCTAAAGAGACTGACAATGACAATTGTGATTGAAGCGAGAACAAATCCAGGCACAATCTCATAGAGATTAAGGATTGGGAATTGTGCAAGAATATCAGCAACTTCAACATTTCCACTTGCTGCTAACCACTCTTTCACTTTCGGGAAGATAATCACAGTGAGTGCGCCGACAATCATACCGAAGAGAACACCATTACGTGAAGTACGCTTCCAGAAGATAGAGAAGATCACCACCGGACCAAATGCCGCACCAAATCCTGCCCATGCATAGGAGACAAGCGAGAGAACCTTACTATCAGGATTGTAAGCAATATAGATAGAGATCGCTGCAACAAGGAAAACCATCATACGACCAATCCAGACTAACTCACCATCACTTGCTTTTGGACGGAGGAATCCTTTATAGAGATCTTCTGTTAATGCACTCGAAGAGACCAATAATTGGCAACTTAAGGTACTCATAACTGCTGCTAAAACACCCGAAAGAACAATTCCTGCAATCCATGGGTTTAAGAGTACTTTAGCGAGCTCCATAAAGATCGATTCTGCATTACCTTTCACAACTTCGCCAGCAGCATTAACACCACCTAAAACATTGATTCCCTCTTCAGGATGCTCTAAGAAATAGGCATAACCGAAGAAACCAACAGAAACGGCACCAATCAGACAGAGCGCCATCCATGTGATAGAGATACGACGGGCAGCGGGGATAGTCTTCACAGAGTCTGCCGCCATGAAGCGAACAAGAATGTGGGGCTGACCACAGTAACCTAAGCCCCAAGCAAGGAGAGAAACAATCGCAATCCATGTTAAGCCGTGGGTAAAGTTAAGATGCTTTTCGCTCTCATTACGAACCACTTCGATAGTATTCATAATGTCAAACTCACCAAAGTTGTTCATCTTTAAAATAACAACAACCGGTACTAAGAGAAGGGCAAAGATCATCAATGTTGCTTGAACCGTATCGGTCCAGCTTACAGCAAGGAATCCACCGATAAAGACATAAGCAATTGTCGCAATCGCGCCGACCCAAATGGCAACGTCATATTGCATATTGAAGGTAGACTCAAAGAGTCTTGCACTTGCAACAACACCTGATGCACAGTAAATGACGAAGAAGAAGAGGATAATAACAGCAGAGATAATCTTAAGAATTTTACTCTTATCATCAAAACGGCTATGGAAATAGTCAGGAAGTGTTAGAGCATCATTTGCTTTCTCTGTAAACATCCGCAGACGACCAGCAACAAAGAGCCAGTTGAGATAAGCTCCTAATGTTAAGCCGATAGCGATCCAAGATTCAGAGATACCGGCGATAAAGACGGCACCGGGTAACCCCATCAAGAGCCAGCCACTCATATCGGATGCTCCTGCCGAGAGAGCGGTGACGACACTTCCTAAGCTTCTTCCCCCTAAAATATAGTCTGAAAGATCTTTTGTTGATTTATAAGCATAAAACCCGATTCCTATCATCGCAATAATATAGATGAAGAAGGTTATATGCAGCGGTTGTAATCCACTCATGTAATGCTCCTTTGATTCATTTTGGTGGTATGTAATGATCGATCGCTTGAGAATGATCGTCATTATTTCTCTTATTGACAGGCTCTATTAACTTAAACTGCTCGTTAACGCTAAAGGTCAAAGATCAGTGCTAATTGTGAACCATTTTGAGTCATATTTAGCCATGTTTAGCCATGTTTTAATGGAGTCATCCACCACAATGGAACAAAAAAGGATAATTATGCCATTTTTGTATCGAAAGTGGGGATGATCTCAGCTTGATGAATATTATTTAGACGAAGAGCGCTCCTCTGTTGCCGGATGATCGCTCTGATTTCCTTCATCCACAGCATAAGCCTGGGTGAAGAGTGCAGCATCACCGCCAATTGCTGCCGTGTTGATGGAGAGTGAATGCTCACTCATAAAGCGAAGTAGATAGTTAGGACCACCTGCTTTAGGACCTGTTCCTGAAAGTCCCATGCCGCCAAAGGGTTGTACACCAACTACCGCACCTACCTGGTTACGATTGACATAGAAGTTCCCAATACGAGCGCGCTCTACAATATCATTGACGAAGGTATCATTACGGCTATGAATCCCCATCGTTAAGCCATAGCCTGAACGGGTCACCTCATCTAATAGGCGCGGAAGATCATCGCGATGGTAACGAACAATATGGAGGATCGGTCCGAATTGCTCTTTTTCTAATTCTAGGATCGAATCGATCTCAAAGATTACCGGGGAGATATAGAAGCCATTTTGGCAAGGGCTTTCAGGTGCTTGTGCAATCAGTTTTCCTGCGGCAGTCAACTTCTCGATATGCTCCATTAAGCCTGCTTTTGCACGCGCATCAATAACAGTGCTTACATCGGTTTTTCGCTCAAAGGGGAGTCCGACAACATAATCGGCAAGCGCACCTTTGAGAAGCTCAATAATACGATCCGCAATCTCATTTTGGAGATAGAGAACACGAAGTGCAGAGCAGCGTTGGCCGGCACTGACAAAAGCAGATTGAAGAACATCGCGCACCACTTGTTCGGGAAGTGCCGTTGAATCAACAAACATCGCATTTTGTCCACCTGTCTCTGCAATTAACATCGGAATAGCTCCATCACGTTCAGCGAGATTGCGATTGATTGCTTTTGCAGTTCCAGTTGAGCCGGTAAAGCAGACGCCAACGACACGTGGATCTTTAGTAAAGAGATCCCCAAGTAGTTTTCCATCTCCGGGAAGAAGGGCAATTACAGATTGTGGCAGACCTGCGTCAAAGAGAAGTTCTACAGCGCGGTAAGCGATCATCGGCGTTGCTTCTGCCGGCTTTGCTAAAACAGTGTTACCGGTAACAAGTGCGGCAACAACTTGACCGAGGAAGATCGCCAGTGGGAAGTTCCAAGGGCTAATACAAGCAATCACCCCTTTTCCACTATAGAAGAGCGTATTGCGTTCACCTGTTGCACTGCGGAAGAGAATCTCATTTTGATACTTCTTCGCTTCCACTGCATAGTAACGGCAAAAATCGACCGCTTCACGGACTTCATCAACACCATCTTGGATTGTTTTTCCCGCTTCTAAGCTACAAAGTGCAATGAGTTCTTCACGGTTTGCTTCTAATAGGTCGGCAAATTTTTCAATAATTTCTGCACGCTTCTCAAAACCTAAAGCATTCCAATCAAACCATGCGGATTGCAGTGTTGTGATTGCGGCTTCAACATTTTCAGCAGTTGCGGTACTTACCTTTCCGACAAAACGACTCTGATCTGCCGGTGAGTAGCTCTCTACTTCTGGGTTACCCGTGATACTTTGACCACCGATGATAGGCGTTGCTCTCCAACTCTGCTTTAAGAACTTCTCATAAGATTGGGCAAAGGGGTCCCAGGTTGAGCTGACATTGGTATTAAGCCCACGAGAGTTGCGACGTTTACCATAGAGATCATCGGAATAGATCACTGCAGGGTTTTTAATAGAATCATATTGAGAAAGGAGTGAAATAGGATCTTCTACTAATGATTCGATTGTCACTTCTGGATCGACCAATTGATGGACAAATGAGGAGTTTGCTCCATTTTCTAAAAGTCGACGGACAAGGTAGGGTAGAAGGTCATGGTGCTTACCAACAGGGGCATAGATACGCACGCTACAGCCACGTTTTTCAATCACTTCATTATAGAGTGCCTCTCCCATGCCATGGAGTCGTTGAAATTCAAAGTTGGGGTTTTGCGCCATATCGCTAATATTGAGAATAGCTGTTACAGTCTGTGCGTTATGAGTTGCAAACTGTGGTTTGATATGGTTTTGCGCCATAGGGGAGAGAAGATATTTCGCACATGCAAGATAGGAGATATCGGTACTCTCTTTACGGCTAAAGAGGGGGAAGTTATTTAATCCACGTACTTGTGAATCTTTGATCTCAGTATCCCAATAGGCTCCTTTTACAAGGCGAATAGGGATCGTGGTATTTTTTGCTTTAGCCAGAAGCGTTGCCCAGATCAGCGTTGGAAGCGCATGTTTAGCATATCCTTGTACGACCAAGCCGAGTCCACCCCATTGAGCTATCTCCTCTTCAGCGAGTAGCTTTTCAAAGAGCTCTAAAGAGAGCTCTAAGCGATCAGCCTCTTCAGCATCAATACTGATCTCAACTTCACGCTCTTTCCCTAAAAGCGCTAACTTTTTAACGCATTCAAAGAGCTCACTCATCACAAGATCATGATTGGCGACATTGTAGCGAGAGTGCAATGCCGATAATTTAATAGAGAGAGAAGGTTTTGGGCTCTTGGGAAGAGGGCTCTCTTTTCCTACAGCTAAGAGTGCTTGCTTATAATCTTCAAAATAGCGTGCAGCATCATCTTCTGTCATCGCCGCTTCACCAAGCATATCAAAGGTATAGGTATAGCCGCCTTCTCGTAGTTTTCGTCCATTAGAGAGCGCTTCTTCAATTGTCTCACCTAGGACAAATTGCTTACCCATCACTTTCATCGCTTGATAGGTTGCACGACGAATAATCGGCTCACTCAATTTATTACAGACACGCTTGAAAAGACCGCTCGCTTCATTGACGTCGATAATATTGCCCGTTAAGATCAAGCCCCAAGTGGCGAAATTAACAAGGCTCTTATCACTATTACCGCGATGGCTCTCCCAATCGATGCCGGTAAGTTTGTCTTTAATAAAAGCATCCGCAGAGGCTTTATCAGGAATGCGCAGATACGCTTCTGCAAGACACATTAGAACCAATCCCTCTTTTGTTGAGAGATTATATTCTCGTAATAGTGCATCGAGCGAACTCTCAATATCGGGCTTGCTCCGAATATCTTTAATAAGAGAGTAGGTCTCTTGGCGGATCTTATTCGATGTGGATGCATCAAATGTTAAACTCTCTTTTAATCTGTTAACACAGACAACCTCATCTTCAAGATAAGTTTTACCGATCAATGGAAAGAATTCCGCGGGGGATAATGCCGGTAATTGTTGATCTTGTAAAATTTTTGTGAGCATCACTCATTCTCCTCTGATGTGAAGATCTATCGATTTAATCTAAAAGCTTAAGGCTAAAAGCTTAATATTAAGAGCTCAATAGCCCGATAATAGTCGCGCAATAGCTTAAACATTAAACAGATATTAAACTCATTGATTAAATCTTATGGTTTACATTTTTTGACACTTTTTGCGTTATTAGTGCTATCGATACTACAACTGATAAAAATGGTAGAAATTTCTGGATATTAATGGGTATTTAATGGATATTTAATAGATACCTCTTCCTTTTGGAGTTGAATCTATCCTCTTAGCAACAGCTTACATAGTGGCTTAGATAAGGTCTAACGCCTCTCTGATTCTTGGAAACTCTCTCATTAATGGGAGGTGATCATTTTTGGTGATTAAGTTAATCATTAAAATAAATACTTTATTATCAATCACTAAAGAGTATTTATTTAAATAATTAAAAGATCTGTAAAGATATATCATTACTACTCCATAATAACAACCTATGGAGCTGTTTATAAATTGCACGATAGTATAAAAAAACGCCACCCTTTGTAAGGTGGCGTCTTCTTTTAGCGCTAAAAGTAATTTTAAAAGCTGTTTTAGAAGCGTTCCGTCGAGCATTCTCTCTATTGAGTAATTAACACTCTAAGAAATACTCTAAGGCTCTATTTGTTCTCTATATTGGTTCTTATTTGAGTGTTCCCACCATCTCTGAAGGAACAACCCATTGGTCAAACTCCTCAGCAGTTAGGTAGCCTAGCTCAAGCGCAGACTCTTTTAATGTTGTCCCTTTAGCATGAGCGTTTTTCGCAATTGCTGCCGCTTTATCATATCCAATATGGGTATTGAGTGCAGTGACTAACATTAAAGAGTTATTGACTAATTCTGTAATACGATCGCGATTAGGTTCAATACCGATAGCACAGTGATCATTAAAGCTCTCCATACCGCCGCCCAAAATGCGGACAGATTGCAGGAAGTTATTGATAATCATAGGGCGGAAGACATTGAGCTCAAAGTTACCAGATGCGCCACCAATATTGATCGCAACATCATTACCGAATACTTGCGCACATCCCATCGTTAAAGCTTCAGATTGTGTTGGGTTCACTTTACCCGGCATAATTGAGCTTCCAGGTTCATTTTCAGGAATAGAGATTTCACCAATTCCAGAGCGAGGACCTGACGCTAACCAGCGAACATCATTAGCGATCTTATTGAGTGATGCTGCAAGGCCTTTTAATGCGCCATGTGCTTGAACAATGGCATCAGTTGTTGCTAAAGCTTCAAACTTGTTTGGGGCTGTTACAAAAGGCTCTTTTGTGAAGTCTGCTATCTCTTTAGCAACACGAACAGCATATTCTGGATGGGTATTGAGGCCTGTTCCAACGGCAGTGCCGCCAAGCGCTAATTCATAGAGATGGGGAAGTGCTGCTTCGATATGTTTTTTACTATGAGCTAACATCGCTTCCCAGCCAGAGATCTCTTGCCCTAATGTCAATGGTGTTGCATCTTGAAGGTGGGTACGACCAATTTTGACAATATCTTTAAATGCCTCTGCTTTTGCTTTAAAGGTTGTATGGAGACGATCTAACATAGGAAGGAGAAGGCGTTTGATCTCTAATACTGCCGCAATATGCATTGCTGTTGGGAAAGTATCATTAGAGCTTTGTGCTTTATTGACATCATCATTAGGATGGACTAAACGCTCTTCACCTCGAACACCACCTAAGAGTTCGCTTGCACGGTTAGCTAATACTTCATTCATATTCATATTAGTCTGAGTACCAGAACCTGTCTGCCAGAGAGAGAGGGGGAACTCAGAGTTATGTTTGCCGGCTAAAACTTCATCAGCCGCTGCGATAATCGCTTCTGCTTTTTTAGCATCTAAAGCACCAAGATCCATATTCACTTTTGCCGCTGCACGTTTTACAATTGCGAGCGCTTCAATAAGCTCTTTAGGCATCTTCTCGGTAGAGATCTTAAAGTTCATTAATGAACGTTGGGTCTGTGCGCCCCAAAGTTGCTCATTGGGAACCTTCATTTCGCCCATGGTATCTTTTTCAATACGAAAATCGGTCATAAGTTGATTACTCCTTATAGTTTTAGTGATAAATAGAATGATAAATAAAACTTGGTTCTTTTTACTTCAATTGAATCGATCTGATCTGCTTTTCTCTAGAAGCGCTTAAAGTGATATTAAAGAATATGATGCCACAGAAAAAAGTTTGAGACTACGTTTTAACTACATGAGGGTCATTTACTCAAAACTCAAGCTGGCTGATCTTTTTCTTTCTTCTGAAGAGTGATTATTGATTATGTAATGAGTAAGGGAGAAAAGTAACCTCCTGGAGAACAAATGTGCAATTTTAATAATTCTTACAGCTTTTCTGGTCACTTTATCGATGCCTGACAAAAAGTGATAGAAGCGTTATAGGCAAACACCATAAAAGAGACTATAAAAGAACCGTAAAAGAACTATAAAGGCATTATTAAAAGCGCTACGAAAGTGCTATGAAAATTATAAGAGGGAATTATAAGAGGGGTTGATAGAGAGAATTGATCAAGAGTTGGTCACTTTTTGCTATAATGGTGGTATTGGGCTAAAACAATTGAGCTCCCCACAAAGGATAATGAAATAACTATGGCACCTTCTTATAAGAAGCATCTCACCTATATACAAGGTTTTATTCAATCACCTCGTAGTATTGGAACATTGATGCCCTCATCACCAACCCTCTGCCGGGCGATGGTTTCAGAATTAGATTGGAATCAACCCAATTTAAGAGTGGCGGAATTAGGTGCCGGTGACGGTGTTTTAACAAAGCATATACTTCATGCGATGCCCGCGGATTCAACATTAGCAGCTTATGAGATCAATCCACTCTTTTTTGCCGACTTGGAAGGGATCAGTGATCAGCGCCTTACGCTCCATAAGCATTCAGCAGAGCGGTTGAGTCAACCTTACAATATTATCTTCTCTTGTCTTCCTTTTTTATCCCTTCCTCTGCGTGTCTCCTTAAAGATTTTGCGCTCAGTCTTAGCGATTTTGCAACATACCGGTGGTGATTTTATCCTTTTTCAATATACCCAAAGAATGGAGCGTGTACTCTCCCGCTACTTTCAGTGGGAACGAAAGCGGGTAGTTAAAAATTTCCCTCCTGCTTATGTCTATCATTGTCGTGCAAAGATTCGATAACGTCTTGCTTCAACAAAGAGCATTATGACACTTAAGAGAAAGAGCAGAGCAAAGAGTGCCATTAACCATTGAATAGAGATAAGGGAAAAACTAGCAAGAGCACCAAAGAGCCCGATCATTAGAAGCATGACACTATTTTCACACAGATTTTGAATAGCGATGGCACTTCCTACACTCTTAAAGAGCGAGCCGCGTGTCTGGAGCAGTGCATTGAGTGGAATTAAAAAAGCACCACCACAAGCGCCGATCAGTAGTAATATAAAGATGGTGAGATAATAACTCTCCTGTAGAAGAAAGAGAAAGATCAATCCTGCCATCAGAATGCCGGAAAATAGGCTGATAAAGAGATTGCCACTTCGGATAAAGAGGGCGGCAAAGAGCGTTCCGGCAATGACTCCTATGCCGACGATAACACTTAATTGCGCGACAACTTCTGTGCCGGCACCTAAACGTTCTCTTACCCAATCATTAAGAAGCAGTTTTAAGGTGGCGACTCCTGCCCAGAAAAGGGAAGTTCCCATAATTGCAAAGCGGGCCCGATGATCTTGAAAGAGCGTTTTAAGCGTTGTGGTAAAGAGGTGCCAAATGACCCTTGGTTTAAATGGGGCACGTTTTTCCACGACAATAGTTGGAATTAAAAAATTAAAGAGAGTGGCTAATAGATAAGCGACTAATGTTAGTAAAATAGCATAGAGAGGATTGCCCTCAGCTAGAAATCCACCGAGTGCTGCGCCGGAGAGAATCGCAACAATTGTTGACCCTTCGATCAGACCATTGGCTTTGATTAGTAACTTCTCCGTAACAAACTCGCTTAAGATGCCAAACTTTGCCGGTGAATAGATCGCCGCACCTAAGCCGACAAAAGCATAGCTTAGAAAAGGGCTAGCATCGATAAAGAGCAAGAGCACACCTACAATCTTTAATCCATTTCCCCACAACAGAATCTTCGATTTGGCAATATTATCTGCAAGAAAGCCAACAAGCGGGGCAAGAGCAATATAGAAGAGGAGAAAAGAACCTTGAAGGATATAACTACTCTCTCTTCCATAATGACTACTTTGGAGTAATTCTAGCAGGGCAAAAAAGAGGGCGTTATCGGCAAATGCAGAGAAGAATTGTGCATTTGCGGTAGTAATGATGCCTCGATTAAAGAGTCGTTCCCGATCGATTGAAAGGAGATTTTTACCATTTTTTACTCTTAATTTATTGATTCTATTGATTCCATTGATCATATTGAGGCCTCTTCTATCGATCTCTCCTCTATGAGTTCATTGAGGGCTTGATAATTGACCTTGCCACTGCCTAATCTTGGAAGCTCTGGGAGGTAGCGATAGTCTCTACTAATTGCTAATTCTGGCAGACCTAAAAGGCGAGCAGTCTCTGCTAATGCTTTCCGATCGGGATCTCCTGGAATTGTTGTAAAGATCACAATAGCTTCTCCCTTTTTATCATCTTTACGAATCACGGCAGCGTGTTGATAGTCGGGATACGCTTCATGAAAGAGGCGCTCTGTTGTCTCTAGTGAGACCATCTCGCCGGCAATTTTAGCAAAGCGTTTGACTCGTCCTTCAATCTTCAGAAAGCCCTCTTCATCAATCGTGACAATATCACCTGTATCATACCAACCATTATGATTATCGAGATAAGTGGTAGAAAGGATCCCGGGTTGATCGACAAAGAGATATCCTTTCATAATATTTCCCCCCTTAACTAAGAGTTTCCCGCCCGTTGCAATCCCTTCAATTGGGAGTAACTTTGCTTCCATACCAGGAAGAAGCTTTCCTAAGCGATCAGCTTTATAGTTGCCTGGGAGATTGATGGAGATCACTGGCGCACATTCGGAGGCGCCATATCCTTCTAAGATACGGATACCAAACTTCTCCAGCCAATTCTCCTTAACATGTTCATTTAACTTCTCTGCGCCGGCAACAACATAACGAAGTGATGAGAAATCAAGGGGGTGAGCATAGCGTGCATAATTTTGTAAGAAGGTGGATGTTCCAAAGAGAACGGTCGCTTGTGTCTCATAGATAAGCTCAGGAATGATACGGTAATGTAACGGCGAGGGGTAGAGAAAAGCCTTTGCCCCAGAAAAGAGGGAGGTGAGTAATCCAACGGTTAAACCAAAGGCGTGAAATAGAGGGAGTGTCACCATAAAGGTATCTTTAGGGGAGAAGTCGGCAACGGTGTGTAGCTGCTCAACATTGGTGAGTAGTGAGCGATTACTATGGACAACGCCTTTAGGGATACCTTCCGATCCTGAGGTAAAGATAATGGCTGCTTCTGCATCGGCATCAACTTTAGGGAGTTGACGCAGAGGGTTGCGTCTCGCCCAAAGAGCCCATAATTTATCTTTGAAAGTGATCTGTGGTTTCAGTTCTTCAAGGTAGTGCCATTGAATATGTGGCAGTGCTGCGACAATGCCCTCTAACTTAGCCTCTTTCAGAAAACGTTTAGAGGTGATGATCTGTTGAATATCGGCGGCAATTAGGGATGTCTTAATGCTTTCTAATCCGGAAGTATAATTGATCATCGCTGCTGTACGGCCGATCGCATTAAGGCCGAAGAGAGAGATTGCTGCTGCAGAGCTATTCGGTAGCATCAGACCGACGCGCTCTTTCTCCTCTGTTATGCGAGAAAAGAGGCGGGAAAAGAGCAGACTATAGGTGATAATTTGTTGATAGTTCAATGCTTTGCGTTCAATATCTTCTAGGACTGCGGTTTTTTTACCAAATTGCTCACGTGCAGAGAGAAGTGCTGCAAAAAGCGAGGTGGGTTGAAAAGTATGTAAACGGGTATTCATGAGGATCTCCTGCGTTTTATTGGCAAGTTCATGGTGAGAGAGTCTTCTTTTTCGGTTATTTTTTCTATTATCTACATCATTATCTGTAGTGGGTTTCTGCTTGTCTGATAGATACTGGGGGGCGTCAACATCGATAGTGATCTTTGGGAAGGCGCGTTGTTTGATAACACCTTTTAAGCGACTAAAGTAGCTGAGCTGTGCGCCATTAATATAGACGGGGATAAGTGGCCGGCCACTCTTTTGAGCGATAAAAGCGGCACCTTCATAAAACTTCATAAAGCTCCCTGTTAGCGTGATACGTCCTTCAGGGAAGATCACAACACTTTTCCCTTTCTCCACATGTTGTAGCAGTTGCTTAATTGCCATAGGGTGGCGTGGATCAACCGTTAAGTGGGAAACAAAGCGAAGAAGTGGGCGAAAGTACCAACGTGCCGCGATTCTGCGATCAATGACAAAGAGCGGACGCTGTGGAAGATAGAGTCCTAACAATATTCCATCTAAGAAAGATTGATGATTACAGATAATAATCCCCTCTACCATTTCACTGCGAGGATCAATATTGAGCTCTATTCGATAGAACAACTTAAAGAGAAGATATAAGAATCGGCGCATAGCGGACCTCTATTACCATTTAATTAGATAGAAGATGAAGAGTAAGGTAAACGATAGTTAACTTCGGCTAGATTATGCTCTTCTACCACTGAAGTCAAGCAGAAAAGTAATCAAGTGTTAACTTAGTTAGTTTTAATAATTTGTTTAGTCATTTGTTTAGTAATTTGATGATGCCTAATTGTAGCAAGTGCAGTCAGTGTAATAAGTGCAATAGGTGCAATAGGTGTGATGAGTGTATTGAGTGTATAAAGTCTTAGATAAAGGGAGGGAGTCAAGCGATAGAGAAACAGGAGGGATGAGTGACAATTTCTGCTATACTAAACGTTAACGATTGTTAGCTTGAATGACTCGTTTGGGTGATTAATTTTACTCAATTGAGTAACGTTCTATCAGACTGTAATCACGAAATATAAGATTCAAAGTTAAAACTTTAAATTAAGACTTTAAATTAAAGTTTTAATTAGGACTTTAAATTAAAACTCCAAATAATTGAAAAGGGACGCGTATGAAATTTGATTTTTCAAATGAGGGGAGCAAAAGCCGTTATCTTATTGCTGCTTTAACACTCTTTGCTGAACGAGGTTATGATCTTGTCTCGGTACGCGATATCTCGAAAGAGGCGGGAACCTCAGAAGCTGCCCTCTATAAACATTTTAAGAGTAAAGAGGAGATGGCACTCTATCTCTTTCGTTTAATATTAAAACGATATACTGCTGAAATTGGCATGATTGCGCGTAATGATTCCTTAAGTATTATTGAGCGATTACAAGAGATGCAGCGTTATACCTATGATCTCTATCACGCCGATTCTGCAAGCGTTCAGTTTGCGCTACTCTCTCAATATAAATTTTGGACAACGGTGGAAGATGAGTTAAAACCTCATTTTTGGATGCAACAACTACTGGCAGAGGGAATAGCTTCAGAAGAGATTGATTCCCGATTTTCACTAGCAACACTAACCTCTCTCTATACAGGTGCAATTTTAGAACCCCTTATTCAATACCAATATTTTCAAGAAGAGCATCCCTCTTGGCGCCAATTTAGGGAAGAAGTGTCCTATAGTATTAGGAAGTTATTAATGAAAAATTGATGTAGTACCAGCACTTTTTAAGTGCTGTGCTATATTGATATCCTTTTTATTTGATAGATTCAGAGAGATAAATTATGAAAAGATTATTAATGGCATCAGTAATCTCCGCAATGGCACTGAGTTCTTTCAGTATGGCGCAAGGCTTTGATCAATATATTTCTGCTAAAGGAGTATGGAGTTATGCGACAGATAAATTTGAACTAACAGATTCTGATAGCTTTAAAAAGAGCAAGGGTGTTGCCGGACTTCGTATCGCCTATGGTCTTTCAATCCCTCTTTTAGAGGATACTTTAAGAACAGAATTAGAGTATGGATATAATGGTAAAGTAAAATTTACGATTGATGGCGACAGCAGTGAGATGAAATCACAATCGGTTATGCTCAATGCGTATTATGACTTTAATACCGGCACAGAGTGGACGCCCTATATCGGTGCAGGCTTGGGGTATGCGCGTTTGAAGAATGAGTTTTCTAATCCTGCTGAAGATCAATATACATCAAAAAGTAAAGGGAACTTTGCCTGGAATGTTAGTGCAGGTACTGCTTATGCCATCAATAGAGATGTTGCAGTAGATCTTAGCTATCGTTTCACCGATTATGGCAAAGTTAATCATGATGACCATCGCTACTTTGATGTTAAAAAGAGTAAACAGCGCGCTAATGAGCTCAACTTAGGGATTCGCTACAGCTTCTAATAATAAGATTTTTGAGGATGATTAAATCTCATATTAGGACCCTATATTGGGATCTTAATATCAATTTTAATATCAAGTAAAATGCCGCTCTCATTGGAAAGCGGCATTTTTTATCTCTCTTTTTTAGAGGCAGAATATTTATGGAATTTAATCCCCTCTTAGGGTGATCGCTATGCCATCTGCCCAATCGTATTTTTAAAGCGACGATTGGCAAAGTAGAAGAAAGCAACACCAATTAGAATCAGGTAGAGCATCGATGGCCAGACAATGGTTATTCCGGCACCTCTAAAGAGGATCGCTTTACCTAATTCGATAAAGTGTGTTGTTGGTGCTAGTAACATGATGTTTTGAATAAGCTCCGGCATGCTCTCTCTTGGAGTCATACCACCTGACAGCATCTGTAGGGGGACTAAGACTAAGAGTAGCAACATGCCAAATTGGGGCATATTTCGTGCAATTGTTGCCAAATAGATACCGATAGAGGTTGTAGCAAAGAGATTCAGTGCTGCACCAAAGATAAAGAGCAAAATAGAGCCTTCGATAGGAACATCTAAAGCACCTTGAACCACAAAGATTAAAGAGAGGCTTGATGCGATTAAAACCACTAAGCCCATTGCCCAAACTTTCGATAACATAATCTCAAATGGGGTCAGTGGCATAACAAGAAGATGCTCTATCGTTCCACGCTCCCGCTCTCGAATAACTGCCGCTCCCGTTAAGATAATCGAAAGCATCGTCACCAGGTTGATAACTTCATTAATGGCACCAAACCATGAGGCAGTGAGATTCGGGTTAAAGCGCATTCTCTCTACAATATTAACCGGGAGATCGGCATCAATTCGTTCACGTTTAAGATACTCTCTTACCTCAGCATTGATGATTTGATTGATGATCATATTGCCCGTAAAACCTTGAGTCATACGCGTTGCATCGATATTGAGTTGAATCGTTGGTTCTCTTCCACCTAATAGATGTTGCTGAAAAGAGGGGGGAATATTGAGAACGAAAGTATATTTTCCACGATCCATACCAGAATCCATCTCACTTAGGGTGATCTCCTCCGGTAATGTGAATTGAGGAGGATAGAATGCGCTCTGAATTCTCTCAGAGAGCGTAGAACGATCCTCATCAACAATCGCAATTGCGGCATTCTGTAAGCCATCAGGTACAGCAGTTGCTGCTGTATAGACCGAAACGGTAAAGGTAAATGCAATAAGAATAAGTAACATTGGATCACGAAAGAGTGACCAAAGCTCTTTTACCCCTAAATTGTAGATATTTGCAAACTTTGTTTTCATCGTTTAGGAATCCTGTTTTTTAAGAAGAAGGACACTACAGAGAACAATGAGAGGACCTCCAATCGCTAAAATCATCATCTCTCCTGTTAGATCGTTGAAGTAGAGCGCTTTACTGAAGATTCCGCGTGAGACTGTCAACATGTGCGATGCCGGATAGATCTCCCCAAAGAAGCGAGAGAAACCCTCCATAGAGCTGACAGGATTGATCATGCCTCCAAATTGAACCGCAGGAATTAATGTTCCTACTAAGGTGAAGAACATCGCTCCAATCTGGCTACTGGTAAAACTTGAGGCAAAGAGACCAAAGCCGGTAGAGAAGATTGAAAAGAGCAGGGCGGCAAATGTTAAGGAGAGTAGCCCCCCTTTTATCGGTACACCAAATACAAGAATCGCCAATATCACCATGATAAAGAAGTTCAGCATAGCGATGACAATATAGGGAATCTGTTTGCCTAAGAGAAACTCAAACTTAGTGACAGGCGTGACATAGAGATTGAGAATGGAGCCGAGCTCCTTTTCCCGAACGACAGAGAGTGCCGCAAGCATTGCCGGAATAATTAAGAGCAAAATAGGAATCACTGCCGGCACAATAGAGACCAAGCTCTTCACATCAGGATTATAGCGATAGCGCATCTCAATATTGAAATCACTTGGAAGAGAGATGCCATGACTATATTTTGCCTCTTTTTTGAGCCAATCGAGATGCATTCCTTGAACATATCCTCGGATCGTCTCTGCTCTTTGGGGCATCGCACCGTCGATCCAGACACCGATAGAGACAGGGTGACCTTTTGCCACATCCCGTGCAAAGTTGGGCGGAATTTCTATCGCTAAGGCGATATCTGCATTTCGCATTCGCCGATCGAGCTCTTCATAATCGTAGAGGGGATCTTGTTCAATAAAATAACGAGAGCCTGAGATATTATTGGCATAGCTATTACTGAGCGTTGTCTGATCTCGATCTAAGATTGCGTAGGGAAGATCTTCCACATCTAGGGTAATTCCATAACCGATCGTCGCCATTAAGATAAGTGATCCCAAAAGGGCTAATGTTGCTCGAACAGGATCTCGGCGTAATTCTAAGGCCTCGCGCCATGTATAGCTAAGAAGACGCTGCAGGCTAAATCGTTTCGGGGGACTCGCTTCATCGGGCTGATCAACCGCTTCTTTGAGCGCTTCTTGTGCCGTATGATTATCGACATTATCTGCCGGGATATCATCTCCTGCACCAGCATCGATAAGATATTTGATAAAAGCTTCTTCGAGCGTCTCCGTTCCCTGTTTGATAATCAGATTTTGAGGCGTATCACTATCTAAAACTTTACCAGCATGCATCATCGACATTCGATCGCATCGCAATGCTTCATTCATAAAGTGGGTAGAGATAAAGATCGTCACACCATCTTTTCGCGAGAGTTCAATCAATAGGCGCCAGAAATTATCTCGTGCGATCGGATCTACGCCGGAGGTAGGCTCATCGAGAATCAGTAACTCTGGTTTATGAACCATCGCAACGGCAAGAGAGAGACGCTGCCTCATTCCCAGAGGAATATCATCGGGTAATTTGTTCAATACAGAGCGAAGATCGAAGCGATTGACCATCTCTGCAACCCGTTCATCAATTCTCTCTTTAGGGACATGAAAGAGTTTTGCGTGTAGTTCAAGGTTCTGTAACACCGTCAATTCACTATAGAGCGAGAAAGCTTGCGACATATAGCCCACCCGTTTTCGCACATTAATATCTTCTGAATCGATCGGATTGCCAAATAGCCAAGCTTCTCCTTCAGTTGCCGGCAAGAGACCTGTTAACATCTTCATTGTTGTCGACTTTCCACAACCATTTGAGCCTAAGAAGCCAAAAATCTCCCCCTTTTGAATCTCAAAGCTAACACTATCAACGGCGGTAAAAGTTCCGAAACGTTTAGTTAAACCCTCAGCCTTAATAGCAACTGCTGTGTTTTCATCAATCTCTAACGGTGGGACAACAACCGGTTCATATCCTGCACGTTTCTCTGCTGGGAGGAGTTTAATAAAGGCAGATTCTAATGATTCACTATCGGTACGATCGAGGAGTTCTTTAGGAGTTCCAGTGGCTAAGATCTTCCCATCATCCATCGCTAAGATCCACTCAAAGCGTTCGGCTTCATCCATATAGGCTGTTGCGACAATAACGCTCATCTCAGGGCGATCTTTCTGAATTCTACTGATCAGATCCCAAAATTGTGCCCGTGCTAATGGGTCAACCCCTGTTGTCGGTTCATCGAGAATAAGGAGGTCAGGATCATGAATCAAAGCGCAACAGAGTCCTAATTTCTGCTTCATTCCTCCCGATAGTTTGCCGGCAGGACGATCGAGGAAGTTGTAGAGCCCTGTACTTTTAGTCAGATCATCAATTCGTTCCCGGCGCTCTTTAGCATCATGACCAAAGAGACGTCCGAAAAATTGAAGGTTCTCCTCTACAGAGAGGGTATGGTAGAGGTTTTTCCCAAGACCTTGCGGCATATAGGCAATCCGAGGGCAAATTCTATCGCGAACCTCTTTTTGACGCATATCTCCCCCTAAAACCATCACCTCTCCCGTTTGGATAGCGCGGGAGCCTGCGATAAGGGAGAGTAGAGTTGATTTCCCTACACCATCAGGACCGATCAATCCCATCATAACGCCTTGCGGTATCTCTATGGAGAATGATTCTAATGCTCGATTTTCGCCATAATAGAAGGAGACATCTTTAATGGTGACTACAGGTTCTTTCATACTCATTTAAGCATCCTTATCTACAGAAGATGATGATTAAGGGGTGATTTAAAGGGGCATTAATAGCTCTTTTAGTGGCTATTTCGCGACTTTCTTGCAGCTTTTTAATTATTCCTCATTGCCTTCAGTGAGCGGTCCTTGAAGAAATTTAGGCCATTTCTTATCAGGATCAAGCTTGATATAGGCTTCGCCGGTAACGCCCGTTTTAATATATTTTTGATAGCGCTCTAAAAGATCATCATCGATCTTCGCTTTTACGCGATACATCAATTTTTGACGTTCATTTTGGGTCTCAACCGTTTTAGGTGTAAATTGCGCTTCAGGCGAGACAAAGGTTACGCGAGCGGGAATAGGGGAATCGGGAGCGACATCAAGAAGAATTCGTACTTCCGTACCATCTTTTTCTCCTTCAATTAATTGCCCGGTATACTCTGTTGGCACAAAGAAGGTCATATAGACTTTAGAGAGATCGAGAAGATTGAGGACTTTGCCACCAGCTCCTAAAACTTCTGAAGGCTCCGCTATACGATACTGGATACGCCCACTAACAGGTGCGATAAGATTGCTCTCTTCAATATCGGATTCAACACGTTTAACCGTTGCTTCTGCTGCAGAGACCTGAGATTCTGCGGCAACAAACTGTGCTTTTGCGGCATCGATCGCAGCTTGCGCAGCTAATACTTGCGATTCTGCTGTTGCAATCTCAGACTTTAAGACACGAGTGTAAGCTTCTTGGTCATCGAGATCTTGCTCCGTTGCCGCGCCTCGTTTCACTAATGTCTGAATACGGGCTAATTTACGCTCTGCGGCATAGAGTTTGCTCTCTGCTGCGGAAACAGCTGCTTTTGCCGCAACTTTATCACTCTCTCTCGATTTGATAATCGCTTCAGCTGAATTTGCTTGATGTCTTGCTTGTTCAAGATATGCTTTAGCCTCGGAAAGTTGCGCTTCAAGAGAGCCGAGTTGCATCACGGCTAGAAGATCGCCAGCATCAACATAGTCTCCCTCATCCACTAAAATATGGTCAACACGACCGGGAAACTTGGTCGCAATATCGAGTGGCGTAACTTCAATTCGGCCATTACTCTTGATAAATCCCGCCATCTCATCACGATTTAAGAACATATTGGCAATCACGATAAGGGCGAGGATGACAACACCACCGATAATATATTTTTTTCGATTATTTTTTTGCATTAGAACAAACCTCAGATCTATCTAAATTATAAGAATTTGAAGCAATAAGGAGCCCTCAATAGCTCCTCTTCTGTTATCTCTATCTCTAAATTTTAACACCCATTTTACCTTAACGGGAAAATAAAAGAGAACCTAGAAGAATAAGGGTTGTTCAGCGAGAAGAGAGAAAACGCATAACCTGCTTATTTATAAGATTTATTCATAATATTAAGCGTAACTGTTTTGTATGTAGAAATATAATTTTAAAAGTTAAGGGTTATGTCGTAGTTATTTTTTTATTTTCCTCTCTTAATAAGCGCTTGATTAGATCCTGAGTTTGCTATTTTCGTCTGAAAAATTATAAACGACATTGATAAACATCTGTAACCCATAGATAAAGGAATCCTCATCGAGCCCAAATTGAGGATGGTGATGAGGGTAGATATAACCTTTTTCTTGATTACCGGCACCAATAAAAGCAAAAGTAGTGGGGAGAATCTCTGAATAAGCACTAAAATCTTCACCACAAAGGTAAGGGGGATCGGCAATCACTTTAGCTTCTCCAATCATCTCGGCAATCTTTTTAACAACTTCCGTCTTATCTGCATCATTTTTTGTAATACCATAACCGATGGTGTAATCGATTTCACAACTAGCATCAAAATCGGTACAGCTTGAAGTGATGATACGCTCAATCTGCTGCTTAAAAAGGGCTCGTGCTTCAGGGGTTGTTGAGCGAACACTCCCACCGATCTCTGCATATTCTGGAATCACATTGAGTCCTAAAGGATTGCCGGCACGAATATAGGTATTACTAATAACCCCCGCTTCTAACGGTGCTAATTGCCGGGAGACGATACTCTGTAATCGGCAGACAATTTGAGAGGCTATTAAGACAGGATCAATACAATTTTGAGGTTCTGAAGAGTGTCCGCCTTTACCTATAATTTTTGCTTTATAGATATCGGTATTAGCGGTAACAGCACCGATTTTAAGATCGATCACGCCGGTAGGGAGCATCGACCAGAGATGATGTCCATACATAAAATCGAGCTCATCTAAAACACCTAATGCCACTATTTCTCTAGCACCACCGGGAAGAAGCTCTTCAGCATGTTGAAAAACAGCCCAAACTTCTCCCGTCAACTCTTCAAAATGATCATTAAAGTAGTGGCAAGCAGCCATTAAGATTGCGGTGTGAGCATCATGACCACAAGCATGCATTTTGCCAGGATTTTTAGAGATAAAGTCACAATCCTCTCTCTCTTCATTAATCGGTAGGGCATCGATATCGGCTCTCAGACCAATTTTAGGACCAGGTTTTCCACTCTTAAATTTAACTAAGAGGGAGGTTTTAGTCAGTGGAAGAACTTCGGCATGCTCAAGCTTAGTCATCTCTTTAGCGATAAATTGACTCGTTTCAAACTCTTCAAATGAGAGCTCAGGGTATTGATGGAGATGGCGACGATAGGCGATCAATTTTGCCTCATAAGGCTTTAATGCTTCTTGAGTGATAAGTTTCATAATAGTGAACACTTCCTTTGATAATTGCTATTGCTATTTATATTGTTATTTTGATTCCCACATCTATCTCTATAGATGCTTTTATGGATGCTTTTATGAATATTTTTATATCTATTTTTCATATCTATTTTTTATAGATAACTTGATACATCTTATCGTGCCGTCATCATCAATACCAAATAATTTCCATTACCGCCATTGCCTCATTACCTCATTGCCTCATTGCCTCATTGCAAGAGGGATTTCCTCAGAAGGGGATGGAAGAGGTCAATTGTGAATAAAAAAACGGTGCAATATCGTGATTAGATATGCACCGTTTCTATCAGTACTTACAACAGTACTTTCAGCATTTAAAAGTCTTTTTTATTTATAATAACTTCTCTTTAATAAAGGTCGTTGCAACTTCAATTGCTTTTTTGATGTGTGCTGGCTCACTACCGCCACCTGTTGCAGAATCGGGACGACCGCCCCCTTTACCACCGACCTCTTGTGCTGCTATATTGAGAAGCTCGCCGGCTTTGATGCGATTAGTTAATGCCTTGGCGACACCACTTACTAATGCTACGCGCCCATCAACTTCAGAGAGCAGAAGCGTGATTCCCGCTGTCTCTGCCTGTAAGTTATCACAAAGCTCTCTCAGTGAGCGGTTATCCGCGCCTTTAATATCGGCAACTATAACCTTGATACCATCGATTTCGATAGCGCTATTGAGGATCTCATTACGACTTGCAAAAACCAGTTTTGATTGCAACGCCGCAATCTCTTTACGCAGTGATTTAGCTTCATCAAGTGCTTGATCAACACGACTCTCAATGTGTGCATGATCTGTCTTCAAAGTTGATGCTAAGTGATGTAATGTTGCGCTCTGCTGAAGCATAATCTCAACCGCTGTTCCGCCGGTCACTGCTTCAATACGGCGAACACCTGCAGCAATGCCGGTCTCTTGCGTGACTTTAAAGAGGCCAATATCACCTGTTGCAGAGACATGTGTTCCACCACAAAGCTCGATAGAATCTCCCATCTCAACTACGCGTACAACATCGCCATACTTCTCACCAAAGAGCGCCATAGCGCCTCTCTCTTTTGCAGCATCGATCGGCATCTCATTAATCTCAATTAATGAATTCTCACGAATCGCGCCATTCACGAGGCGCTCAATATTTTGTAGCTCTTCAAATGTCACAGGCTTATTGTGAGAGAAGTCGAAGCGGAGGCGATCATCAGTCACAAGTGAACCTTTTTGTTCAATATGATCCCCTAAAACTGTTTGAAGTGCATGATGAAGAAGATGTGTTGCCGAGTGATTCTTTTTGATCAGATCACGACGGGTATGATCCACTTTCGCAGAGACTACCGATTGCGTCTTAACTTCTCCTGCTTTAACAACACCAATATGGAGGAAGATATCTTGCTGTTTCTTTGTATCTTTCACCAAGAATTCAAATCCATCGCCGGTAATAGTACCGGTATCACCTACTTGTCCACCTGCTTCTGCATAGAAGGGGGTCTCTGTCAAAATAAGAATCGCTTCCATTCCTTCTGCAACAGCGGGAACACTTTCGCCATCGACTAAAATTGTCGCTATATTACTCTCTAATTGATGACTATGGTAACCATGGAAGATTGTCTCTTCACTATTTTGCAGATCAAGAAGACGCTCTGCACCAAAATTGCTTGCCGCTCTAGCACGCTCTCTTTGCGCTCCCATACAGCGTTCAAAACCTTCCATATCGAGGGTAAGATTCTGCTCTCTTGCAATATCATTGGTAAGGTCTACTGGGAAGCCATAAGTATCATAGAGCTTAAAGATGGTCTCTCCCTGAATCACATCGCCCTTAAGCTCGGCAATATCCGCTTCAAGAAGTTTAAGGCCATGCTCTAAAGTGGTAGAGAAGCGTTTCTCTTCATCCTTAATCGTATCGATAATAAATTGTTGTTTCTCTCTTAATTGTGGGTAAGCATCTCCCATCTCCGCTACTAATGTGGGAACGAGTTTATAGAAGAAGAGCTCTTTCTGTCCCAATTTATAGCCGTGACGAATCGCGCGACGAATAATACGACGAAGCACATAACCACGCCCCTCATTTGAAGGGAGGATACCATCTGCAATTAAGAAGGCGACAGAGCGGATATGATCACTTAATACTTTTAAGGAGCTACTTTCAAGATCTTTCGTGCCGACTGCATCTGCTGAGGCTTTAATCAATTTTACAAAGAGATCGATCTCATAGTTACTATGTACATTTTGTAAAATTGCGGCAATACGCTCTAAACCCATACCCGTATCGATAGAAGGATTAGGAAGAGGATGAAGCTCACCACTCTCATCGCGGTTAAATTGCATAAAGACCAGATTCCAGATTTCGATAAAGCGATCGCCATCTTCCTCAGCCGATCCAGGAGGCCCCCCCCAAATATGATCGCCATGGTCATAGAAAATTTCAGAGCAGGGACCACAAGGACCTGTATCGCCCATCTGCCAAAAGTTGTCAGAAGAACCATCCTCTTTATCGCCGATACGGATAATCTTTTCCGCCGGGACACCGATCACCTCGTTCCAAATTTTAAAAGCCTCATCATCGGTATGATAGATGGTGACTAATAACTTCTCTTCCGGTAATTGATAAACCTTTGTCAAAAGCTCCCATGCATATTTGATCGCATCGAGTTTAAAGTAATCTCCAAAGCTAAAGTTTCCAAGCATCTCAAAAAAGGTATGGTGGCGAGCTGTAAAGCCGACATTTTCAAGGTCATTATGTTTACCACCGGCACGGACACATTTTTGTGAGGTCGTTGCTCGTTGATAAGGGCGTTTTTCTAACCCTAAAAAACAATCTTTAAATTGATTCATTCCCGCATTGGTAAAGAGAAGAGTCGGATCATTAGCGGGAAGAAGTGAACTCGATGCAACTTCTTGATGGCCTTTACTGACAAAGAAGTCGATAAATTTACGGCGAATTTCATTAGTCTTCATGGATTGGTTTACTTTATTTAAATAATTTAACTAGTTGGTTGATGGGGTGATTAATAATTAATATATTAATATTGATGATATTGAACTCTTTTTACTCTGAGTCTATTTTGAGTTTCATCACCCAAAATATCTAAAAATATATCCTATCAATTTTATACGGCTAACGCACTAATTGGAAATGAATTGCGCTCAATTGTTCTCTATTGGGTTCTATAGATCCCTATTGACACCTATTGAGCTCTATTGATTTTAATAACAGCAGGAACTAAACAAAAGTGTTAGTCATAAATTAATGGTAAATGGCGATCAATCACTTACTATTTTTGTATAAAAATGCCGGCTCTTTTATGCCGGCATCTGATTCTATACTTCTTATTACTATGCTTCTGCTTTGATATGTCTAGCTCTATACACCTAACTCTGTACTACTCTCTGAAGAGCCAAGGCGCTTGTTCCGCTCTCTTTTTCTCATAAGCACGAATCTCATCTTGATGATCTAAGGTGAGGCTAATATCATCAAGTCCATTGACTAAGCAGTGCTTCCGGAATGGATCGATCTCAAAATGGAAAGGTCCGGCAAGGATCTCTTCTCCGGATTTTGCCGTGACATTCTGATTAGGGAGGTCGATTGCAATCTCAAGCGCATCTACGTTATCTGTAAGTTGAAAGAGCTTTTCGACCTCTTCCGATGTGAGGCGGATGGGAAGAAAGCCATTTTTAAAACAGTTATTAAAGAAGATATCGGAATAGCTTGTGCTGATTACAGCGCGAAAACCGTAGTCTGTTAAGGCCCAAACAGCATGCTCTCTAGAGGAGCCACAGCCAAAGTTATCACGAGCAAGAAGGATTGTTGCTGCCTTATATTGTGGCTTATTAAGTGGGAATTCCGGATTGAGAGGGCGTTGGCTATTATCCATTCCCGGCGCACCGCGATCGAGATAGCGCCACTCATCAAAGAGGTTGGGGCCAAATCCCGTTTTATAGATGCTCGTTAAAAACTGTTTGGGGATAATCGCATCGGTATCCACATTTGCACGATCAAGAGGAACAACAATTCCAGTATGGGTTACAAAAGGTTGCATATATTTGACTCCTCAATCTTAATTAAATTCACGAACATCAACAAAGTGGCCGGCAATCGCTGCCGCTGCTGCCATTGCGGGGCTCACTAAATGGGTGCGGCCATTATTGCCTTGACGCCCCTCAAAGTTACGGTTGGAGGTAGAGGCGCAATGCTCATATGGCTCTAGTCGATCTGGGTTCATTGCAAGACACATTGAGCATCCCGGTTCACGCCACTCAAAACCCGCTTCAATAAAGATCTTATCTAAACCTTCTGCCTCTGCTTCTGCTTTGACTAAGCCAGAACCCGGAACCACCATAGCTAACTTAACATTATCAGCTTTCTTTCTACCCTTAACAATTCGTGCTGCATCGCGAATATCTTCAATTCTTGAGTTGGTGCAAGAGCCGATAAAGACCTTATCGATCTTAATCTCTTTAGGGGATTGATTCGGTTTTAAGCCCATGTAATTGAGCGCTTTCTCTATACTCTCTTTTTGTACAGAAGAACATGCCTTTTCAGGATCAGGAATCAACTCATTAATGCCGATCACCATCTCCGGGCTTGTTCCCCAACTCACTTGTGGTTCAATTTTTGCAGCATCGATAGTAATCACCTTATCAAAATGGGCTCCTTCATCACTATGAAGCGTCTGCCAATATTGAACGGCTTTCTCCCAGTCGGCTCCTTTCGGCGCAAAGGGGCGATCTTTAACATACTCAATAGTTGTCTCATCGACGCCTACTAAACCGACACGAGCACCCGCTTCAATCGCCATATTACAGATCGTCATACGACCTTCCATAGAGAGATTGCGAATCGCTTCCCCGGAAAACTCAATTGCATAGCCGGTACCGCCAGCTGTACCGATCTTCCCGATAATGGCAAGAACAAGATCTTTAGCCGTTACATTAGGTTGTAACTCTCCGACAACCTCGATCTTCATTGTTTTTGATTTTTTCTGTACTAAGCAGCTTGTCGCCATGACATGCTCAACTTCACTAGTACCAATACCAAAAGCAATTGCGCCAAAGGCACCATGGGTTGCAGTATGTGAGTCACCACAAACAATCGTCATTCCTGGAAGTGTTGCTCCCTGTTCAGGGCCGGCAACATGGACAATTCCTCGACGAATATCGCCGATGGGAAAGTAGGCAAGATCATGCTCAGTTGCATTTTTGTGGAGTGTATCGACCTGAAGACGCGCAATGGGATCAGTAATATTATCGATATCACTTGTTGTCGGTGTATTGTGATCTGCCATTGCGACAATTGAGTTTTTGCGCCACAGCTTTCGACCTGCTTTCTCTAGCCCTTCAAATGCTTGCGCACTCGTTACCTCATGAATAATATGACGATCAATATAGAGAAGTGCCGTACCATCTTCTTCTGTTCGTACGACATGATCATCCCAAATTTTTTCGTAAAGTGTCTTTGCTGTCATCTATTTCTATCCACTATCTGCTTTAGTAAGTCATTCGCCAATCTGATTTAAATCTGATTTAAATCTTATTTTTATGGAAATTGGCCCTTTATTTATCTGTCCACTGATTATTAATCATCAGTATCTAGTCATCTGTATTTAACCATCAATATTAAATCACTACTATTTAATGATCGGTCCGATCTTAAGGTCGGAATGATGATTAGCTCTATATTGTTAACTCTGCACTGTTAACGCTAACATTGTGTCCACTACTTTTGCGCAATGGTCTTGCTCATTGAGCCCCATATAATATCGATCCAATAGTATCGCAATACTATTGATTATGCGTTATAAACGGGCAATGAAATAATCGATCTATTTCAACACTCTTTTGTGAAGAGTAGAAAAAGAGTCACTAGGGTATAGCATACTCTTTTAAATCGATATCGATTCCTTGTGGGAGGGGATTATAAAAAATGATCATTTTCGATCTACCGCTACAATAGCAGTAATACATTTAGATGATATTATCAAATAAATTGTGAGAGGGTGGTAGAATAGTTGCCACTTTTAATGGCTGTTTTTAATCGTCATTAGATTAGAGCTATTAGATTAGAGCTATTAGATTAGAGCTATTAGATTAGAGAAGCATTTTAAGAGCAGAAATATAAGCGGATAGATATCGAAGCGTCCGAGTGGTGACTTGTCGTTACTATTAGGAGATATTGATTGAGAAGAGGATTTGATGGGTATGGCATCAGAAAATAATAGAAGAGAAGAGAAGCAGACTGAACAGGAGAAACAGGTTTGGGTCGTTAAGATCGGCAGCGCGATGATTACTAATGATGGGCAGGGCGTCGATCCTGAAAGGATTCACCATTGGTGTTCGCAGATTAGTAAGCTTCAAGCGGAAGGGATCGATGTTGTGGTGGTCTCTTCGGGTGCCGTTGCCGAAGGTATGAAGCTTCTTCAGTGGGAGGAGCGTCCCCAGTTTCTGAATGAGTTACAAGCTGCAGCCTCGGTCGGTCAATCTTCCTTAGTTAATGCTTGGATGAAGGGATTTAATGCCTTTGATCTTAATGTCGGGCAGATTCTTTTAACCCATGAAGATGCATCTGATCGTAAACGTTATCTTAATATTAAAAATACGATTCATACATTGATCGATTATAAAGCGATTCCCATTATTAATGAGAATGATACAGTCTCCTTTTCAGAGATTAAGTTTGGGGATAATGATACCCTCGGAGCACTTGTTGCAAGCCTTATTGAGGCAGATGTCTATATTATTCTCACAGATCAAGAGGGTGTTTATGAGAGCGATCCTAGAAAGAACCCTGATGCTAAGATGATTGAAGAAGCAGATGCGCATGATGAACGATTATTAAGCATGGTAACGAGTGAAGGCGGTCGATTTGGTACCGGCGGAATGTATACCAAAATTATGGCTTCCCATATTGCGGCAACTTCGGGAACAACCACCTATATTGTCAAAGGGGATCGAGAAAATGCCTTGCTTGGAATTGCAAGAGGAGAACGAATCGGGACAAAATTAAATGCCGATGGAACTCGTTTGACTGCTAAAAAACGATGGATGCTTGGGCAGAAACAGATCAAAGGACGCATTGTGATCGATGGTGGTGCCGTTAAGGCGCTTTTAAAGGATGGCAAAAGCCTTCTTCCCATCGGCGTTCTCTCTGTCGAAGGTGCGTTCGATCGGGGAGATATTATTCTCTGCCTTGATCAAGAAGGTCGTGAGATAGGGCGGGGCCTGACCAACTATCATGCAATGGAGGTGGAGTCGATCCTCCGAACGCCTTCTCATGAAATTGTCAACAAACTGGGATATATCATCACCGATGAACTAATTCATCGAAACAACTGGGTTGAAACACAATAATTTACATCCATATTGATAGATAACAATTAAATTTTAAGAGAAATTCAGGTATTATAGAGGGCTTGTAAATTAAACAATACCTTATCGTTAAGCCGATATATTGATACAACAATTCGTACAACTTTTACTCCTATTCGTACAATCGTATTCGTACAAAATTACGTAAAAAATTACATATAACTTTTGATTTGGTTAAAGGTCTCAGATGATTAATAAATTGATCCGAAAAATATTTGGTACACGTAATGATCGCCTCATTAAGGAAGCGAGAGGTTATGTGGCGAAGGTTAACGCATTAGAAGAGCAGATGCGTGCAATGTCGGAAGAGGAATTAAAGGGGCAGACCACGCTCTTTAAAGAGCGTTTAGCAAAGGGAGAGACTCTCGATGACCTTTTACCAGAGGCATTTGCTACAATGCGAGAAGCTTCAAGTCGAGTGATGGGAATGCGCCATTACGATGTGCAGCTTATTGGTGGTTATATGTTGCATCAAGGTCGTATTGCAGAGATGCGTACCGGTGAAGGTAAAACATTGGTGGCAACATTGGCGGTCTACCTCAATGCATTAGCCGGCAAAGGGGTACATGTTGTAACGGTGAATGATTATCTTGCTCGCCGAGATGCGGAGTGGATGGGGAAGGTCTATAACTATTTAGGACTCTCTGTAGGCGTTGTAGTCTCTAATCAGAGTCTTGAAGAGAAGAAGGCGGCTTATCAAGCAGATATTACCTATGCAACTAATAATGAGTTAGGGTTTGATTATCTACGCGATAATATGGTCTATGACATGAGTCAAAAGGTGCAAAGACCCCTCTCTTTTGCGGTGATCGATGAGGTTGACTCTATCTTAATTGATGAAGCGAGAACACCGCTTATTATCTCAGGGCCGGTTGAAGGGGGTGCAGATCTCTATCATGCTGTTAATAAATTAATTCCTCATCTTCAAAAGCCAACGGAAGAGGGGCCTGTTGATTTTGAGATTAATGAGAAAGATAAACAGGTTAACCTAACAGAAGAAGGGCATCAGCATCTTGAATCCCTTCTTGTTGAGGCCGGTCTCTTAAAAGAGGGAGATAGCCTCTATGATAGTAATAACCTTAAGCTCTATCATCATGTCGACAATTGTCTTCGTGCGCACTATATTTTCCAACGCGATGTTGATTATATTGTACAGAAAGGTGAGATCGTCATTGTTGATGAGCATACAGGTCGAACTTTGGCGGGACGACGCTGGTCTGATGGACTGCATCAAGCAATCGAAGTGAAAGAGGGTGTTGAGGTTAAGCCTGAAAATCAGACATTAGCCTCTATCACTTTCCAAAACTATTTCCGTATCTATGAAAAACTTGCGGGTATGACCGGTACTGCCGATACAGAAGCACCAGAATTTTTAGAGATCTACGGACTTGAAGTTGTTGTAATTCCGACGCATAAGCCGGTTCAGAGAAAGGATTACGGTGATCTAATCTACCTCACACAGAAAGAGAAATATGAAGCGATTATTAAAGATATTCTCGACTGTTATGAGCGTAAACAGCCCGTATTAGTGGGGACAGCTTCAGTTGAAGTTTCTGAATTAATCTCTGACCTACTTAAAAAACAGAATATTCCT
Source organism: Ignatzschineria indica (assembly GCF_003121925.1). Lineage (NCBI taxonomy): Bacteria > Pseudomonadati > Pseudomonadota > Gammaproteobacteria > Cardiobacteriales > Ignatzschineriaceae > Ignatzschineria > Ignatzschineria indica. The sequence continues at coordinate 356,197 of NZ_QEWR01000002.1, read as the reverse complement.
CATGAAGTACTCAATGCCAAGCAACATGAGAGAGAAGCATACGTTGTTGGTAGAGCTGGTATTCCAGGAGCAATTACAATTGCGACTAACATGGCCGGTCGTGGAACAGACATTGTTCTAGGCGGAAATGTTAAATTAGAAGAGCAACTCTTTTTAGAATCAAATCCTAATGCTACAGAGAAAGATCTTGAAGAGCTTAGAGCGAGAGCAAAAGAGCGTCAAGAAGAGGTGCTAGCATTAGGCGGCTTACATATTATCGGGACAGAGCGTCATGAGTCTCGCCGAATAGATAATCAGCTTCGTGGTCGTGCTGGACGACAGGGGGATGTCGGATCTTCTCGCTTCTATCTCTCACTTGATGACCATTTAATGCGTATCTTTATGAATCCTAAGATGCGTAATTTGATGGCGAGTTTAGGGATGGGGAATGGTGAAGCATTAGAGCATCGCATGATTACCCGTTCTATTGAAAATGCACAACGTAAGGTTGAAGGTCACAACTTCGATATCCGTAAAAATCTTTTACAATATGATGATATTGCTAATGATCAACGTAAGATCATCTACCAACAGCGTGATGATATTCTTCGTGCAGATGATATCACCAACGCAATTAATATGATGCGTGAGCAGGTCTTTGGTGATCTAGTCGAGAAATATATCCCCCCTCAAAGTTATGCTGAACAGTGGGATCTTGCAGGATTGATGGATGTTCTTAAAAATGAATTTAGAATTGAGATCGATTTTGAAAAAGCGCTTAAAGAGAATCCCAACTTAACAGAAGAGGAGATCTATAACGCGATTATCGCCGAGAGTGAGCGTCAATATGCCGAGAAGAAGCAACAGGCGAATGCAGATGTTGATCCTTCCCAATTTAGACGTTTTGAGAAATCAGTCTTACTTGAAGTGCTCGATAGTCAATGGAAAGAACATCTGGCAGCGATGGATTATTTAAGACAGGGAATTCAGCTCCGCGCTTATGGTCAACGCCGTCCAGAGCAGGAGTATAAACGTGAATCCTTTATCCTCTTTGAAGCGATGTTAGATCAAATCCACTATAAAACAATCCGTTTCTTAAGTAATATTGTTATTCGTGTAGAAACGCCGGAAGAGCTTTCAGAAGCACTATCAGCACCAGAAAATGCAGAGAAGAAGGTGATTGAAGGTTCTGTAACTAATGCTGCTGATGTAGAGCGTTTAATCGATGAGATTGGCAATATTAAAGAAGAAAATATTGCTGAGACTGAAGCGGCAATTAAAGCTGATATCGATTCCGGGGCTTTTGCTCAGGTAGGCCGAAATGAGCCATGCCCATGTGGATCGGGTAAGCGTTATAAAGATTGTCATGGTAAGATCTCTTAAATTGAGAGATTACCAATGAGATTGCCAATAGCATGATAGAAGAAGACCTTGCAATTTAAACTGCAAGGTCTTTTTTATTATCGGAAATAGATTTAAATTGATCTTAAATGGATCTAAATACAAGACTTCTTTAAATCATAAATCACATTAAAGCGCTTTAATATGTGTCGTAAGTTGTGCTCTAGCACTATCGACAGTTAAAGGCTCTTTAAAGAAATCCGGATTCATCACCTCAATTTTACTGTAGGGAATTTTATGCATCTTAAAGAGATGCTCAAGGCGATCTGTTGTCAATGCATAAGTTTTGTAGTCCTGTAGATAATCTTTCATCGCTTCATCATAGATGGAGGGGTGTGCAACATAGAGAGCAACTTCATCGAGCTTCCAGTAGAGAATATGGCCACTTCCTAACTGGTTGAGTTTCTCTGTTTGATCAAAAATTACCGCCTGCATGATCTCCCAGAGCTCTTCTAATCCGATCTGAATCAGCTGAGAAGCAAAGAGCCCATTGAGATCTGCGAGCGTCACAATAGACATATTGAGGATATCTTGCTCAAAAGCATTCTGAAAATCGCTAACAATCTTGCCATTGAGGTGTGCTTTTGTAATGAGCTCACGCTCCATTTTCTCAATAAAATCTGCTGCCTCCGGCGTCTCCGGCATCACTACGGTAAAGGGGAGAACCTCTAGAACATCGGCAAATTCACTCAATTCTTTATTGAAGTGAAAGACTTCAAATTGCTCTTCAGCCGTGCCGATACCGATAATAGAAGGTTTAAAGTTTTTCTCTCTAAAGTGAATTTTAGAGAGCTCAAAGAGCTGTGTATAGATAGGGAATCCAGGTCTTATGATTTGATGGAGATGGTATATTGAACCAACACCGATAAGACCGAAGTTTTGAATTCCCGGGAAATGGCTTGCAATATTTTGCCCAATACTTTGAAGAAGTTCAGTTGCTGCCTCTTTATCAAGATAGAGCGCTTCATCTTCAGTTTTTGAAGTATGTTGAATGACGACCGCAAGATCAATTGTACGAAGTCTGTTATCCATAATATCCTTGCTTGTATCCTTGCTGATATATAAAGGGTGATATAAAAGGTTAATTTCTCATTGTACGACCGACTAAGGGAGAAAAGCAAAGGATCCAATCAATAAAGAGGAATTTGCACTTAAGATCTTTCAGTTAGTGGCTTTCAAGCGAAGAGGGAGCGAGGCATCGATAAGATTGATGATCAAGGCTTATCAAATAACATATAAATGCACTATATCTATACACTCTATATTTAGATATATTGTGTATAGTGGATCCTACTATGATAATTTTACTATGCGGTAGTTAAGGAGAGTAGAGAGTAGTAGAGAGATGCCGAGATCGTAATCGGTCAATGGAGTAGTGGGCTAATAGCGCTGTAGTGTAAATAAGGGAATGTTTTCATTATGTTCAATGCTTTCAATGCTTTTTTATTGAGGAATGATTTTTATCTAACCTCACATCTAACGTTTCATTGAGTTAGATAAGCACTTTCACTAAAGAGTTAGACCCTTTAATCTCTATTGATCTCTAGTGATCTCTATTGCTCTCTATTAATCTATTAAATCTCCATTAATCTCGAGATTCGTTGTACTATTTCATTGTGCTAATTTGTACTAATATTAGATTGTTGATGATTGGTTGTATCACTATCGACATTTCGCCTGATCACTCGATGCAATCACTCTTCTAAGTTGGAAATAACAAAATAATTACTATGAAAAAATATCGAAAATACCTTATCGGTGCGCTTCTGATTCTTCTTGCTCTCTCTGCTTATCTCTATTTTACCCCAGAAAAACGAGTCGCCTATCTCACAACAGCTGTAGAGCGAGGGGATCTAGAGGTGAGTATTTTAGCTTATGGCAAAATGGAAGCATCTGATCAGATTGATGTGGGAGCGCAAGTCTCAGGACAGATCAAAAAGATGTATGTAAAGTTAGGTGATCGGGTAGAGCGAGGTGATCTCTTAGTCGAGATTGATGACCTCCCACAACAAAATGCAGTCAAAGATAGTGAAGCTCGCTTAAAAAATATGATCGCTTCCAAAGCGGCTAAAGAGGCACAACTTCTCAATGCTCGAATTAATTTAGAAAGACAACAGAAACTGATCCGAAATGGTGCGACCACTCAAAATGAGCTTGATCAGGCAGAGGCGACTTTAAAAGTTTTAGATGCGGAAGTTGATGCCCTTATTGCACAGATAGCGCAGGCGCAAATTGCCCTTGATACTGCTGAGCTTAATCTCGATTACACAAAGATCACGTCACCTATTGATGGAATGGTTGTCGCGACCGTTGTTAAAGAGGGACAAACAGTTAACTCGACTCAGACCGCACCTACGATCGTTAAAGTTGCAGATCTTTCGACAATGACCATAAAAGCGCAAATCTCTGAGGCGGATGTGACAAAACTTCATCCTGGAATGAAAGCTTACTTTACTATTTTAGGGGAGCCTAACCAACGTTATGAGGCGATTTTGCGTCAGATTGAGCCGGCAACAGAATCTTTTCAGACAACCATTGGTAATGTTGTTACCAATTTTAATGAGGCCGTCTACTATAATGGTTTGTTCGATGTAGAAAATCTTAACAATCTCTTCTATATCGGTATGTCGACGCAAGTGCATATTATTTTGGAAGAGAAAGAGAATGTTTTGATGATCCCTATGGCGGCACTTCGCTTTAAGCCATCAACAATGCCGGCGGTAACAGTTCCAAAAGGGGAGCGAGTTGTCTGGATCTTAGAGGATGAAGAGAGTGGTAAGATCGTGCCACGGATGATTAAAACAGGGCTCTCTAATAGTATCTCTGTGGAGGTTATCTCAGGACTTCAAGAGGGAGATCGTGTTATTACGGCAGAATCTACCGGTTATAATAATGCCGGCAGCATGGGAATGATGGGAAGAAGACGATAATGAATAGGGATGATTTAGGCCAATCTTCAGAAGGATCTTTAGAACCGCTCATTCAATTGAGGGATCTTCGTCGCTCATTTCAATCGGGAGATCTCTCTGTTGAGGTTTTAAAAGGAATCACACTCTCAATTGAAGAGGGTGAGTTTATCGCGATTATGGGTGCTTCAGGTTCAGGAAAATCGACCTTAATGAATATTATAGGGGGATTAGATTATCTCTCTGCCGGGAGTTATCACTTCAAAGGAAGGGATATAGCGCACTATAGTGATGATGAGCTTGCTGAACTTCGAAGGGAACATTTCGGCTTTATCTTTCAACGTTACCATCTTCTTAATAGTTTAACTGCTAAAGGAAATGTTGAGATGCCGGCGATCTATTCAGGAATGCCGGGGGCACTCCGCCATCAACGGGCAGAAGAGTTATTAACGCAATTGGGGCTCTCAGAGCGAGTCAATTACTATCCAACCCAACTTTCAGGTGGGCAACAACAGAGGGTCAGTATTGCGCGAGCTTTAATGAATGGGGGAGAGATTATCCTTGCAGATGAACCAACAGGGGCCTTAGATAGCGAAAGTGGCGCGGCAGTCTTGGGGATTTTAAAAGATTTAAATCGTGCAGGGCACACCATAATTATGGTGACGCATGATCCTGATGTCGCAAGTCATGCAGATCGTATTATCGAGATTAAAGATGGGCTGATTATTGGTGATGAGCGACAAATTTCCGCCCAAGATATTGTTCAAAATAATGCAGAATCAGAGAGTAAAGCGACTCAAAAAGAGCAAAAGAGCTGGAAACGAGCTTCGGGGCTCTCCCATCTTGGGCTGCGTATCAGTAATGCCTTTAAGATGGCGATTCTCTCAATGTTGATGCAGAGACTTCGAACATTTTTAACGATGCTTGGGATTATTATAGGGATTGCCGCCGTTGTACTGGTGATCGCATTAGGTCGAGGATCGACAGATCAGATTATTGCAGATATTCGACAGATGGGAACCAATACATTAACAATCTATCCTGGCACTGGCTTTGGGGATCGTCACTCTCAGAGTGTGCAGTCGCTACGCCCGGCAGACGTTGAGGCACTTAAAAAACTCCCCTTTATTCATAGTGTGACACCTGTTGTCTCAACTGTAGTTGAAGCACGATATGGTAATCAATCGGCAATCAATACTCAGATTCAAGGGGTAGGTGCGCAATTTTTTGATGTTCAAGGTTATGAGATAACTGAAGGGATCGCATTTGATGAAGAGAGTGAACTGTCACTCGCGCTTGAAGCGGTGATTGATGAAAATAGCGTGAAAACTTTTTTTAGTGAAGGGAAGAGTCCTATTGGTGAGGTCATTATTATAGGGCAATTACCTGTTCGAGTGATTGGTGTTGCGACTTCGAAATCCCAAGGGATGTTTAGTAGTGATACCATGACTATCTGGATTCCCTACTCAAGTGCAATGCATCGCCTAACCGGTGGGACATCATTTAGAAATATTACAGTCAGGGTCGATGATGATGTCAATATGGCATTAGCAGAAAATAGTATTACCGATCTATTGACTGATCTACATGGGAAAAAGGATTTCTTTATCTATAACGCGGATGCCATTAAGGAGATGGTAGAGTCAACAACGTTAATTATGCGAATTTTAGTAACAGCAATAGCGTTAATTTCTCTACTAGTTGGGGGGATAGGGGTCATGAATATTCTTTTAGTCTCTGTTGCTGAGAGAACTAAAGAGATCGGAATGCGCATGGCAGTTGGCGCTCGTAAAAGTGATATATCTCAACAGTTTCTTATTGAATCGGTGTTAGTCTGCCTTATTGGAGGAGTAGTAGGGGTCGCTTTAGCGCTCTCTACAGGGTTTATATTAAAACAACTAGGAGGAATGATCCCATTAAGCTTTTCGTTACCCTCAATTATCTTCTCCTTTATTGCTGCATTTTTGATCGGGATCCTTTTTGGCTTCTTTCCGGCAAAAAAGGCAGCAGAGCTCGCGCCTATAGAAGCATTAGAGCGTTCCTAAGCTGAATCTATCAGCAATCTGCGCAATATCTCAACAATATCTCACCTATTTATGAATGGGAGATTGAAATATTTGTCATAACTTGGCAAACTGATGCAACTTAGGTTTAATCTGTATGTTTTATTTTTTATTAATTGGAGTCTATCTATGAGTCAAAATAAACGGCCTTTATCGCCATTTATGCTCGGTAGCGGATACAAATGGCAAGTTACTTCGGTAATGAGTATTTTGCATCGTGCCTCCGGCGTTGCGTTGGTGTTAGTTCTACTAGTCATTGGTGCTTGGTTGGTAAGTTTAGCAGCAGGTCCAAGTGCATTTGCCACAATGACCGCTTTCTTAAAAAATCCTTTTGTAGTGCTCCTTGTTATTCTTGGAACATTCGCTGCTTGTTACCATTTTTGTAACGGCATTCGTCATCTCTTTTGGGATGCCGGAAAAGGTGTGGATATTGAATCAGCTAAAAAGAGCGCGAAGATCGTACAGATCGCTGCTCCTGTTTTAGCGGTTCTTATTCTTATTGTTGGTTTTGCAGCATAAGGAAGCGTTATGAAAAGATATCAAACCCCACTAGGTCGCGTTAAAGGTTTAGGATCAGCGCATGCAGGTTCTGTCTCTTGGTTAGCACAAAAAGTCTCTGCTGTTGTTTTAGCACTGCTCTTTCTTTGGTTCGCTTTCTCATTTGCAAGCCTATATGGTAAAAGTTTTGAAGAGGTATTATTCTGGGTGGGAACTCCGATGAATACCGTTCTTTTAGTTGTTTTAGTCGTTGCAGGAATCTATCACGCTATTTTAGGCCTTCAAGTTCTTATCGAGGACTATGTCAGTAAGACCTGTCAACGCATTGTTATTTTAAGTGCGATGCGTGTGATCTTATCTGTGATTGGTGTTGCAATTGTTTGGGCTATTATCCGCGTTGGATTTATCGTTAGCACCATGATGATGCACTAATTGTGTATGCACTAATATCTAGAAGATGTAGAAATTTTACAGAATAATAATTCTCGGAGTTTTAATCGATGAGTAACTTAAAAGAGTATAAAGATTATAAGATTCATGAGCATGTCTATGACGTTGTCGTTGTAGGTGCAGGTGGCGCAGGCCTTCGTGCAACGCTCGGTATGGCAGAAAAAGGTTTAAAAACGGCTTGTGTTACTAAAGTATTCCCAACTCGTTCACATACTGTTGCGGCACAAGGTGGTGTATCAGCAGCGCTTGGTAACATGGGTGAAGATGATTGGCGCTGGCATATGTATGATACGGTTAAAGGATCTGACTGGTTAGGTGACCAGGATGCTATCGAATATATGTGTCGTGAAGCAATCCCTGCAATTTTAGAACTTGAGCATTACGGTCTTCCATTCTCCCGTACTGAAGAGGGTAAGATCTATCAACGTCCATTTGGTGGAATGACAACCAATTTTGGAGAAGGCCAAGCACAAAGAACTTGTGCCGCAGCAGATAGAACAGGGCATGCAATGCTTCATACACTCTATCAACAGTCACTCAAACATAATGCAGAGTTCTACATTGAGTACTTTGCAATTGACCTACTTATGGATGAAGGTGAGTGCCGTGGAGTTGTGGCTTGGGATTTAGCTGATGGCTCAATGCATGTATTCCGCGCTCAAATGGTTGTTTTAGCGACTGGTGGTTATGGTCGAGCATACTTCTCTGCAACTTCAGCGCATACCTGTACTGGAGATGGTAACGGAATGGTAGCTCGTGCTGGCTTACCGCTACAAGATATGGAATTCGTTCAATTCCATCCAACAGGAATCTATGGCGCAGGTTGTTTGATCACAGAAGGTGTTCGTGGAGAAGGGGGCTATTTAACCAACTCTAATGGTGAGCGTTTCATGGAGCGTTACGCACCAAACGCAAAAGACCTTGCATCACGTGACGTTGTTTCACGCTCTATGTTGATCGAAATTCGTGAAGGTCGTGGTGTTGGTCCTAAGAAAGATCACATCTTCCTCCACCTTGAGCATTTAGGGCCTGAGGTGATTGAAGAGCGTCTTCCAAGTATTGCTGAGAGTGCAAGAATCTTCGCTGACGTCGATGTTCGTAAAGAGCCGATCCCTGTTATTCCAACCGTTCACTACAACATGGGGGGGGTTCCAACCAACTACCATGGTGAAGTTGTAACATTAAAAGATGGTGATCCAGATTCAGTAGTTCCCGGCCTTATGGCAATTGGGGAAGCTGCATGTGTATCAGTACATGGTGCTAACCGTTTAGGATCTAACTCCCTTTTAGACTTAGTTGTTTTTGGTCGTGCAGCAGCTAATCGTGCAGCAGAAATTTTAGAGCCAAGCGCAGCGCACAAACCATTAGATGATCAAAAAGTAATCGATATCTTAGATCGTTTCGACAAAATTCGTCATGCTGATGGTAGTATCCCAACGGCTGAATTACGCGATAAGATGCAGCGTGCAATGCAGGAAGATGTTGCGGTATTCCGTATGCAAGAGACGCTAGAAGATGGTGTCAGACGTGTTGATGAGGCATTTAAACAATTTGCAGATATCAAAGTGCATGATAGAAGCCTTATCTGGAACTCAGACCTCGTTGAAACTCTTGAGTTATCTAACCTTTTAATCTGTGCAGTTGCAACTGTGAAGTCTGCAATCAATCGTACAGAATCACGTGGAGCGCATGCTCGTGAAGATTATCCTCATCGTGATGATGTTAACTGGATGAAACACACATATGCGTGGGTTGATGAAAATGGTGATGTGAAGATCGACTATCGTCCTGTTCACACCTATACGTTAACTGATGAAGTAGCGTATATCGAACCTAAAGAACGTACTTACTAATAGCAACAGATTAGTGAAGAAAGGTTAAATAGAAAGGAAAAGATTATGGCTGAATTTAAATTACCCGCAAATTCGGTTGTTAAAGAAGGTAAGTTCTTTAAAAACGAAAATGCGACCAATAAAAGAGTCTTTAAAGTATATCGTTGGAATCCTGATACCGGTGAAAACCCGCGTTATGATCGTTATGAAGTTGATCTTGACGCATGTGGTCCAATGATTCTTGATGCGTTACTTCTTATTAAAAATACAATGGATCCAACTTTAACGCTTCGTCGTTCATGCCGTGAAGGTGTGTGTGGTTCTTGTGCAATGAATATTGATGGTACTAATACGCTTGCGTGTACAAAGGCAATTAGCTCTGTTAAAGATGGCGAAGTGACTATCAATCCATTACCGCATATGCATGTTGTTAAGGACTTAGTTCCAGATTTAACACATTTCTATGCGCAATATGCATCGATTAAACCATGGTTACAGACAGATACAGCGACACCACCACGTGAGCGATTACAATCAATCGATGAGCGTCGTAAGCTTGATGGTTACTATGAGTGTATCCTCTGTGCATCATGCTCTACCTCATGCCCGAGCTACTGGTGGAACTCTGATAAATATCTTGGTCCTGCAGTATTACTTCAGGCATATCGCTTTATCTCTGACTCACGCGATGAGTACAAAGGGGAGCGTCTTGATATGTTAGAAGATCCATTTAAGCTCTATCGTTGTCATACAATCATGAACTGTACCAATACCTGTCCGAAAGGTTTGAATCCTGCAAAAGCGATTGCAGAAATTAAGAAGTTAATGGTTGCAAGACACTAATAATGATAGAGGATGATGAAGGTGTGAAATTGAAACACCTCCATTAAAAGCGTAAGCAAAATAGAAGTGCCGATCATTTAATCGGCACTTTTTTTACTTTCACTTTTATTTTTTATTTTTTACTTTTATTTCACTCGTTATTTTTGATTTTTAAATTTTTAAAGATAGAGGAACTTTAAGTTTTTTAAATCTTACAGTTTAAGAGTAATAATACCTAATGACTTATGACTCATGGCTCGTGACTCCTGACTCCTGACTTATTGTCTATTACTTATTATTTATTACTTATGAGCTATAACTTATGATCTATAACTTATGATCTATAACTTAAAAGTTATGATAAGCAATACTCTCTATGAGAGCGTTGCATTATCAGGAGTGACATCGATAACTCGATGATTACTATCTCGCATCTCAATATTGGTGTAAGGCATGCTCCAACCCTCTTTTTGCGCACAACGAAGACAGGCCTCCTGTAGTAATCTTCCTGATTGGAAGTAGTAGCCGGCACCAGAACCTTTCATCGCAACAATTACAGTATAGACCAGAGAAACACCTTCATTAATGCGTCTAAACTCAACACTAATAGAGTTATATTGATCATGCATACCTGTATGAGAGAGAAACTCTTCAATATAGGCTTTCAGTTTTGTAAAGATCTCATCAACAGGTGTTGTAAAGTGTTTATAAGAGAGTCCAAAGTCAGCAACAGCATAATAACCATAGGAGAGGTTCGTAGGAGCACCGGCAATAAAGTCGGGAGCAGGGTAGATAATCGTACTATTAAATGAGTTGAGGTAGACTGACTCTGGCGTGATTCGTTTAACCTCTCCAAAGGTACCATTCGGTAGAATAAAGCTGTCCCCTACTTTGGCAGGAAACCAGATCTCATCACTCAGAAGAGGACGAGAAGTTAAAGTTGCAAGCTCCGGCAACATTAAGCGAATACGGCCATTATCGATTGCAGGATTGACAAGCGTTGCACTATAAAGCGTAATTCTTTCAATACGCCAGGGAATACCACGATAGATGACACGCTCTCCTTGTCGGGCTGATCCTAAGTTGAGAAAAAGACGAATCTCCGAAAAATATTTAGGAACATAATTACGAAAAGCGAAAATAAGTGCCAATAGAATTAAAATCGCAATTCCAAAGAGAACCATATCGCCCATGGCGTGGAGAACAATAAGATAAGCGATAACAGAGACAACAACTGAAAAGACACGGTAGGCGAGTAGAAGTAATCGGCCCTTTAAATTGACCCGTTGAATCATCCCTTGCTCTTTTTTAGCTCTTCTTGCAATCAGAAGATCCATCCCTTTTGTTAAGAGATAGAGTACTAGAATAAAGGTGGAAAAGGAGACGACAAGAATAAGCCCGCGACCTTTAATAAAATCGAGCAATCCATCTTTAAGTGACTCCATAAAGCTCTTATCGGTTGCCATCGCATCTAAAAGCGCTTGAGTCCGATCACGCTCTCGCAGGAGATCAGTTAAAAAGGTCTCCCAATTGCTCTGAATTACCTCTAATCGCTTTTGTGATTCGGGTGTAAGTTGCTCAAAAGGCGCTTTCTGTAAAAATTCCAATCCCTTCTCGAGTTGCTCAATTTTTTCATTGTAGAGAGAGAGATCACGAGTTAGGGTATCGCGCTCACGGGAATTTTGAGTTAATCTCTGAATCTCGGCAAAGACCGGCTGAACAATCTGGAGTAGCTCCGCCTGCCAATCGTAGTTGAGATCAGTAATATTCTCCTTCTCTTTAATATAGTGAAGATCAATTCCCCCTAAAGCATATTTCTCAAACTCATTTCTGGCCTGATTGAGGCGAGATTGTAGCTGCTCAATCCGCTCTTTAATTGCGGCCGCTGATTCTTCAGAGTCGGCAGATGTAAGCTCTTTTTTAGCTTCATTGATCTTCTCTTGAGTGTCAATAATCGATTTTTCAGTCGCCTCTAAAACGGCATAAGCTTCATTTTCAGCAATTGTTTCTTGTGCAGAGAGATTGGTTGTAAAGCTCAAACTAATCAAGAATAGTAAGCTAAAAATAAGTCGAAAAAAGATAGTTGGGGAGGAAGTTTGAGAAGAAGAGTGTTGAGATAACGCTCTATATTGCATTGGTTGATCCTTCATATAATTGATTCTCTAATAACGCTAGAGAGTTGATCTAAGCGTACAATGATTACTCATGTTAACAAAGAGCTCACCCTTTTTCCTAATCTGAAGCTTTATTTTGATCAAAATTTAACCACTATTAGCGCTCTATTAGAGTTCTATTAAAAGAGGCTTTTGCACAATTTCTTACTCTATTTCAAATGCAATTCCCCCTTTTTTAACGTAACTATTTGAGTTGGACTATAAAGAAAATTCTTTGTAGCAACCGCTTAATTTCCTCTTTGAGAGCAAGAGTAGGGAAGGAGTGTATTAATTTGATCGATATATGCCAATCGTCATTGGGATCATGGCATAATAGGGGAAATATTTTTCAAAGTTGTGAGCAGAAAGTGGGTAAAAATCACATTCCATCACGTTTAATTCGATATAAGGAATATTAAAGATGATGACAAAAGATAAAGTGAGAGAGCTTATTGAAGCAGGTCTTCAGTGTGATTACATTGAGGTTAAAGGGGATGATGGTGTTCACTTTGAAGCGATTATTGTCAGCCCAGAGTTTGAAGGGCTATCGATGTTAAAACAACATAAATTAGTCTACTCCACCTTAGGTGATCGTCTTGAAACAGAAGAGATTCATGCATTAGCATTAAAAACCTACAAGCCATCTGAATGGAGCAAATAATGAGTGGAAAAGAGCGACTTCTAGTAGAAGGTAATGGTCCACTAAAGGGCTCTGTGAGCGCAAGTGGGGCTAAAAATGCCGTTCTTCCTATTCTTGCTGCGACGATTTTAGCAACAGAGCCCGTTGTATTAAAGAATGTTCCTAAACTTCAAGATGTGATTGTTTTATCAAAAATATTGGAAGATTTAGGAGCTAAGGTAGAATTTGAAGGATCGACATTAATTGTTGATCCGCGTTCGATCAGAAAGACACGAGCAAATCATGACCTTGTTATTCAGATGCGAGCATCGATATTAGTTTTAGGACCCATGTTGGCAAAATTTGGCCATGCAGAGGTCTCTTTGCCGGGCGGATGTCCGATCGGTAGTCGTCCTGTCGATCAACATCTTTTAGGGATGGAAGCATTAGGCGCTGATATTAAAATTGAGCATGGCTATGTATTAGCAACAGCAAAAGATAAGCGTCTTCAAGGGACACATCATACCTTTGATGTAGTCACAGTTACCGGTGTTGAAAATGTCTTAATGGCAGCCGTACTTGCTGATGGCGTAACTGTTTTAGATAATTGCGCAAAAGAGCCGGAAGTGAGTGATCTTGCCAATATGCTCAATAGTATTGGGGCAAAGATTGAAGGGATCGGAACCGATCGTTTAACAATTACCGGTGTTGAGAAGCTAGGTGGCGGTGAATATAGTGTTATGCCTGATCGTATTGAGATTGGTACCTATATGGTCGCTGCGGCGATGACCTTTGGAGATGTAACAATTATCGATTGTATCCCAGAGCATCTTGAAGCTGTCACTGCGGCATTAAGACAAGCGGGAGCTAATGTCGAAGTAGGGGAATCTACTATTAGAGTCTATGCCGGAGAGCCGAAATTAAAAGCCCTTCGACTTAAGACAGCACCCTATCCGCTCTTAGCAAC